>NZ_JBXAQZ010000003.1:0-504244 GCF_058807755.1 Pseudomonas sp. GW821-FHT12A04
TCTTTCGTTCATGGAACCTCCAAGTTGGCGAAATCATATCGCCCTTAAGAGGTGTCCGGAATTATTAGGCCAGTTCAGCTTGCTCGCGATGCGGAGTGTCATTCGACGTTGATGGCGACTGAGCCTCCGCTATCGCAAGCAAGCTTGCTCCCACAGGGGATTTGTGCCGGGCACAATTGCTGCGTCCGCCAATGTAGTCCTGTGGGAGCGAGCTTGCTCGCGATGCGGAGTGTCATTCGACGTTGATGGCGACTGAGCCTCCGCTATCGCAAGCAAGCTCGCTCCCACAGAGGATTTGTGCCGGGCACAATTGCTGCGTCCGCCAATGTAGTCCTGTGGGACCGAGCCTGTTCGCGATGAACGATGACGCGGTATCAACCCAGCAAACGAATCGGAGCACCCGCCGACCAGGCCTGAATGTCCTCGATCATTTGCGAGAAAAACAGCCGGTAGTTCTGTTGGCTCACGTATCCGACATGGGGCGTCGCCAGTACATTGTCCAGGGTCCGGAACGGATGGTGGGCGGGCAGCGGTTCCTGCTCGAAGACGTCCAGGGCGACACCGGCCAGCCGTTGTTTCTGCAGCGCCTTGATCAGCGCCGCTTCATCGACAATGGGGCCACGCGCGGTGTTCACCAGCAGCGCCGAGGGCTTCATCCAGCCAAGGGCTTGTGTGTCCACCAGACCGCGGCTGCGCTCGCTGAGCACCAGGTGCACCGACAGCACGTCGGCCTGTTCGAACAGTTCCTGTTTGCTGACACGGGTCACACCGACCTGCGCCGCGCGTTCGGCGGTGAGGTTTTCACTCCAGGCGATGACGCGCATGCCGAACACCTGACCGAACTGCGCGACTCGCTGGCCGATGCTGCCCAGACCGAGGATGGCCAGTGTCTTGCCATGCAAGTCGCCACCCAGGCCTTGCTGCCATTGGCCGGCGCGCAGGGCATTGGCCTCGACCACCAGGTTGCGGGTCGCGGCCATGATCAGCGCCCAGGTCAGTTCCGGTGCGGCGTGTTTGTAGCTGTCTGTACCGCTGACCTGAATGCCCAGCGCGGCGGCGGTTTTCAGGTCCAGGGCCGCGTTGCGCATACCGCCGGTCACCAGCAGCTTGAGCTTGGGCAAGCGCCTCAGCAGGTCTTCATCGAAGCGGGTGCGCTCGCGCATCACGCAGATCACCTCGAACCCGGCCAGGCGCTCGGCCAGGGATGAGGTATCGGTGGGGTAGTCATGGAGAAAACTTACCTCACCGACGCTGTCCAGTGCCGACCAGTCCACTGCATTGCGCGCCACATCCTGCCAATCATCGATCACTGCAATCTGCACAGGCATCAGCCTTTCCTCTTCAACGCACGGGGTTGGTCTTGTTCAGCCAGGCGAGCAGGGCCTGGTGGAATCGGGCCGGTTCTTCCATCTGCGGCGCGTGGCCCATGCCGGGGAATTCGACCAGTGTGGACTGGGGAATCATCCCGGCTACCTGTTTGCCGAGGACGTCGTAGTGCCCGATCTTCGCCTTGACCTCGGGTGGGGCGATGTCACTGCCGATGGCGGTGGTGTCGGATGTTCCGATCAACAGCAAGGTCGGCATCTTCAGGTTCTGGAATTCGTAAAACACCGGTTGCGTGAAGATCATGTCGTAGATCAGTGCCGAGTTCCACGCGACTTGCGTATGTCCCGGGCCTTTGTTCAGGCCGGCGAGCATGTCGACCCAACGATCGAACTCCGGCTTCCAGCGACCGCCGTAATAGGTGGTGCGTTCGTAGTTGCGGATACCCTCGGCACTGAGTTTGAGTTCGCGCTCGTACCATTGATCAACCGTGCGATAGGGCACACCGAGGGCTTTCCAGTCTTCCAGGCCGATGGGGTTGACCAGCGCCAGTTGCTCGACCTGTTCGGGGTATTGCAAGGCGTAGCGAGTGGCGAGCATGCCGCCGGTGGAATGCCCCAGCAGGGTGGCTTTCTGGATGCCCAGCGCCTTGAGCAATTGTTGTGTGTTCGTCGCCAGTTGCTGGAAGCTGTACTGATAGTGCGCCGGTTTGCTGGAGGTGCAGAAGCCGATCTGGTCCGGGGCGATGACCCGATAGCCGGCGTCGCTGAGGGCTTTGATCGAACTGTCCCAGGTGGCACCGCAGAAATTCTTGCCGTGCATCAGCACCACGCTGCGGCCATTGGCCTTGCCGTTGGCGGCGACGTCCATGTAACCCATTTGCAGGGATTGGCCCTGGGAATCAAAGGCGAAGTGCTTGAGCGTGTAGGGGTAGTCGAAACCTTGCAACTCGGGGCCGTATTGCGGCCCTTCGGCGTGGGCGATGACGGGCAGGACGGCGGTCAGTAACAGGCTGGGTAACCAGCGGGAGAAGGGGCGCGACATGGGAGAGCTCCATGGAAAATCCGCCTATGTTGGATCGACTCGATTAGGGCGGCATTAATCACAGGCAATCGCCGCCCTTGAAGGTTCAACCCATCCAGCCCAAAGTCGCCAACGCCAGCACGCTGTAGCGGGCGCCTTTGGCCAGGGTAACGATCAGCAGGAAGCGCCCCAGCGGCTCGCGCATGACCCCGGCGACCAGCGTCAGCGGATCGCCGATCACCGGCAGCCAACTGAGCAGCAATGACCAATGGCCGTAGCGTTGGTAATGAAGCCGGGCCTTTTCCAGATGCCGGGGGCTCACCGGAAACCAGCGTCGGTCGTGGAACCGCTCGATCCCACGCCCCAGCCACCAGTTGATTAACGAGCCCAGAACGTTGCCGAACGTTGCCACCGCCAGCAGTGCCCAGAGCCAATAGCGATCACTGAGCAGCAGTCCGACCAGCACGGCTTCGGATTGCAACGGCAGCAGCGTGGCGGCACCGAATGCCGCGAAAAACAATCCGAAGTACGCGCCGGACATCAATGGGCGGGGTAGTCCGCAACCACCACGTCAGTGCCGTCCTTTTTCAGGCCGATGACCTGATAGGCATCGCTCATGCCGTCCATTTCCATGCCGGGCGAACCCATGGGCATGCCGGGGGCCGCGACGCCCAGCAGATCGTCGCGTTTGCTCAAGGCCAGGACCTGATCGGCCGGGACATGGCCTTCAACGAATTTGCCATTGATCAATGCGGTGTGGCACGACGCCAGGCGTGGCGGCACGCCGTGCTGTTGCTTGAATTCGCTCATGCTGGCTTCTACGTGGTCATCGACCTTGAAGCCATTGGCCTCCAGGTGGGTGATCCATTTTTTGCAGCAACCACAATTGGCGTCGCGATGAACCTCGATCGGAATGAGGTCGGCGGCCTGGACCAGGGAAGACATGAACAGGGCACTCAGGGCGATCAGACGCAGAGGGTTTCGCATGGGATTCGTCTCAGCTAACGGGCAAAAAAACGCATTCTGACCATTTTTATGGGTCAGGCATTCAAGGAGTGTTTCCAGTTGCTACAAGATAGGCCATTCAATGATGGTAGATCAACGCTGTCAGGGAGATGAGGGGGACATTACAAAATTGTCAGCTTGAAATGTGGAGGGTAAGTATTGGTGTTGATATAAACCAACTATCCGCCCTGTACGAAAAGTCTGAAAGACTATTCATCAATCTTCCGAAGTTCAATAAACATGAGGTTTTACAATATGTATCTTAATTGTATGAAAATTGTTAAAGCGCTGAATTAAAGTTTGGTGGCGTTAGTGCTCCGGCCGATACTTCTGACCTTCTAACTTGATCAAAAAGAAGGAGTTTTCAATGACTATCGGCTATACCGGCGCCTGGACCCCGAAGGCGGGCCTGTTGGTTCGAGATACCGCCAGCAGATCAAAGCCTGTTCCCCAGAGCGTCAAGGTCAGGCAGATGCTTGACCTGGTGGGCAACAATCCAGTTGAACTGGATACAGTCAAGATGGACAAGATGAAATTGCGCAAGCAGATGAAGGGTTTTGATCCCACTAATATTTCAGTCAAGTCCATGGGCAGTCTCAGTGTCTTACTGAAAGAACGCGGCCTGATCAGTGATGTGACGGCCGTCACGCTGAGCAATGCCGGTGACAAGTTCGACCGGTTTGGCATCAAGGACCCTGATGCGAAGTTCAATGCGCTGGAATATTTCGCGACGCAACTGGAGAACATCCAGAACAACAATTTGAAGGGTAACAAGTACGCCAATTACTTGGTTCCCGAGTTCAAGAAAGCGATCTACGTGCTGCAAAACCTGGAAACTTACGGCAAAAGCAACGGCCCCATGGTGAGGCCGGGCACTGTTCTCTCGGACGAAGCCTGACGCCCTGTTGCCCGGCCCGCCCGGTTCATTGAGCGGGCCGGCGACCCTTAGCGGTCGAGCAGCTTCATGACTTCTTCCGGATAACGCAGGCCAGCGGTGGCATTCGCCGCAAAGACCGCTTCCAGCGCGTGCAGTTCTTCGGCGCTCAGCGTCACCTCCAGAGCGGCCACGTTTTCTTCCAGGTATTTACGTTGCTTGGTGCCCGGAATCGGAATCAGGTAATCACCCTGGGCTAGTACCCACGCCAGCGCCAGTTGGCCCGCCGTCACGCCTTTTTCTGCCGCCAGCGCTTGTACCTGTTGCACCAGCAGCAGGTTTTTCGCGAAGTTTTCGCCCTGAAAGCGCGGGCTGAAACGACGGTAATCGTCGGCCGCGAAATCATCCGGGCTTTTCAACGCGCCGGTCAGAAACCCTCGGCCCAATGGGCTATAAGGCACAAAGGCGACGCCCAGGCGTTGGCAGGCCGCCAGGCAACCGTTTTCTTCCTGATCGCGGCTCCACAACGAGTACTCGCTTTGCAACGCACTGATCGGATGAACCTTGTGCGCTCGTTCCAGGGTCGCCGCCGAGGCCTCGCTCAAGCCCAGATAACGCACCTTGCCGGCACTGACCAGTTCGGCCATGGCGCCGACGGTTTCTTCGATGGCCACCTGCGGGTCGATTCGGTGTTGGTAATACAGGTCGAGGGTGTCCACGCCCAAACGCTTCAACGTGCCGTCGATGGACTGGCGAATGTATTGCGGCCGACCGTTGACGCCACGGGCGGTGGGGTTGGCCGGATCGCGGACGATCCCGAACTTGCTGGCCAGGAACACCTGATCGCGCTTGCCGGCAATGGCCTTGCCGATCAGCTCTTCATTGGTGTGCGGGCCATACATATCGGCGGTATCGAGCAGGTTGACGCCCAGTTCCAGCGCGCGATGCAGGGTGGCCGTGGCTTCGCGGGCGTCGGTGCCGGTGGTGTAGAAATCCGGCAACTGGAGGAGGGGCGTTTGTGTGAAGTGCTGAGGGAAGTGCCGCCACCGGGCATGCCGATGACGGCGCTTTATCCGCCGCACCGCCAGTTATCCCGGCGGGTGCGTGTGTTCGTCGATTGGTTGGTGGAACTGTGCGCCCAGCCGGGCAATGACTTTTACCGAAAGGATTCAGGCCGTTGAGCCACTGTTAACGATGTGGGTAGTAACCTGGTCCGCCATGGTTGGCATAGTGATCGTGATGCCAGCCCCCGTGGGGGAAAACAATGCATCCGCTCAGGGTCAGGATGGCCAGCAGGGGAATCAGCAATGTGATTCGACGCAACATTTGAAAGTCCTCATGGTTATCGCCGCAATGAAGCCAAAACTCTTCATCGGCTGTAACATGAGACCCCGCTTGTAGCCGCTTATCCCCGAAACAGGGTAAGCGCTTGGCATGCGCGTCGATACAAACCGGATACATTTTCAGATTCAGGAACCCGCAATGACTCAGTCGCAACGTTTGAAATACTCGATTCTGATCTCCCTGGTGGTGCTGGGGATCATGTTTGGCCTTTCCTGGTTGCAGAACACCGGCGTCATCAGCGAAAAACTGTTCCAGTACATCGCCATTGGCGTGGCGGTGGTCGTGGTGGTCATCAATGGCGTGATGCGCCGCAAGGTCAAAGCCTGATCATTCGATCATCGGTTACGCAAAATGGCAGCAGCTTGGGGATGCAGGCTGTAGCTCTTGTCGGGGTTGAGGACAATCACGCCTTCGCTGCACAAGCGCTTCAGCACTTCACGCACGCTGAGAAAGGACAGGGGAATATCCAGGTCCAGCAATTGGCTGTGCACGCCACGCACGCCAAGGCTGCGGTCGTTTTCGGCGGCCGTCAGCAGGGCATCGATGACTTTCAGGCGGATCAGACTGGTTCGAAGGCCAAAGCTTTTGAGCAGGACCCTGATCCGCTCGTTGCCGTGGCGATCGGTACGCGGCTCGAATACGCCGACTCCCATGGAAGTACCCTTTGGCGCGTTGCTACCGTCCGTTGGCAGTTGCGAGTTGTACATTGCAAAACTCCTTTCAGAGCCTGATCAGGAAAAAATGGGCGCTCTTACAGCATTAGACGTATGAGCAGCCCGAATCATGAAGGCTCGAATGTAGAAATTTTGTCGCCATCGCGTGATCAACCTGTCAGACCATGGGGCGTTGCGCAGTAATCTCTAAAATTTTTGTAGTGAGCTTCGTCCCTACAGGGAGGCCCGGTGCGCGTGGGTATGCGCAGCCGTGACCATCGTTTTTTCGATCAGGAGCGAGCGTGATTATTTCCAGCCAGTTAACCAGGTTGAGCCTGGTGGGTGTGACTCTGGGGTTGAGCCTGGGGCTGAGCCTTGCGGCGAGCGCGAGCGATACGCCTGCGCAAACGAGCGCCGAGATCCGCCGCACCGGTTTCGGCGTGCCGCACATCCGCGCCGACAACGAGCGAGGGCTCGGCTACGGCATCGGCTATGCCTACGCCCAGGACAACCTGTGCCTGTTGGCCAACGAAATCACTACGGTCAACGGTGAACGTTCGCGGTACTTCGGGCCGGATCAGTTCACCGTCGAAGAGCGCGAGAACCTGGCCAGCGATGTATTTTTCACCTGGCTGAACACTCCGCAAGCCGTCGCCGGTTTCTGGCAGGCCCAGACCCCGCCAGTGCGTGAGTTGGTCGAAGGCTATGTGGCGGGGTACAACCGCTCCTTGAGCGAGCGTCGCGTCCAGGGATTGCCGCCGCAGTGCCAGGGAGATTGGGTGCGCGACATTACCACGTCGGATCTGGTCAAGCTGACCCGGCGCCTGTTGGTCGAAGGTGGCGTCGGCCAGTTTGCCGAAGCCCTGGCTGGTGCCACGCCGCCCCAGGCCGTGGCCCGGGCGTCGAGCGCACAGGCGGCGTTCCAGGTGGCCGCTACGCGGATGCAGCGTTTTGCCCTGGACCGTGGCAGCAACGCCGTCGCGGTCGGCAGCGAGCGTTCCTTCAACGGACGCGGCATGTTGCTGGCCAATCCGCACTTTCCGTGGGTGGGCGGCATGCGTTTTTATCAGATGCACCTGACCATTCCCGGCAAACTGGACGTGATGGGCGCGGCGTTGCCCGGCCTGCCGGTGATCAACATCGGTTTCAATCAACATCTGGCCTGGACCCACACCGTGGATTCGTCCAGGCATTTCACGCTGTATCGCCTGCAGCTCGATCCCAAGGATTCGACTCGTTACCTGCTCGACGGCCAGTCCTTGCCGATGGACAAGCAGACCGTGACCGTCAACGTCAGGCAGGCGGACGGGCAGGTCCGGGCAATTTCCCACGAGGTCTACAGCTCGAAATTCGGTCCGGTGGTGCAATGGCCGGGAAAACTGGACTGGGATCATCAATACGCCTACAGCCTGCGCGACGCCAATCTGGATAACGACCGGGTTCTGCAGCAGTGGTACGCGATGAACCGCGCTGAAAACCTCGAGGATTTCCAGGCTTCGGTGCACGAGATCCAGGGCATTCCGTGGGTCAATACGCTGGCAGCGGACGATCAGGGGCAGACGCTGTACATGAACCTCTCGGTGGTGCCCAACGTCAGTGTCGACAAGCTGGCGCAATGCAGTGATCCGCGCGTTGGCTTGCAGATGATCATTCTCGACGGCTCCAACAGCGCCTGTGCCTGGGACATCGACCCGCAGGCTGCACAACAGGGTATCTATGCTGCGGACAAGTTGCCGCAATTGCTACGCAAGGACTTTGTCCAGCACTCCAACGACTCGGCATGGATGGCCAACCCGGCGCAACCGCTGACCGGCTATTCGCCGTTGATCAGCCAGGACAGTCAGCCACTGGGGCTGCGCTCGCGCTTTGCCCTGGACCGTTTGAGCGCGCTGGCCCAGGCCGGCAAGGTCGAGGCAGCGGACTTGCAACACATGGTCATGGACGATCGGGTTTATCAAGCCAGTCTAGTGATGCCGGACCTCCTGCAATTCTGCGCGGCGGACCTCGGTACCGATGCCAAAACGCTCGCGCCACTGTGCGCCAGCCTCAAGGCCTGGGACCGCAACGCCAACTTGGGCAGCGGTTTGGGCTTTGTGCACTTCCAGAATGTCATGGAGGCGTTGGAGTCGGTGCCGGACGTATGGCGTGTGGCATTCGATCCGCGGGATCCGCAACATACCCCACGGGGTCTGGCAGTCGATCACCCGCAGGTGGCGAAGGCGCTACGGGCAGCGATGCTGGCTTCGGCTGAACAGGTCAAGGCGGCAGGACTCAAGCCGGACAGTCGCTGGGGCGATATCCAGGTGGTCAGCAGCGGCGGACAACAGACACCGATCCACGGCGGGCCGGGAACGTTGGGGGTCTATAACGCCATCCAGAGCGTACCGCGCAGCGATGGCAAGCGCGAAGTGGTCAGCGGCACGAGCTACCTGCAAGTGGTGACCTTTGACGACAACGGACCGCAGGCCAAAGGGCTGCTGGCATTCTCGTTGTCCAGCGACCCGGCCTCGAAGTATTCACGGGACCAGACGCAGGCCTTTTCCAGGAAGCAATGGAGCGTGCTGCCGTTCACCGAGCAACAGATCCTGTCCGATCCGGACTATCAGGTGCAGACGATCCGCCGGCAGGATGCAAAAGTGGCCGCGCAGTAAGGTAGTGGGGTTTCGCATGAATGCTGAAGGCCGCATCCGCAAGGGTGGCGGCCTTTTCAGCTTTTCGGGGAGATTTGCGGAATCGCGTTGACCACCAGATTGCCGTTCTGGTTACGGGTCAGGTAGACCGGCAGGACCCGCGGCAAGGACTTTACCAGGCCGTTGATCTCTTTGATGTTGTAGATGCCGCCGATATGGATTGAGCCGGTGCTGTGGTCAGCCACCATCAACGGTTTGTCCAGGTAGCGATTGATCAACGGCAGCGCATCGCTCAAGGCCAGATCGTCGAGCACCAGCTTGCCCTGGCGCCAGGCCAGCGAGCTGTCATTGTCATAGGTCTGGCTGATGCGGGGAATGAAGTCGCCGCGGCGATAACTGGCCTGCATCGCCGGGCCAAGGCGCAAACCGTCGCCTTGCAGGTCGGCGTTGCTGCTGACCAGTACCGATCCTTCGATCAGGTTGACTTTGACCTGGTCTTCATACATCCAGACGTTGAATTGGGTGCCGGTCACGCGAATCCGGCCTTCGGCGGCCTTGACCAAGAAGGGGTGGCGGGTGTCATGACTGACCCTGAAGAAGGCTTCGCCTTTATCCAGCGTGACTTGCCGCTGATCCTTGTAGTTGCTGTACGTCAGCTCGCTGCCCAGGTTCAGCTCCACCTGGCTGCCGTCTTTCAACGTGACGGTACGCACATTGTCGGTCGCTTCGAAATGCTGGTACGCGTTCGGTACCCAGCCCAGGTGCCAGCCGCCATAACCGGCCAAAGGCAGTGCCAGGGCACATACCGCCGCGGCAATGGCCAGGCGGCGCCACGGGGTTTCGGGTTGGCGGCGAACCAGCGGCACGACGGGTTCGGGACGAGGCAACTCGCCGGCGACATCCCAGATCTCCAGCATCGCTTCGTACTCGAAGGCATGGAGCGGATGTGCATCACGCCATTGCTCGAACGCCTGGCGTTCTTGCTCGGTGCAGTCACTGGCGTGCAGACGCATGCACCAATGCGCGGCAGCATCGGTGATAGCGTCGTATTCGGCTTCCGAAAGTGTGTGGTCGGTCATTGGCCCTTCCTGATTTCCTGCATTCTAACCTTGGGGGAAGTCTGCGAGAACATCAGTCATGGCATTTAACCATCAATGTGTTGTTTTTTTTCAACGCATCGCCTTTGGAACATCGGTTGTCGAATAAACAGTATCCATAGGGTGCGTGAAAAAAACATCAAGTCAAACACCGTTGTGCTGCGCAGACCCGGGGATCTGCGCGTTGTTACGCCGCGGTCAGGTTTCAGCGGTCGGAGTGACCGGCACCGGGTCTAGTTGCCGGCCCAATTCGCAGATCAAAAAGGCGATCGAGTCGGCATTGTGCAAAATGACATCGGTTCGGAACTTCGATTCCTGCCTGTTTAAAAAAGCTTCCCGTGCCTTATCCATGGTCTGGCTGCCCGTCAGCCGTAGAATGGCCTTGCCAATGTGATAAGAATCCGGAATCGAATCCAGGCTGATCCAGGATTGCAGGCCACTGTTCCAGCGTGCGAACAGTTCCTCTTTCGGCGTTTTCATCGATAAGGCTTCTCGCTGGAAATCCAGCTGAGACTGTTTCTTTGCCGCGCCATAGCCGGTGACCGACGCTACCAGATCGCTGAACGGCAGCCTGGCCTCAAGGTATGCAATGTCCACGGCCCCGGAAAACAAATGAGCGAATTCGTGTATCAGGGTCGCGGCCTGGCTGTGGCCGTCGACATCGAAGGGCTGTGTCAAGCTGGATTTGTACCAGTCGAGTTGTTGATTGAAGAATTTTTCCGTGAAATGCACATTGCGCTGTAGATCCTTGTCCACGACAAACGCGACGAGGTTGTCCTTCGGGTCCCGGCTTGAACCCACGATAAAGCGTTGCGAGTTCATCCAGTCTTCATCGGGATCGACCAGCGCGTTGCAGACGGGGACGATGGCCTGTTTGATTTTTTCGAGCAGTGCTTTGTCGACCTGACCAACATCAAAGAACTGTTTGAGGAAGGTATCGAGCCGTGTGCCCGGGACGAGTTTCCTGAGTTGCACCAGATTGTGCAGGCTGTTGAACGCATAATAACGAGCCATGTCGATGGCCTGCACGATCATGCGGGCTTTAGCGGGATGCTTTGCCCGGATTTCGTCCATCCCCCGGGCCTCGATGTTCAGGACCGCCCGCGCAACATAGGCGTTGGCATACTGATTGTGCATTTTCGAGACGACTTTGCCGAAGTGAACGGTGTGGAAATCCGGGTCGATGACCAATTGTTTGTCAGGAGTAGTCGTTAACACGGGGCCTTCTTCCTTGCCTTTGATCGTTCTCCAGACCGCTCCGGTCTTGTTCACGCCGTACACCTTTCCGGCAATGGCGGCATAGTTTTTCTTGCTGCCCGCGTCCAGATAGGTGCCGTCAGTGCTGTTTTTCGCCAGGTCCTTGAGTTCAACCGTGGTTTCGAACGGTTGCAGCCGGGTGCGCATTGCTGCTGTCGACCGAATCTTCGACCAGGGTTGAGCGATCACGGGGGTGACAACCGGTGGAGCAACGGCTTCGCCGGTTTCCTGGGCGCTTTCGCCCCATCCTTCAAGTGACAGCCGGCCCAATGACAGGATTTGCGCCGCCCCGGCAATAAACTCGCGCAACGCGGTCATCCAATGATGGTCCTGCAAGGCTTCGGCCGAATTGAGGGCATCCTTGTAGGCCTTCCAAAGAAACTGCACGTACGCGAGTTTGCCCGGCAGCAGGCTTGAAATGCGCTCGATGCCGGCGCCGAACAGGTGTTTAACGGCCTCCCAGTCCGACTGACCGCTAGCGTGTGACTGGCTGGCGAGCATCTTCACCAACAGTTGGGTGTTGTCATGGAACAAATGGGTGAGCAGGTTGCCGCCGATGGGGTTGGACGCAAGGGTGATTTCGCTCGACTGGCCGACGGTGGACTCCAACAGGTTGCGAAACACCGTTTGCTCACTGTCCGGCAGGCGACGTATCAACATGTCCTGCAATGGCCCCGGTGTGTTGAGTGCCGAAACAACGCTGGCCTCATTGTTGAATTCAACGAAGGGTGAACCGCCCGGGTGGTAAGGGGCATAGAGGATTTGTGGGCCTGCCTTGCCCGAGCCTGGACCAATCAGGTACAGGCCCAGCGCCTTGACGGCGGCGGCACCGGTTGTCTTGATCAGTTCCAATGGTCGGGCAATGGCGTGAGCACCTTCTACGGTCGCCCGGGCGATGGCGTCCGGCATGTCGAATACTTGCCGAAGCAAATCGAAAGCGCTGTCGGAAAGCCGTTGCTGCAGTTTCAGTTCGTGCGCGTGTTGCAGCAGTTGCCAGGGCAGTTGCTTGACGAAGCGCAACATCTTGCTTTCGACGTCGGCCGCTTGATTCGACAAGCTGTCCGTGACCTGTTTGGCGTAGTTTTGCGCGATGTCCAGTGATCGCAACAGTTGGCGGACAGCCGCCTGATCCAGATTCCGGGGCAGCGTTTGAGTGGTCGCCGACCCGACCTTGAACCCTGTGCCTTGCGCAATGTTGATGTGCTGCAAGGCGAACTCGGTGAGGCTCCGGGCGGGGCCGACCAGGGCCAGGTCCGGGGTGATTTCGATATTGTCAGGGTCCAGCGCTGTTGCGGGGAAGCGGCTGGCGAGCAACGATTTCAGTGTTTCCTGCACATACGACTTGAGGGGTTTGGTCCCGTGTAAATAGTCTTTGTCCTCAACAACGCTGTGGCGGTATTGCTCCAGCAGTTCAAGGTGCAGTCGCTGCTCTTGCAGCGGGGCCATTCCCAGCCAGGCGGGCAGGGACTGCTGCTGGCTGATCGCCCGGGCAATCGACGTGGCTCTTCCCAGGTTGGTGTTGAGGACCGTTGTGGTCAGGTCTTCAAGGGCTTTTTTCTGCTTCGTGTCGCTCAGGTCGAAAGTACGTACGTGTTCGCAGCGAGCCAAAAAGTGCTCGATGGACGATTGCGCGACCCGTTCCAACACAGACCCTTCAATCAGCCGCAACGGTCCCAGTGAGTAGCGTTGGTGAAAGACGCGCTGGGTCGGGGTCAGGTTTTCCAGCAGCGCCAGGCGTTGCTGCGGCTCGAGCAGGCGGCGGTTCAGTTCCAGCCGTGCACGACTGATGGTGTCAAAGACTTCCAGGCCCTCGGCGGGCGTCCACAGGATCGTCCGGCCGGAATGCGAGGGATCGAGTCCGCCACGCTCGGTCACCAGCACACAATGGGCCAGGGGCAGGACATCCTGCTGGCCGGAGCGCTCCAGCGTCAACGAGTAGGCATCGGGGCGGAAACCCTTGAGTGACAAGCGGTTTTGCCGGTCGGGCTGGTCCGGGTTGAAGACTGTTTCGACAATGGCCCGATCCGCATCCCGCAATGTTGCACCAAGCACCCGCAGGCTGGCCTCGCCACGCAGGCCAACGGCAAGTGCATGGGCCAGGCGGGGTTTCATGTTTTCCAGATAGACCCGTTGCAAGGCCAGAGACGCAACCGGTTGTGCTGCAAAGTCCGCGTTGATCAGTGTTTCGATGTCGCAGAAGGTTTTGACGAAAGCTGCCGCCGTATCGGCCAGCACTGTGGAGGGATGCTGATTGCCGGATAACACGGGGCGTGTGCTCCAGCGTCCGCCGGCATCCAGCGTCAGCAGTCGCTCGCTGATCATCGAGCGGATATCCAGCGCCTTGTCGAACAGGGCGTGGATGTCCACGCTGCCGTCACTGTGACGGAACACCTGCAGGGCATATTCCATGTTCTGCCGTTGCTTGCTGATGATCCCGTCGAAGAGCTTGGGGAAGATCGCGCCGCCAATCACTTCCCCGGTCACATTCGGTCGGTCAAAACCAATGAAACGCTGGCGTTCATCCAGGCTCAGCAGACCATAGAGTTCATCCTCATGACCGGCCGCACTGAACTTGCTCAGTAACGTATCGCACAAGTCCTGATAGTTCTCGAGCACCTGCAGGCCTGCGGTGGGCGTGTAGAGAAACGCATTGCCGGCGCTGACCATCAGTGAGCCGGCCAACTCTACATAGTTGGCCTGGTACTCCCACAGACGCACGGTTTCGACCGTCATAGCTTTGTTCGTCCGGCTGGCCGTCGAGATCAACGCATGCAAGTCCTGGCTTTGCTCAGGGGTGATGATCCCGGCTTCGCGCTTGAGCAGCAGTTGTACCCTCGTCTGGTCGGCGATGGCCTGGCCGAAGAACTGGCGACGCGATGCACCTTCGGTGCTCGCCGCAGCCCAGAAACCTTCGAGCTGCCCGATCAGCAGGCCGATCAGTTGGCGCGAGATTGTCGTGACGGCTGTTTCCCAGAGTGGCTGGTCGGCTTTTGCCGGGGACTTTCCCGGATGGGAAAATTCATGGGACTGCCCGGATGGCCAACGCTGATGGCGATAGTGCAGGAGTACCGCGTCACTCAGGGAAAGGGTGTTGACCCAGCGTCGCGCCGGATGGCTTTCGCCCGCATTTTCTGGCGTTGTAGCCAGGTAGAAGTTCACTTGGGTCCGGCTCTGATCCAGACCGGGAAACGACGCCGCCAGACGTTGACTCAGCAATGTGTCGAGCAGAGAGGTCAGGGACGGCAGCGCTTTCAATTCGTCGAGCAGGGCCTGGTCGTTAAGTTGCTGCTGGGTGGAGAGGGTGTTGCGCTGGTCTTCGAACACGTCCCCGTCGATGGTTTGAAAGTCCAGTTCGATGTCGGTGGCGCCCACCACGGCCTTGCGTTGAGACAGCGCCATGAAGGCCAGCAGGTCGTCGTCTTCACCGGCCGCTTTGAGTTGCGTCACCAGCTGTTCGGTCAGGGCCGTACGGTCGGCGAACTTTTTTATTCCCGCGTACGGGGTGTAGAGAATCACGCCATTGTCATCGGGCGTCGCAGTCAGCAAAAAACTGCCGGCCAGCACCACGGGTTCCAGTCCAGGGATTTTCAGCAGGATTTTCTTCGCCAGCATGGGCGGCGTCTGCTCGTCGCGCAGTGCCTGGGTGGCCAGTTCGATATGGCTGAACCATTCGAAGTCCCTTCGCGTCAGTCCGTGGGTTTGGCCAAGTTCTCTCCAGAGACCGCGCGACATCAGCGCCTCGGGGAAAAACAGCGGAGTTACTGGTGTAGACATCGTCGAGTCTCGTTCTAGGTGCCACTCAATGGCGCCTGTGGATTGAGCATCGAGACTAAAAGCCGGTGCGTTGACGCGGGTGGTAAATAGATAACGCACGGGTCGCGGGCGTTTGTGACAGGGATATACCTCATCGACCCTGAGCGAAAGGTTGACAGTTCGCACGCCGCGCGTTGTTAATCGGCGGGTCTTTGTACGCTGTTGTTCCCTCCAATAATCAGTCTGGAGCTTCAGATGTCTGCGCCACACGATCACGCCTCTACCGCGGTCCCGTCACACCTGTCACTCGAAGCGCTGAGCGCTTTGCTGGAGAAGATTTTTCTGCGTCACGGCACGTCGGCCGAGGTTGCCCGGGTGCTGGCGCAAAACTGCGCCTGTGCCGAGCGCGACGGCGCGCACAGTCACGGGGTATTCCGCATTCCTGGTTATGTTTCGACGCTGCAAAGCGGCTGGGTCAATGGCCAGGCCGTTCCGCTGGTCGAAGATGTGGCTTCAGGGTTTGTGCGGGTCGACGCCAATAACGGTTTTGCGCAGCCGGCCCTGGCGGCGGCACGCGAGTTACTGGTGCAGAAGGCCCGAAGTGCCGGCATCGTGGTGCTGGCGATCCGTAACTCGCACCATTTCGCGGCCTTGTGGCCGGATGTCGAACCCTTCGCTGAAGAGGGCCTTGTGGCATTGAGCGTGGTCAACAGCATGACCTGCGTGGTGCCCCACGGGGCCGACCGGCCGCTGTTCGGCACCAACCCGATTGCCTTCGCTGCACCGCGGGCCGAGGGCGGGCCGATTGTCTTCGACCTGGCCACCAGCGCCATTGCCCATGGCGATGTGCAAATTGCCGCCCGCGAAGGTGAACGCTTGCCGGAAGGGATGGGCGTAGACAGCCTCGGCCAGCCGACCACGGACCCGAAGGCGATTCTCGAGGGCGGCGCGTTGCTGCCTTTCGGCGGGCACAAGGGCTCGGCGTTGTCGATGATGGTCGAGTTGCTCGCGGCGGCGCTGACCGGTGGCAACTTTTCCTTCGAGTTCGACTGGAAGAACCACCCTGGTGCCAAGACCCCCTGGACTGGCCAGTTGCTTATCGTGATCGATCCGGACAAGGCAGCGGGGCAAAGCTTTGCCGAGCGCAGCCAGGAACTGGTGCGGCAAATGCACGGTGTCGGCCTGAAGCGTTTGCCGGGTGACCGGCGTCATCATCAGCGCGCCAGGTCGCTGGCCAACGGCATTGAGCTGGATGCCCGGACGCTGGCGAACTTGCGGGAGCTGGCAGGGCTCTGATTCCTGAGATATGCCGCAATCCCCTGTGGGAGCGAGCTCGCTCCCACAGGGGGGATTCATGGCTGACAGATCGCGTGCTTAGCGACGACCCAGCAGCAACCCCACCACCAGGCCGAACCCGGCTGAAATCGCCACGGTTTGCCACGGATGCCCGCCGATATAGGTTTCAGTGGCCTCGACCGCGGGCAGGGTGCGGTCGCGTACGCTGCTCACCGAATCCCCTGCCTGTCGGAGTTTCAGGGCGATTTGTCCACGAAGGGTCTCTGCTTCTTCCCCGACCAGCGAGGCGCTGCTTTTCAGCAGCTTTTCCGATTCTTCGATCAGCGTTTGAAGTTCGCTGAAGGCTTGATCCTTGATTTGATCTTCGGCGGCTTGCACGGCGGTTTTGCGGGCCATTGAAGTACTCCTTGCAGGTAAGTGGACAGTGAACAATGGAGTCTGCCGTCGTCGGAAAAGTTGCAGCTATTTTGCCCGGGGAGGCCATCTTGCTGAAAACCGGCGCAGGACCTTTCGTCCTACAGTGTAAGATGTCGCCTATTTTACGCAGCAGGAAATTCCCATGAGCTTCAATCTGGCCGACAAACCCCTCGCCGAGCGCGCAGCGCTAGAAGACGAGAAATCCCGTCTGTTCGAACTCTGGCAAAACAACCTGGGCAAGGCCAAGGGTGAGGCTGCGCGGTTGTTCGGCGAACGGGCCAAGCGCAAAGGCAAATGGGCCGAATGGGTGCGCGCCGAACTGGACGGCATGTCGCCGCCGGAATACGCCAACATGGTGCGCAGTGAAGTCAATCGCCTGATGGCGGCCAACAAGTAACAACGGCTGTCAGGCGAAACTCGCGACGATTGCCTCGCGCACTTTCAAGAGCACCGGGTCGAGCTGGGTGCTGGTCCGCCAGCCCAGTTCGATCGGGTAGCGCGGCAACGCCAGGGGGCAGGGCAGCAGCGCCAGCCCGCTGAGCGTTGCGATGCTTTGGGCGGCATGGGCCGGAATGGTCGCCACCGCCCGACTGCCTTTTAGCAAGTGCGGCAACGCGGCAAAATGCGTGGTCGAGGCGCACACCCTCCGGCTCAGCCCCAGCGCCGCCAATCCCTCATCGGTAATCCCGATAAAACCGCCGGACGACACCAGAATGTGTTCGCGGGCCACAAACTCCTCGAGACCGATGCTCTGCTGGCCCTCGACCAGGCTCGACGGGTCCACCAGGCACAGATAGCCACCTTCCCCCAGCACCTGACGGCTGAGCAACCGCTCGGCAAACCCGCCCGCGGCAATCGCCAGGTCAATACTGCGCTCCATCAACGCCTGGGCGACGATCTGGCTGTGGGTCTGGCGGAAAATCAGCCGCAGTTTCGGCGCGCAACGGGCGATCTCTTCGATCAGCCGCCGGCCGTAGGCAATCTCGAAATCATCCGACATGCCGACCGTGACCGAGCGACCTTCGTACTGTTGCGCAGTCGGATCGACCATCGCCAGGCTCTGCCGGCATTTGTTCAGGGCATCGCTGACCACTGGTTTGAGCTGATTGGCCTTGAGCGAGGGGGCCAGGCCGCGTCCGGTGCGCACGAACAGCTGATCGCCATACAGCTCGCGCAAGCGACGCAAGGCCGCGCTGACGGCCGATTGCGTCACGCCCAGGCGCAGCGCGGCACGGCTGGCGCTGGACTCTTCGTGCAGCGCTTCGAAGACTTTGAGCAGGTTGAGGTCGACGTCGGTGATATTCATTTGGTTCATATCATTCAGCAGTGAGTCGGTCTTTATTGATGATTGCCTGACGCCGGAGAATGAGCAACACCTGATGCGAATGGAGTTTCCAAGATGGCCAAATCAATTGTCGCGGCCCTGCAGATCGGCGCCTTGCCCGGCGGCAAGGCTGAAACCCTGGAACAGATCCTGTCCTATGAAAACGCAATCATCGAATCCGGCGCCGGGTTGGTGGTGATGCCGGAAGCGCTGCTGGGCGGTTATCCCAAAGGCGAAGGCTTTGGTACGCAATTGGGTTATCGCCTGCCGCAAGGGCGCGAAGCCTTTGCCCACTATTTTGCCAATGCCATCGACGTACCCGGTGCGGAAACCGAGGCGTTGGCGGCACTGTCCGCACGCACCGGGGCCAATCTGGTGATCGGTGTGATCGAGCGCGCCGGCAGCACCTTGTACTGCACCGCGCTGTACTTCGATCCGCAGGCCGGGCTGGTGGCCAAACACCGCAAACTGATGCCCACCGGCACCGAACGGCTGATCTGGGGCAAGGGCGATGGCTCGACCTTGCCGGTGATCGACAGCCAGGTCGGGCGTGTCGGTGCGCTGGTGTGCTGGGAAAACATGATGCCGCTGCTGCGCACGGCGATGTACGCCAAAGGCGTGGAGGTATGGTGCGCGCCGACCGTGGACGAACGGGAGATGTGGCAAGTCAGCATGCGCCACATTGCCCATGAGGGGCGCTGTTTCGTGGTCAGCGCCTGCCAGGTCCAGGCATCGCCCCAGGCCCTGGGCCTGGACATCGCCAACTGGCCGGCGGATCGACCGTTGATTGCCGGTGGCAGTGTGATCGTAGGTCCCATGGGCGACATCCTCGCCGGACCGTTGCGCGACAGTGCCGGGTTGCTCACCGCGCAAATCGACACCGACGACTTGGTGCGCGCCCGCTACGACTATGACGTGGTCGGCCACTACGCGCGGCCGGATGTGTTCGAACTGATCGTGGACGAACGCGCCAGGCCCGGGGTGCGCTTCACCTCCTGATGCCCAGCGGGCTTTGGCCAAAGCAGTCAGACAACTTGATAGCTTTGACCATTGCCCGGTAACCCGCGCAGAGCGAGTATTTCCCTGTTGATTACGGTTCCCCCCAACCTAATAAAAAACACAGTGGGATTCTGGCAATGCGCGATTACTTGTCTGCTACTTCTCAGTTCAATTATCAGCACACCGTCGATGCCGCGCTCGCGGGCGACTTGACGGCCCTCAACGCCTGTGTCGAATGCTGTGACCGGCATGCCTTGCCGGGTCGCATCGCGCTGTTCTGGGAAGGACGCGATGGCGCTGGTGCTTCGTACACCTTCACCGACTTGCAGGACAAGGCCGCGCGTTTCGCCAACTACCTGCTGGCCCAGGGCGTGAAGAAAGGCGACAAGGTCGCCGGCCTGTTGCCCCGCAATATCGAACTGTTGATCACCGTGTTCGCCACCTGGCGCATCGGCGCAGTGTATCAACCGCTGTTTACCGCATTCGGCCCCAAGGCCATCGAGCACCGCTTGGGCAGCTCTGGCGCCAAAGTGGTGGTGACCGATGCAGTGAACCGGCCGAAACTCGCCGAAGTCGCCGATTGCCCGACCATCGTGACTGTCACCGGTGCCAAAGGGCAGGGCCTGGTGCATGGCGATTTCAGTTTCTGGGCGGAACTGGCCAACTATTCCGCCGACTGTGAACCGGTGCTGCTGACCGGCGAAGATCCGTTCCTGCTGATGTTCACCTCGGGCACCACCGGCCCGTCGAAAGCGCTGTCGGTGCCACTCAAGGCCATCGTAGCGTTCCAGAGCTACACCCGCGATGCGGTGGATCTGCGCCCGGAAGACGCCTTCTGGAACGTCGCCGACCCGGGCTGGGCCTACGGCATTTATTTCGGTGTCACGGGGCCAATGTCCATGGGCCATCCGATCACCTTTTACGATGGCCCGTTCACCCTCGAAAGCACCTGCCGGGTGATCAACAAATACGGGATCACCAACCTCACCGGTTCGCCCACGGCCTACCGCTTGCTGATTGCCGGCGGCGATGAATTCGCCAAGTCGATCAAGGGCAAGCTGCGTATCGTCAGCAGCGCCGGTGAGCCGCTGAACCCGGAAGTGATCCGCTGGTTCGCCGATAACCTCGACGTGGTCATCCACGACCACTACGGCCAGACCGAACTGGGCATGGTGCTGTGCAACCACCACGGCCTGGAGCACCCGATTCACATGGGCGCCGCCGGTTTCGCCTCGCCGGGCCACCGTATTGTGGTACTGGACGACGACTACAAGGAACTCGGCGTTGGGCAGCCGGGCATCCTGGCCATCGACCGCAGCCAGTCGCCGATGTGCTGGTTCGCTGGCTACGAAGGCGGGCCGACCAAGGCCTTTGTCGGCAACTACTATTTGAGTGGCGACACCGTGGAGTGGAACCCGGACGGCAGCATCAGCTTCGTCGGTCGCAGTGATGACGTGATCACCACCTCCGGCTACCGGGTAGGTCCCTTCGACGTGGAAAGTGCGCTGATCGAACACCCGGCCGTGGTCGAGGCCGCCGTGGTCGGCAAGCCCGATCCGGAGCGCACCGAACTGGTCAAGGCGTTCGTCGTGCTCAGCCCGCAATACCGCGCCGCCTCCGAGTTGGCCGAAGAGCTGCGCCAGCACGTGCGCAAGCGTCTGGCGGCGCACTCGTATCCCCGTGAAATCGAATTTGTCAGCGAATTGCCGAAAACCCCCAGCGGCAAATTGCAGCGCTTTATCTTGCGCAACCAGGAAATCGCCAAGGCTCAAGAGGCCGCGGCGAAGAACCTTCCAGCTTGAATCCAGGGAATTAATGATGCAGATCCAGAACAAGATTTTTATCGTCACCGGTGGCGCTTCCGGCCTCGGTGCCGCCACCGCCGAGGTGCTGGTTGCCGCCGGCGCCAAAGTGATGCTGGTGGACATGAACGCCGAAGCCGTTGCAGCCCAGGCCCAGCGCCTTGGTGCACAAAGCGTGGTGGCGGACATCAGCAACGAAGCAGCGGCCGAAGCAGCCGTGCAGGCAACGGTCAAGGCCTTTGGCGGCCTCAATGGCCTGGTCAATTGCGCCGGCATCGTGCGTGGCGAGAAGATTCTCGGCAAGAACGGTCCACACGCGCTGGCCAGTTTCAGCCAGGTGATCAACGTCAACCTGATCGGCAGCTTCAACATGCTGCGCCTTGCGGCCGCGGCGATTGCCGAGACCGAAGCGGATGCCGATGGCGAGCGCGGCGTGATCATCAACACGGCGTCTGCCGCGGCTTACGACGGCCAGATCGGCCAGGCGGCTTACTCGGCGTCCAAGGGCGCGATTGTCAGCCTGACCTTGCCGGCGGCCCGTGAGCTGGCGCGCTTCGGCATCCGTGTCATGACGATCGCCCCCGGCATCTTCGAGACGCCGATGATGGCCGGCATGACCCAGGAAGTCCGCGATTCCCTGGCCGCTGGCGTGCCATTCCCGCCGCGTTTGGGCAAACCGAGCGAGTATGCCGGGCTGGTCAAGCATATTATTGAAAACAGCATGCTCAATGGCGAGGTGATCCGTCTCGACGGTGCCTTGCGTATGGCCGCCAAGTAAGGAGGATTTGTCATGACAATGTCCAACGATCCAATTGTTATCGTCAGCGCCGTCCGCACCCCGATGGGCGGTTTCCAGGGCGAACTGAAAAGCCTGACCGCACCGCAACTCGGTGCGGCCGCCATCAAGGCCGCCGTCGAACGTGCCGGTGTTGCCAGTGATAGCGTCGACGAAGTGCTGTTCGGCTGCGTGCTGCCGGCAGGCCTTGGTCAGGCCCCTGCGCGTCAGGCGGCGCTGGGCGCGGGGCTGGATAAATCCACCCGCTGCACCACCCTGAACAAGATGTGCGGCTCCGGCATGGAAGCGGCGATTCTGGCCCATGACATGCTGCTGGCGGGCAGTGCCGACGTGGTGGTTGCCGGTGGCATGGAAAGCATGTCCAACGCGCCTTACCTGCTGGATCGCGCCCGTGCCGGATACCGCATGGGCCATGGTCGGGTGCAGGACTCGATGTTCCTGGACGGCCTCGAAGACGCCTACGACAAGGGCCGCCTGATGGGCACCTTCGCCGAAGATTGCGCTGAAACCAACGGCTTCAGCCGGGAAGCCCAGGACGCATTTGCCATTGCCTCGACCACTCGCGCGCAACAGGCGATCAAGGACGGCAGCTTCAAGGCCGAAATCGTGCCGCTGACCGTGACGGTCGGCAAAGAGCAGGTGGTGATCAGCAACGACGAGCAGCCGCCAAAAGCCAGGCTGGACAAGATTGCTTCGCTGAAGCCGGCATTCCGCGAAGGCGGTACGGTGACGGCGGCCAACTCCAGTTCGATCTCCGACGGTGCCGCCGCGCTGGTGCTGATGCGCCAGTCCCAGGCACAGAAACAAGGCCTGAAACCCTTGGCGGTGATTCATGGCCACGCTGCGTTCGCCGACACTCCGGGCCTGTTCCCGGTGGCACCGATTGGTGCAATCAAGAAGTTGATGAAGAAAACCGGCTGGTCGCTCAATGACGTGGATCTGGTGGAAGTCAACGAAGCCTTCGCCGTGGTCGGCATGGCCGCGATGACTCATCTGGAAATCCCTCACGAGAAACTCAACGTGCACGGCGGTGCTTGCGCCCTCGGGCACCCGATCGGTGCGTCCGGTGCGCGGATTCTGGTGACCCTGCTTTCGGCCCTGCGCCAGAAAGGCCTCAAACGTGGTGTTGCGGCGATCTGCATTGGCGGCGGTGAAGCGACGGCGATGGCCGTGGAATGCCTCTACTGAGGCCAACACCAATCCCTGTGGGAGCGAGCTTGCTCGCGATAGCGGTGGGTCAGATAGCAATAAAGTTGACTGACACGGCCCCATCGCGAGCAAGCTCGCTCCCACAGGGTTTCGCATTTAGCTTGATTTAAGGATTCACCATGATCCCCAATGACGACCAACAACAAATCCGTGACATGGCCCGGGACTTTGCCCAGGAACGGCTTAAGCCCTTCGCTGCCGAGTGGGACCGCGAGCACCGTTTTCCCAAGGAAGCCATCGGCGAAATGGCCGGGCTGGGCTTCTTCGGCATGCTGGTGCCGGAGCAGTGGGGCGGATGCGACACCGGTTACCTGGCCTATGCCATGGCGCTGGAAGAAATCGCCGCCGGCGATGGTGCCTGCTCGACCATCATGAGCGTGCACAACTCCGTGGGTTGCGTACCGATCCTCAACTACGGCACCGATGAGCAGAAAGAGCGCTTCCTCAAACCGCTGGCCAGCGGTGCGATGCTCGGTGCCTTTGCGCTGACCGAGCCCCAGGCCGGTTCCGACGCCAGCGGCCTGAAAACCCGTGCGCGCCTGGAAGGCGATCATTATGTGCTCAACGGCTGCAAGCAGTTCATCACCTCCGGGCAGAATGCCGGGGTGGTGATCGTGTTTGCGGTGACCGATCCGAGTGCCGGCAAACGTGGCATCAGCGCCTTTATAGTGCCGACCGATTCGCCGGGCTACAAAGTCGCGCGGGTTGAAGACAAACTCGGCCAGCATGCGTCCGACACCTGCCAGATCCTCTTCGAAGACGTGAAGGTGCCGCTGGCCAATCGCTTGGGCGAGGAGGGCGAAGGCTACAGAATTGCCCTGGCCAACCTTGAAGGCGGCCGCGTCGGCATCGCTTCGCAATCGGTGGGCATGGCCCGTGCCGCGTTCGAAGCGGCGCGCGATTACGCCCGTGAGCGCGAGAGCTTCGGCAAGCCGATCATCGAGCACCAGGCCGTGGCCTTCCGCCTGGCGGACATGGCGACCCAGATCGCCGTGGCGCGCCAAATGGTGCACTACGCCGCCGCTCTGCGTGACAGTGGCAAACCGGCCCTGGTCGAAGCGTCGATGGCCAAGTTGTTCGCCTCGGAAATGGCCGAGAAGGTATGCTCCTCGGCGCTGCAAACCCTGGGCGGTTACGGTTACCTCAACGACTTCCCGGTGGAGCGGATCTACCGCGACGTACGGGTCTGCCAGATCTACGAAGGCACCAGCGATATTCAACGCATGGTCATTTCGCGCAATTTATAAGAAGGAGTCCCCTGTGAGCTACGAAACGATTTTGCTGGAAACCCACGGCCGCGTTGGCCTGATCACCCTCAACCGTCCACAAGCGCTGAATGCGTTGAATGCGCAGATCGTCAGCGAACTGAACCAGGCCCTTGATGGCTTCGAGGCTGACTCGAACATCGGCTGTATCGTCCTGACCGGTTCGAAAAAAGCCTTTGCCGCCGGTGCCGACATCAAGGAAATGGCGGAGCTGACCTATCCGCAAATCTATATCGACGACCTGTTCAGCGACAGCGATCGCGTGGCCAACCGCCGCAAGCCGATCATCGCGGCGGTCAACGGTTTCGCCCTGGGCGGCGGCTGTGAGCTGGCGTTGATGTGCGATTTCATCCTGGCCGGTGACAACGCCAGATTCGGCCAGCCGGAAATCAACCTCGGCGTGTTGCCGGGTATGGGCGGCACCCAGCGCCTGACCCGCGCCGTGGGCAAGGCCAAGGCCATGGAAATGTGCCTGAGCGGCCGCTTGATCGATGCCGTGGAAGCGGAACGTTGCGGCATCGTGGCGCGTATCGTGCCGAGCGATGAGCTGCTGGATGAAGCGCTGAAAGTCGCCGCGTTGATCGCTAAAAAATCGTTGCCGATTGCGATGATGGTCAAGGAAAGCGTCAACCGTGCCTTTGAAGTGAGCCTGGCCGAAGGCGTGCGCTTTGAGCGTCGGGTGTTCCATGCGGCGTTTGCGACGCAGGATCAGAAGGAAGGGATGGCGGCGTTCATTGCCAAGCGTGAGGCTGAGTTCCAAGGTAAGTAAAGTAGCGGTCTTTCGGGCCTCATCGCGAGCAGGCTCGCTCCCACATTGGACCTCAGCGTTTATGAGATCCTCTTGTAGGAGCGAGCCTGCTCGCGAAAAACCTGAGGGCACCGGGTTGATTCAGGTACCCCGCGTTATCGTTGGCCACCATCGCGAGCGAGCTCGCTCCTACAGGGCATTACACCAGGTAGTTCTTCAGCTCGCGGGCAATCACCATTCGCTGAATTTCGCTCGACCCTTCGTAGATCTGCGTGATCCGCGCATCCCGGTAGTACTTCTCCACCGGATAGTCTTCCAGATACCCGTATCCGCCATGAATCTGAATCGCGGACGAGCAGACCTTTTCCGCCATTTCCGACGCAAACAGCTTGGCTTGTGACGCCTCCGACAGACAGGGCTTGCCGGCCGTGCGCAGGCGTGCGGCATGCAGGATCATCAGTCGCGCGGCGTTCAACTGCATGTGCATGTCGGCCAGCAGGTTGGCGATGCTCTGGTGTTCATTGATCGTTTTGCCAAACTGCACACGATCACGGGAATAAGCCAGTGCCGCCTCAAACGCTGCGCGGGCGATGCCCAGTGCCTGGGCGGCGATGCCGATGCGGCCACCTTCGAGGTTGGACAAGGCGATGGCCAGGCCCTTGCCGCGTTCGCCCAGCAAATTGGCTTCGGGGATGGTGCAGTTGTTCAGGGTCACCGCGCAGGTGTCGGAAGCACGGATGCCCATCTTGTGTTCGGTGCGGTCGACGATAAAACCGGCGGTGTCGGTCGGTACCAGGAACGCCGAAATGCCACGTTTGCCCAGGTCCGGATCGGTCACGGCAAACACAATCGCCAGTTTGGCGCGCTTGCCGTTGCTGACGAATTGTTTGGCGCCATTGATCACCCACTGGCCGTCGCGCAGTTCGGCGCGGGTGCGCAGGTTGTGCGCCTCGGAACCGGCCTGGGGTTCGGTCAGGCAGAAACAGCCGATGACCTGGCCGCTGGCAAGGTCCGCCAGCCAGGTCTGCTTCTGTTCTTCACTGCCGTAGTTGAGCACCGGCCCACAGCCCACGGAGTTGTGGATGCTCATGAAGGCGCCGGTAGCACCGTCGCCGGCGGAAATTTCTTCTACCGCCAGTGCATAGGCCACATAGTCGACATAGGTGCCGCCCCATTCCTCGGGGACCACCATGCCCAGCAAGCCCAGTTCGCCCATTTTCGCCACCAGACCGTCATCGATCCAGCCGGCCTTTTCCCAGGCCTGGGCATGGGGCGCGATTTCGCCGCGGGCAAAATCCCGGGCCATGTCGCGGATCATGACTTGTTCTTCACTCAATTCGATATCGTGCATGGCTCAGCTCTCGCTCCGGTCAAACTCGCTGAAGAAGCTCGCCACGTGTTCGGCGTCCAGTGCCTGGAGGGTGGGCGGGTTCCAGCGCGGTGTCTTGTCTTTGTCGATCAGCAAGGCGCGCACGCCTTCGATCAGGTCGCCGCGCTCGAACCACTGACGGTCCAGGTGCAGCTCAAGGGCGAAACATTGTTCTAGGGGCAGCTCGCGTCCGCGACGGAGCATTTCCAGGGTCACGGCCATCGCCAGCGGCGAGCGGGTTTCCAGCAGGTCGGCGGTGGTGACGGCCCACTCATGGCTGTCGGCGACCGTTACCTGGCGTAGTTGTTCCACAATACTCGGCACATCGGGTTGGGCGAAGAAGTGGTCGATGGCCGGGCGCAAAGTCGCCAGTGGCGCATCGGGCAGTTGCTGCACGGCGAATTTCGCCAGCAGGCCTTGCAGGTCCTTGAGCGGCGTATCGTGCCATTCGAGCTGGTCGAGTTTTTCGTCCAGGACGCCAAGCTTGTCGCTTTCCAGGTACCAGTCGGCCAGGCCGCAATACAGCGCATCGGCGGCGCGAATCTGCACGCCGCTGACGCCGAGGTAAATCCCCAGTTCACCGGGGATGCGCGGCAGGAAGTAACTGCCGCCGACGTCCGGGAAATAGCCGATGCCGACTTCCGGCATGGCCAAGCGGCTTTTCTCTGTGACCACGCGCAGGTCTGCGCCTTGCACCAGGCCCATGCCACCGCCGAGGACAAAACCGTCCATCAGGGCCAGCACCGGTTTGCGGTAGTGGTGGATCGCGAGGTCGAGGGCGTATTCCTCGACAAAGAAATCTTCGTGCAGGGTGTCGCCGCTTTTGAAGCTGTCATGCAGCGAGCGAATGTCGCCGCCGGCGCAGAAGGCTTTTTCCCCGGCACCGCGCAAGACCACGGCATGGACTTGCGAATCCTGGGCCCAGGCGTCGAGCTGGCAGTGCAGGTTGCGCACCATGTCCAGGGTGAGGGCATTGAGGCCGGCGGGGCGGTTGAGGGTCAGGTGACCAATGTGGTTGCGAACCTCGGCCAGCACTTCGTTTTGCATGGCATCCATGGACTGAGTCCCGGGAGAAAAAACCTGAGCAGTCATCACTAACTCCCTGCTTTTATTGTTCTTTATCAAGATGCTCGCGCGCGAGCGATGGCGGATCGTATCAGTGCAAATTTGCCTTGTACAACCCGGATAAGTGCAGGTTATCTGTGCATTTTTGCATGATAGTGTCCGGCATTGTTACAGCGTAGACCACGACGTAGTCAGGCAAACGCCGCGAGCAGATCCTCTTCGAATGCCTTTTGTGCATCGCCGGCCACTTGCGCCCGGTGCCGGGCCAGATGAAACGCGACATCGAAACTCATGTCGCCTCGACGCACGGCCCTGAGCAAACCCTTGTTTTCCCAGGCATGGGCGAAGTGGCTGGGCAAATAACCGACATGCTTGCCGGAAAGGATAAAGGCGAGGGTGCCTTCGACTTGTTCCGAGCGCGCCGAACACAGCTTGCCCTGGAAGGGTTCGTCACTGCGCAGGAAACGGTAGGGGTGATCGACCCGGTCGCTGGCCTGCAGATCCTGATCGCAGGGGGCCGGGTTGGTGAACAGCGGATGGCCGGGGGCGCAATACAGATGCTGGGTTTCAATGAACAATTGGCGGTAGTCAAACGCGCTTTGCACTTGCGAGAAATAGCCGATCGCCAGGTCCAGCCGCTGTTGCAGTAGCAAGCGCTCCATTTCGCCGGGCATGGCGCTGATCAGTTCGATGCGCACTGACTCGTCCCGCTCACGGAAGCGCCGGATCGCCTCGGCCACCCGTTGCAGCACCGATTGATCCAGGGCTTCGGACAGACCCAGGCGCACTTCACCGATCAAGCGCCCGGCCACGCCGTTGGATTGATGGCGGAAGGCTTCGATGGACTCGAACAATCCACGGGTGGCGCTGAGGAGTTGTTCGCCCTTGGCGGTGACCTTGAATCCGCCCTTGCCGCGACTGCACAGGCGATAGCCAAGGCGGGTTTCCAGCTTGGCCATTTGCTGGCTGATGCTCGACTGGCTCAACCCCAGCTCACCCTGTGCGGCACTGAAACCGCCGCACTCCACCACGCTGACAAACAGACGCAACAACTGCAGGTCCAGATCATGGAGTTGGCCGAGCATCAAACATTACTCCGTCATAAAGTCAGGTTAATTAACTTGATATTTTACCAATGTATCCGACGACGCATCCTGCAACCACTTCCTCTGGTCAGGTGTTCGTCATGGCTCCCATGTTCAAGCTGTGTTTACCCGCGCTGTTGCTCGCCGTGGCTGTTTCGGCCCAGGCCGAAGACAAGGTGGTCAATCTGTACAGTTGGGCCGATTACGTGGCCCCCGAAACCCTGCAGCGGTTCGAGCAGGAAACCGGCATCCATGTGCGCTACGACACCTTCGATTCTTCGGAAGTACTGGAGACCAAGCTGCTCACCGGCGGCAGCGGTTATGACGTGGTGGTGCCGTCCTCCAGTGTGCTGGCCCGGGGGCTTGCAGCCGGGGCGTTGAAACCGATTTCCCACGAAGGACTCAAGGGTTACGCCAACCTCGATCCGGACTTGCTGGAAAAACTCGCCGCTGTCGATCCCGGCAACCGCTATGGCGTGCCTTATACTTGGGGCACGCTGGGATTGGGCATGAACGTCGAGGCGATCAAGCAGCGCTTGCCGGACGTGCCGCTCAATAGCCTGGACCTGCTGTTCAAACCCGAGTACGCGAGCAAGTTGAAGGACTGCGGCATCGCCATTCTCGACTCGCCCCAGGAGGTGATCGGACTGGCGCTGCATTACCTGGGTAAAGATCCCTACAGCACGGACAAGAATGATCTGTCAGCCGCCGAGGCGTTGCTGCATCAGCTACAGCCGAACGTGCTGTACGTCGCCACCGGGCGGCAGATCAGCGATCTGGCCAATGGCAGCGTGTGCCTGGCGTTGACCTACAACGGTGACGCCAGCATGGCCGCCGACCAGGCACGCAAAGCCAATAAGCCCTATGAAATTGCCTACCGGATTCCCAGGGAAGGCACCCTCGTGTGGCAGGACAACCTGGCGATTCCCAAGGACGCGCCGCACCCCGAAGCCGCCCGCACCTTTATCGAATTCATGTTGCGCCCCGAGTCCGTTGCGGCACTGACCAACACCTTGTTCTTCGCCACAGCGAACCAGGCCGCCACGCCGCTGGTGGATGAAGCGGTGCGCTCCGATCCGGACATCTACCCGCTGGCCGACGTGCGCGAACGGCTGTACGCCGACCGCAGCATGAACCTCAAGGACATGCGCCTGCGCACGCGCTTGTGGACCACTTTCCGTAGCCGCCAATAACTATAAAAGAAGGAGCCTTCAATGGACGTCCCGATGCAGAACGATCAAGCCCTTACCCGTGACAGCCTTTACGGCACGGCCGCTGAAAGTACCTACGCCGGTATCACCAGTTTCATGCGTCGCCGTTACAGTCGTGACTTGCGCGGTGTCGACGTGGCAGTCAGCGGCGTGCCATTCGACACCGCCACCAGCAACCGCCCCGGCGCGCGCTTCGGGCCACGGGGTATTCGCGCCGCCTCGGCCGGGATCGCCTGGGAACGGCATTGGCCGTGGACGTTTGACCCGTTTGATCATCTGGCAGTCATCGACTACGGCGATTGCGATTTCGACTACGGTTCGCCGCAATCGACGCCCGAAATGATCGAAGCCCACGCCGAGCACATCCTCAATGCGGGCAGCGCGATGCTGACCTTTGGCGGCGATCACTTCATTACTTACCCGCTGCTCAAGGCCCATGCGCGCAAGCATGGGGCATTGTCGCTGATCCACTTCGACGCCCACAGCGACACCTGGCCGGACGAAGAGGGCAAGCGCATCGACCATGGCACCATGTTCTGGCACGCGGCCAGGGAAGGGCTGGTGGACCCGTCGCGCTCGGTACAAATCGGCTTGCGCACCACCAACGATGATCACCAGGGCTTCGAGGTGCTGGACGCACGGCAGGTGCACCGCCGTGGCTGCGAGGCAATCGTCGAGGCGATTCGCGCCCGGGTCGGCGACAACCCGGTGTACCTGACCTTCGACATCGACTGCCTCGATCCGGCATTCGCTCCGGGCACTGGAACACCGGTGTGTGGCGGCTTGAGCACGGTGCAGGCGCTGGAGATTCTCGGCGGTTTGCGCGGGATCAACCTGGTGGGCATGGACGTGGTGGAAGTGGCCCCGGCCTATGACAGCGCGGAGATCACCTCACTGGCGGCGGCGACGCTGGCGATGGAGATGCTGTGTCTGTATGCGGCAAGGCATAAGGTCGATAAGTAATACGCCTGACCCTGTGGGAGCGAGCTTGCTCGCGATGGCGGTCGATCAGCCGACATGGATGTTGAATGTTCCGCCCTCATCGCGAGCAAGCTCGCTCCCACAGTTTTGATTTGTGTCAGGCCACCGGAATGATTGGCAGGTCGAGGATCTGCCCCCCACTGAACCGCGCGAACGAACCGGAAATGGATTCGTGCGGCACGCCTTTGTCCACGTCACTGACGCCGTCCAGTCGTGCCAGTTGTTCGCTGCTCAACTGCACATTCAGCGCGCCCAACGTGGCATCCAGCTGCTCACGGGTCCGGGAGCCGAGGATCGTAATCAGTGCCGTGGTCGAGCGTCTGGCTTTTTCCCGCAGCCAGGCTATGGCCACGTGGGTCGGGCTGGCGTCCAGTTCTGCGGCGACATCGATCAAGGTGTCGAGCAGGGCGGTTTCGCGGGCGCTTTTTTCGGCGTGGATCAGCACGCCGAGTTTGTTCGCGCGATTGTCGCCCTCACTGTTGCGATATTTGCCAGTCAGGAAGCCGCCACCCAGCGGCGACCACAAGGTCGCGGCCAGGCCCAGGGCTTCGGCCATTGGCAGTTGTTCGCGCTCGGCGGTGCGTTCGGCGAGGCTGTACTCGACCTGGATCGCGGCAATCGGCGCAAAACCGCGTACCTCGGCCAGCAGGTCGGCGCGGGCGATGCGCCAGGCGGGGAAGTTCGACAGACCGGCGTAATGAATCTTGCCGGCACTGACCAGATCGTCGAAGCCGCGCAGGATCTCTTCCATGGGCGTGACGCCGTCGCTCATGTGCGCCCAGAACAGGTCGATATGCTCGGTCTTCAGCCGTTTCAGGCTTTCTTCGACGGCGCGCACCATGTTCTTGCGGCTGTTGCCAGTGTGGGAAATGCCGGCTGCCGGTGTAGTCCCGAGGGTGTATTTGGTGGCGATGACCAGGCGATCCCGTTCTGCGGCGATGAATTCGCTGAGCATGGCCTCGGACTGCCCGCCCTGATAGCCATTGGCGGTATCGATGAAATTGCCACCGGCTTCCAGATAACCATCAAAAATCCGTCTGGCTTCGTCACGCTCGGCGCCATGGCCCCAACCGGTACCGAAATTACCCGCGCCCAGCGCCAGTTCGGAAACACGCAAGCCGGTTTTACGACCGAAAACTTTGTAATGCATGGGATGACTCCAGAGGGATGGCGACAAGGTTTAATAGATTATCTAAAACATCTATTAAATATGATGCTGGTAATCTAAGGCGTCAAGGTGCTTTTCCTGTCTGCACAAATCTGCCGATCACCGGTCGCGTTATCCATGGGCAATGGCATACTGCCGCCCATGACTATCGATTCCCCCTTAAGCGCCTGGCAGCATGCCATCGAACAAAAGGGCTTCGTCCAGGACGAGGCCCAGGAACATGCGGTGTGGGCGCTGCAAAAATGCCACGAAGCGTTGCACGCAGGCCGCGCGCCCATTTCCGGCGTGTACCTGTGGGGGCCGGTGGGGCGGGGCAAGACCTGGTTGATGGACCAGTTCTACCAAAGCCTGCGAGTACCGGCGCGGCGCCAGCACTTTCACCACTTCATGGGCTGGGTGCACCAACGCTCGTTTCAACTGACCGGCACTGCCGATCCGCTCAAGGCGTTGGCCCGTGAATTGGCTGAAGAGGTTCGCGTGCTGTGTTTCGACGAACTGTTCGTCAATGACATCGGCGACGCGATCATTCTCGGGCGCCTGTTCCAGGTGATGTTCGAACAGGGCGTGGTAGTGGTCTGCACGTCCAATCTGCCGCCGGACCAGTTGTACGCCGACGGCTTCAATCGCGACCGTTTCATGCCAGCCATCGCGGCGATCAAGCAGCACATGCAGGTGATTGCGGTGGATGGCGGGGAAGACCATCGCCTGCATCCGGGGGCCGGTTTGCAACGTTATTGGGTGGCCGAGCCCGGTAACCCCTGCGCGCTGGGTGAAGTATTCCAGTTGTTGAGCGTCGGCCAGTCAGTATCGAGCGAGCCGGTCAAGGTCGGTCACCGTTCCCTTGAGGTGGTCAAGGCCAGCCCGACGGTGCTCTGGACCCGTTACGCCGCGCTGTGCGAGCAACCCTTCGCGGCCATGGATTTCATCGCCCTGTGTGATACCTACGGCGCTATCCTGTTGAGTGACGTGCCCAACCTCAGCGCACAGAAACGCGCAGGGCGCATTGCCCGCGGCACCGAGGACGGTGTCGAGCGGGTGGAGGCGGGAGATCGTGAGTTGCCGCAGTTGTCGGTGCATGACGATGGTGTGCGACGGTTCATTGCCCTGGTGGACGAGTGCTACGACCGCAAGGTGCCGCTGTACCTTGAAGCGCAAGTGCCAATGGCATCGCTTTACACCGAGGGTTATCTGGAGTTTCCGTTCCGCCGCACCCTCAGTCGATTGCAGGAAATGCAACTGCAGCGGTTTGCCGAAGTTTGATCGGGATTTGATCGGGAGCAGCGAACATGAATCAGCCCCTGTCACACCATTTGCTGACCATGGCCTATCAGAACGCCTGGGCCAATCACCGACTGGCCAAGGCCTGGCGTCAGTTGAGCCCGCAGGAACTGAGCGCATCCCGGGTCAGCTTCTTCCCCTCGATCCGCGCCACCCTCAACCACATCCTCACCTGTGACTGGTTTTATGTAGACGCCCTGGAGCGTGAACTGCGCGGCGACGATCCGCATCCCGATTGCCGCGTGTTTTTCAAGGAAGACGAACCCTGCCTCGTGGCAATGGATCTGGTTGGCGAACAGGCCCACGTCGACCGCCGGCTGATTGCCTACTGCGAGCAGATGCGCGACGCCGACCTGGGCAAAATCGTGACCATCGCCCGCGACACCCCGCAACACGACAGTCGCTTGCGCCTGCTGTCCCATTTGTTTGAACACCAGATCCATCACCGCGGCCAGATTCACGCCATGCTCAGCGGCACCTCGGTCCAGCCACCGCAACTCGACGAGTTTTTCTGCGCCGGTGAGTCGCACTTGCGGGCCGAGGATTTTGCCGAACTGGGGTGGACGGAAGCCTTGATCTGGGGCGCTTGAGGCCAAAGATTTTCTCGGTTGCGATTGTCGTTGGCACGTTGCTCGCGCTATGGTCTGCGGGCACTTCAGCGTGAGTACATGCTGGGGGCTACTTCATGTGTGATCGAGGATGGAAATGGACTCCGCAGAAATTCTTGTGCTTCAGGCCAGTTACACCAATCCGGTGCATGCCGAGGCTATTTGCCTGGTGCTGAACCACTACGCCGAGGACCCGATGGGGGGCGGCCAGCCGTTGCCGGCCAATGTACTGGAGCAGCTCCCGGCCGAACTTGCCCGGCGCCCCCACGCCTTCAGTGTGCTGGCCTTTGTCGGTGGCGAGCCGGCCGGGCTGGTCAATTGCTTCGAGGGGTTCTCGACGTTTGCCTGCCGGCCGCTGGTCAATGTGCATGATGTGTCGGTGGTGAAAAAATTTCGCGGCCTGGGCTTGAGCCAGAAGATGCTGCAAAAGGTCGAAGACATCGCCCGTCAGCGTGGCTGCTGCAAGCTCACCCTGGAAGTGCTGGAAGGCAATGCCGTGGCCCAGGGTTCCTATGAAAAAGCCGGTTTCGCCGCCGGCATGTTCGACCCGGCCCATGGACGGATGCTGTTCTGGACCAAGAGCCTCTGATTCAACAGGCAAAAAAAGGGCGTCCATCAGGACGCCCGACAGTCTTCTACCTAGAACTGCAATCAGACGTCCATGGATCATTTCGGTCTGTAGGTTTCAGTCATTTGTGCGGTTTGATCGTCCGGAACCCGCAGTTCAATGCTTTGGATGGGGTGGCCCAGGGCTTCTTGCTGGGCCAGTCGCAGGCTTTCGTAGTAATAGCGCATGCGTTCGGCTCCACCTTCGGCAAAAGCACTGGTTGAGCCCAAGGCCATCAGGCCGGCGAGAATCATTGCGGTGCGTTTCATGGTTTGCCTCCCACTACAGATGTCGGATGCCTTTCGTCCATGAATCAATGAAGCAGTGTCGAAATGGCATTATCCGCCGATTCGGTTAATTGGGAATCAACTTCACCAACGACCTGCATGGCTGCAACGGGAGCATGAAAAAGGGGCCGGAACCGGCCCCTGAAAGGATTACTGCTGAACGACAGTCGGTGGCGTTTTAGGCTTCATCAGGCTGAAGTCGATCAGCGCACGCTGTTGACGCTCATACGGGTTGCCGATCATCAATGGCCGGGCCTTGAAGCTGTCACTGACCAGGCTTTTGCTGCGATCGAGTTCGTCGAAGCTCAGGCCCGCCAGGTCGGCCCAAGTGTGAATCAGGTGCGAGCTGCTGTAAGGGCGCGAGAGATCACCCACGAGGTTCCAGTCATGGGTTGCGCGCCATTTCGGCGATGCCCAGGCCATGAACGGAATGGTGTACATCGGTGCTGTCGGCTTGTTCTCGTTGCGCCCCAAGGTGTTGTGGCCCACGGAATCGAACACGTCCTCGCCATGGTCGGACAGGTACAGCAGGAAGCCGTTCGGATCGGTCCTGGCGTAGTCCTTGATCAGGCTGGACACCACGAAGTCGTTGTACAGCACGGCATTGTCGTAGCTGTTGTACGTCGGCAACTGGTCATCGCGAATGCCGGCAGGCACGCCCTCACGGTCCTGGAACCTGTCGAAGGTCGACGGGTAGCGGTACTGGTAGCTCATGTGCGTGCCGAGCAAATGCACGACGATGAGTTTGCGCGGTGCACCGTCGGCCAGGGCCTTGTTGAAGGGCTCGATCACGTCGCCATCGTACTGGGCGGCGTTCTGGTTGCGGTTGTTGTTCAGGTACACCTGTTCATCGGCCTGTTCGGAAAAGGTCGTGAGCATGGTGTTGCGCTTGGTCATGGTCTGCTGGTTGGTGATCCAGAAGGTCTTGTAACCTGCCTGTTTCATCATGCTGACCAGCGATGGCGTCGACAGGTACAGGTCGGGGTTTTCTTCGTCAGCGAAGGTCAGGACCTGCTGCAGCGCCTCAATGGTGTAGGGGCGCGGCGTAATGACGTTGTCGAAAACGTCCAGTTGATCCTTGAGCTTGTCCAGTTCCGGCGTGGTTGCCCGGGGATAGCCGTACAGGCTCATGCGCTGACGGTTGGTGGACTCACCGATCACCAGCACCAGGGTCGCAGGCGTGTTGGCCATTGCGTCCTTCAGGTTGTGCAGCGGTGGAATCTTGCTGGCGCTATTGAGCATGTCCTGCATGCCGGCCAGGGTTTCCAGGTAGCGGTGATAGGCCACGGCCATCTGCCATGGCACCGCCGGCTCGATGCGGGTTTCGAACTTGTCGAAGCCTTCGGCGAAACTGCCGGTGCGTGAGGTTTGCTTGATCAGCGGATAACCGACGACCGCCACGACAATGGCCACCGCGGCCACGATTGCCTTGCCGCGGGGCAGGTACACCGGGCGCAGGCGTGTCCACAGGAACCAGGAAAAAGCGGTGTGTGCCAGGAACGCCGGCACCATCCACCAGGCAAAGTACTGGGTCATGTATTCGCCGGCTTCAGCCACGTTCGACTCAAACATGATGAAGATGACGCTCTGGGAAAACTCCTGCTGATAGATGAAGAAGTAACCCAGGCTCGCCATGGAACACGCCCACAGTACGACGCCGATCACGGCAGCCATGACGCGGGTTTGCCGGGGGAACAGCAACATCGGCGCCAGCCAGAAGGCGCTCATGACGAAGGCCTGGCGGAATCCGCTAAAGCCGGAGGTGCCAGTCAACTGGATCAGTAGTTGGGTGATGCCGGAAAAGTACCAGAAGAATACAAACAGCCAGACAAATCCGGCCCAATCAAAACCTGCCGCAGTCGTGTTGCTGCGTTTCAACAAAGACATTCAGCGCTCCAGCCGAGAGTTCACTACCACCGCCGCGACTTGGATATCACGGACGACGAACGAGGGCCGCGCGGAATCGGGCGACCTAAACGAGTAATTGTCGTGTAACAATTGTGAAAATTTTGTGAGTTGCCAGGGGTGGCAAGGCGTGAGCCGGTGCGGAAGCAGTGCAGACTGCTCCCGCTTCAAAGGAGGGGGTCAGGCGAATGGGGTGTGTTGCACCACAGCCAGGGGCTGCGCTTGATTGGTTTGCAGCAGCAGCCGCAATTGCGCCAGTTCCTGCTTCAACTGATCGCGTTCGTCTTTCAACTGGCGCAATTCGTCACGACGGATTGTGACGTAAAGGGTTTGTGCTGGCAGTGCGGTATGTACTGTGCCCATTGCTCACCTCGCAAATGGCGTGTCTCAACTGTAGGTACGCCTCGAAATCCGGGGCTGACCTACTATCGGCGCCAATTTTGATTTCTTTTGCCCCAGAAGGGAACTTTTTTATTTTTCATGGTCGTTGTGTCTTCGGTTTGATTCCCGACGTTATCCATCAGGATCGGGCACAATGCCCGGAAACTTCGTGCCAACGCTCTGGACTAACCTCATGAGTCGCGTTGGGCTATAACCTTTGACACACTTTAATTTGTAGTAGGGAGCATCAGCACATGCAACTCGGGATTATTGGACTGGGCCGCATGGGCGGCAATATTGCGCGGCGCCTGATGCTCAACGGGCACACCACCGTTGTTTACGATCGCAATACCGCCTTTGTCGAAGCCTTGGCTACAGAGGGCTCCACGGGCGTCACCGATCTGCCGGCGCTGGTCGCCGGCCTGGCCAGGCCGCGTGCGGTCTGGGTCATGCTGCCAGCTGGCGCGCCGACCGAAGAAACCATCGACACCCTGAGCACCTTGCTCGACGCCGGTGATACCATCATCGACGGCGGCAACACCTTCTATAAAGACGATATCCGCCGGGCGAAGACCCTGTCGGAAAAAGGCCTGCACTACATCGACGTCGGTACCTCCGGCGGTGTCTGGGGCCTGGAGCGCGGTTACTGCATGATGATCGGCGGCGATGCCGAGACTGTTAAGCGCCTCGACCCGCTGTTCGCCACCCTGGCCCCTGGCCTGGGCGACATCCCGCGCACCAAGGACCGCAAGTCCGACGACGATCGTGCCGAGCGTGGTTACATTCATGCAGGTCCGGCCGGTTCCGGGCATTTCGTGAAGATGATCCACAACGGCATCGAATACGGAATGATGCAGGCGTTCGCAGAAGGCTTCGACATCCTCAAGACCAAAAACAGCGAGAGCCTGCCGCAAGACCAGCGTTTCGACCTGAACGTCGCCGATATCGCCGAAGTGTGGCGCCGTGGCAGCGTGGTGTCCTCGTGGTTGCTGGACCTGACTGCCGACGCCTTGGCCAGCGATCCGAAACTCGACGGTTTCTCCGGGTCCGTGGCCGACAGCGGTGAAGGTCAATGGACCATCGAAGCTGCCATGGAACAAGCGGTGCCGGTGCCGGTGCTGTCGAACTCGCTGTTCTCGCGCTACCGTTCCCGTGGGCAAGGCACCTTTGGCGACAAGATTCTCTCGGCCCAGCGCTTCGGCTTCGGCGGCCATGTGGAGACCTCGAAAAAATGACCCACGCGATCCGCAGAAAATCCAAGGCTGAACCCGCGCCGCCGACCACGCTGTTCCTGTTCGGCGCCCACGGCGATCTGGTCAAGCGCCTGCTGATGCCGGCGCTGTACAATCTCAGCCGTGACGGTTTACTCGGGAATGGACTGCGGATCATCGGCGTTGACCACAACGCCATCAGCGATGAAGGCTTCGCGAAAAAACTCGAAGACTTCATCCGCAACGAGGTGGCCACCAGGACCGGCAAGGGCGATCAAGCCCTTGACCCGGCGCTGTGGGCCAAACTCGCCAAAGGCATCAGCTACGTCCAGGGCGATTTCCTGGACGACAGCACTTATCAAGCGCTGGCGGCAAAAATCGCCGACAGCGGTACTGGCAATGCGGTGTTCTATCTGGCCACCGCGCCGCGTTTCTTCAGTGAAGTGGTGCGCCGTCTTGGCTCGGCCGGCTTGCTGGAAGAAAACCCCGAGGCCTTCAGAAGGGTGGTGGTCGAAAAACCCTTCGGTTCCGACCTGCATACGGCCGAAGCCTTGAACGCTTGCCTGCTCAAGGTGATGACGGAAAAGCAGATCTACCGCATCGACCATTACCTGGGCAAGGAGACCGTACAGAACATCCTAGTCAGCCGGTTCTCCAACAGCCTGTTCGAAGCGTTCTGGAACAATCACTACATCGACCACGTGCAGATCACCGCCGCCGAAACCGTGGGCGTGGAAACCCGTGGCAGTTTCTATGAGCACACCGGCGCGCTGCGGGACATGGTGCCCAATCACCTGTTCCAGTTGCTGGCGATGGTGGCGATGGAACCGCCCGCCGCGTTCGGCGCCGATGCGGTGCGCGGCGAGAAAGCCAAGGTCGTTGGCGCGATCAGGCCCTGGACGGTGGAGGAAGCCCGCGCCAACTCGGTACGCGGCCAATACACCTCCGGTGAGATCGACGGCAAGGCACTGCCGGGCTATCGCCAGGAAAACAACGTCGCACCCGACAGCGATACCGAAACCTATGTGGCCCTCAAGGTCATGATCGATAACTGGCGATGGGTCGGCGTGCCGTTCTATCTGCGAACAGGCAAGCGCATGAGTGTGCGTGACACCGAGATCGTGATCTGTTTCAAGCCGGCGCCCTATGCGCAGTTCCGCGATACCGAGGTCGATGAGCTGCAGCCGACCTATTTGCGCATTCAGATCCAGCCGAACGAAGGCATGTGGTTCGACCTGCTGGCCAAGCGTCCCGGTCAGGCCTTGAAAATGGACAACATCGAGCTGGGGTTCGCCTACAAGGACTTCTTCGAGATGCAGCCGTCCACCGGCTACGAAACCCTGATCTACGATTGCCTGACGGGTGACCAGACGCTGTTCCAGCGCGCCGACAACATCGAAAACGGCTGGCGCGCCGTGCAGCCGTTCCTGGATGCCTGGCAGCAGGATTCCAGCGTGCAGAGCTACGCTGCCGGGGAAAACGGCCCCAAGGCCGGCGAAGAACTGCTCACCCGTGACGGTCGCGTCTGGCACCGCCTCGGATAACACCTATCTCCAGTAGGAGCGAGCTTTTGTGGCGAGGGGGCTTGCCCCCGTTCGGCTGCGAAGCAGTCGCCATTTCATCACTCGGTGTACCTGCTACAGCGTAGTAGTAGGTTTTGGGGCCGCTGCGCAGCCAACGGGGGCAAGCCCCCTCGCCACAAAGGCTCGGCGGTGTCAGAGCCAGTAGCTCACCGCATACCAGCCCAATGTCCCCATCACCACGGTGTACGGCAGCGCCATCCAGACCATCCGCCCGTACGACAGACGCACCAGCGGTGCAATCGCCGAGGTCAGCAGGAACAGAAACGCCGCCTGACCGTTGGGCGTCGCCACGCTCGGCAGGTTGGTACCGGTATTGATCGCAATCGCCAGGGTTTCGAAATGCTCACGGGTCATCTCTCCCGCCATGAACGCGCGCTTCACTTCGGTGATGTAAATGGTTGCCACGAACACGTTGTCGCTGATGGCGGACAGCAGGCCGTTGGCAATGAACAGCATGCCCGGTTGTTGGTCTGCCGGGAGCGTCAGCACCCAGTGGATCAGTGGGGCGAACAGTTGCTGGTCGTGAATCACCGCGACCACGGCGAAAAACACCACCAACAATGAGGTGAACGGCATGGCGTCCTTGAACGCTGTGCCCAGGCGGTGTTCGTCGGTGATGCCGGTAAAGGCGGTAATCAACACGATCACCATCAAACCGATCAAACCCACTTCGGCGATGTGGAACGCCAGCCCGGCAATCAGAATCAATGCGGCAAAGCCTTGCACCAGTAGCGCGGCACCTTGGCGCGTGGTGCGCTCGGCATTGTCTTCGGCGGCGTAGTTGGCCAGCACCGCACGAACGTTATCCGGCAGCAGCGTGCCGTATCCGAACCAGCGCAGCTTTTCCAGGAGGACGCAGGTTACCAGCCCGGCAACCAGTACCGGCAGGGATACCGGCGCAACCCGGGTGAAGAACTCAGCGAAGTGCCAGCCCATTTCATGGCCGATCAGCAGGTTCTGCGGTTCACCGACCAGCGTACAGACACCACCCAGCGCGGTGCCCACGGCGCCGTGCATCAGCAGGCTGCGCAGGAAGGCGCGGAACTGTTCCAGATCACCGTGATGCAGGGTGGGCAGATGTTGGTCGTCGCTGAACTCGCTGTCCTGGCGCGGATCGTTGCCCGAGGCGACGCGGTGATACACCGAGTAAAAACCTACGGCGGCACTGATGATCACGGCGGTCACAGTCAAGGCATCGAGGAACGCCGACAGAAAGGCCGACAGAAAGCAGAACATCAGGGACAGCAGGGCTTTGGAGCGGACCCCGAGCAGCAGGCGCGAGAACAGGTAAAGCAACAGGTCCTTCATGAAATAGATACCGGCCACCATGAACATCAGCAGCAGGATCACCGGGAAGTTGTGCAGCAACTCGTCGTACAGCGCCTGGGGCGTGGTCATCTTCAGCAGCAGGGCTTCAATCAACAGCAGGCCGCCGGGCATCAGCGGATAGCATTTGAGTGCCATGGCCAGGGTGAAGATGAACTCCAGCACCAGTAGCCAGCCGGCAACCACCGGGCCTGCGGTCCAAAGCACCAGGGCATTGAGGATGAGAAAGCCGACGATGCAGGCCTTGTACCAACGGGGCGAGTGCCCGAGAAAGTTGTGCGCGAACGCCTGGGCCATTGAACCGGACATCGGCTGCTCCTTGTCTTGAGAAGCGCGCAAGTTGCCGCAAGCGCGCGAGAAGATCAAGCGCAAGAAAAATGCCGGTGTTTATCCCTGGAAACGAGCGATGACCGCCTTGTAGTTTCCGTGCAGCGAATAGCCTCCCACTACAATATTTCCATCGGCGTGTGCGGCGACACAGGTGGCGGTATCCAGGCTGGGGCCCAGGCGCGTACGTGTATAGCCGCTGCCTTTGCCAAAACGGCGATCGGGAAGGCCGTTGGGCAGGTATCGCCCGAGAATGAAGTCTGCTTCGACGCCGCCGATGGTGGCGCCCGCCGTGAGCACACTGCCATCAGGTTGTAGCTGTGCGGCGGTCCACTGGCATCCGCTGTAACCGATTTCCCGCCGCTGCGGATGTCCTCCGTTGCAATGACTGTCGGGGCGCCCGTTGCTGTGCATTTTAAATGTCAGGCAGTGCATCGGCTCGCGACTGCTGCCAAAACACAGGATTTCGCCTTCGTTTTGCTGGACCACCCGGCTGACCCGGGCGCCATGCCCTTGCGCCTTGAAGGTCATGAATCCATCCACGGCAAATCGGTCGTCGAGGCGCCCGTCCGGGTGATAGCGTGCCAGCAAGCCTTCCTCGGGAAAATTGATCGATCCACCGACCAGGATTCGGCCATCACGTTGTACCGTCAGGCTGCTGAGCCAGGTATTCATCAGCAGGTGCCTGACCATCACGAAGCCGCGGTCGTTGAACGAGCAGTCCAGCGAGCCTTCGACATCCAGACGTATCAACATGCCGACGTGATCGGCCAGTTCGTAGTGATGGTTGGCCAGGATCAGGATCCGGCCGTCTTGCTGTATGGCCACATCGCAGGCTTCTGCGCCCGGCACACCCAGAGGCAGCCGGATATCGCGCATGCCCAGGGACAGATCGCCAGGTAATCGCACGACACGGCGGCCATTATCGCCAAAGCCTTGCACCAGGCGGCCATCTTGATCCAGCAATGCCAGGGCCGGGAGCGTGCGGTGCGCGTTTACGTATTGCAGGCCAGCCAACAGGATGTTGCCGTCGGGCAGGATCAGGACCTTGGTGCCCATGGCTTCGAACCCCGGTTCGAATTGCCCGATGACACTGCCTTGTTTACCGAACGTCAGGTCTGCGCAACCATCCGCCAGCAAGCGGGCCAGGCCAAAGCGGGTGCCATCGGCCATGCCGACTTTTGCGGCTACCAGCAAGCGACCTTGCGCATCGATCGCAACGTCATTGGCCAAGCTGAAAAGGCTGTCGGCGAAATAGACCTGGGTTTTGCCGTTGGCGGCAAACGTCGTATCGAGGGCCCCGGCGTTTTTCCGGGCTGCGGAGTAGGCAAAAGCGGACTGGCTTGACATGCACCGCATCTCCTTGCGAGTCGTCCTGATCCAGAGGTTTGGGTGGCGACTTGATAGGAAGATTATTCAATCCCTGAATGAAGGGATGCACAACGGTAAGAACTAACAGACGGAGGGTCGCTGTGTGCCACAACAGTGTCTTTTCGAACCAATGGCGAGCCTGCAAAGTATCAGGCGTATGTGAAGTTCGAATTAAACAGTGTCACGTAGTGTGCGCGGCCAGAAAAAACTGCGAACTAAAGACAGGGAAAGGGCGCGGATTACCCCGGAGTAATCCGCAAAACGATTAGTGCGGCATCGACCACGACTGCAGTGTGTAACCTTCCTCGCTCAATTCGGCGCGAGCCTGTTCCAGCAGCCGTTCGAGTTGCGCGGGATCGGAATAGGCGCTGCTTGGGATCTGCTTGCGGCCAATGTTGGTGCTGGTGCGGTCGATAACGGTCAGGCTGAGTTCGCCATTGCCGTCTTGTGGGGCCCAGGCCACGCATTTGAATGGTTTAAATGCGCAGTCGGCAATCAGAAGTGCTTCGTTGATACGGAGCGGGGCGTTCATAGGGTCTTCTCTCTGTATGCCCAATCAAGTGATAGGCCGACGGTTGGGCTTACCGTTCAGCTGGTTACTTGTACTGATGCCCGCAACCGGGGTTCGGGTCACACACATTCAAAAGAAATTTCCACTTTATTTCACAGATTCAAGGAAGAGCCTGACATTGAAAGCTGAATGAAAGGAAACAGTCGTTAGGTGACTAACATAATCGCAACTTATAACTGGTTTTGTGACATCCCTATAGTCAAACAGTACAAGGCCCTGTCAAATTCTTGCTAATGTTACAGCCAGGCCTGCCAAATGACTGTTTTTATTAAATTTTCATAAATTTGGCGCCAAGGATCAGTCATGAGTGATGCGCCTGCCTTACGACGTTTGTTAGTGGTGGACCCCTGTGACGATTGCTATCGCCTGCTCCCTGGATTGCGCGCCATCGGTTGGGACGTTGACAGCTGCACGCTGGAGAACGCCGTTGACCGAACCTGTGACGTGGGCTTGCTGCGCTTGCAGCCTTTTCACCTTGAGCACCCGGAGGCCGTCAAAGAGCTGATCAGCCGCAGCGGCACCGAGTGGATAGCCGTACTCAACCAGGATGTACTGCGGCTGCAAAATGTCGGCGACTTCGTCTGTGAATGGTTTTTTGACTTTCATACCTTGCCGTTCGATGTGTCCCGGGTCCAGGTAACACTGGGCCGGGCGTTTGGCATGGCGCGCTTGCGCGGGCAGGGCACGGTCTATGTCGACCAGCCCGAGCACGAATTGCTGGGCGACAGCAAACCTATTCGTGAGCTGCGAAAGCTGTTGAGCAAACTGGCTCCGACCGATTCTCCGGTGTTGATTCGCGGTGAAAGCGGCACTGGCAAGGAACTGGTCGCACGAACCCTGCATCGTCAGTCCCAGCGTCACAACAAACCCTTCATTGCGATCAATTGTGGTGCGATTCCCGAGCATTTGATCCAGTCCGAGTTGTTCGGCCATGAGAAAGGCGCATTTACCGGCGCGCACCAACGCAAGGTCGGACGGATAGAAGCCGCCAACGGTGGCACCCTGTTTCTCGACGAGATCGGTGACCTGCCACTGGAGTTGCAGGCCAACCTGTTGCGGTTCCTCCAGGAAAAACACATCGAGCGGGTGGGTGGCAGTCAGCTGATTCCGGTGGATGTGCGGGTTCTGGCGGCAACGCATACCGACCTTGAAGCCGCCATCGAAAAGAAACGCTTTCGCGAAGACTTGTATTACCGCTTGAACGTACTGCAAGTGGCGACTGTTCCGCTGCGCGAGCGCCATGGCGACCTGGCGGTGTTGGCCAACCATTTCTCCCATTTCTATAGCCATGAAACCGGGCGCCGCCCACGCAGTTTCAGCGAAGACGCGTTGATTGCCATGGGCAAACACGACTGGCCAGGCAATGTTCGCGAACTGGCCAACCGCGTTCGTCGCGGGCTGGTGTTGGCCGAAGGCCGGCAGATCGAGGCCCGTGACCTGGGGTTGATCAGTCAGCATACGTTGGCAGCGCCGATGGGCACCCTCGAAGAATACAAGTCCCGGGCCGAACGCCAGGCGTTGTGCGATGTATTGAGTCGCCACAGCGATAACCTGAGTGTCGCCGCCAAAGTATTGGGTGTGTCGCGACCGACCTTCTACCGGTTGTTGCACAAGCACCAGATTCGCTGAACCCCGGCCGCAAACCAAAACCCCGCTGCGATTGCAGTTGCAGCGGGGTTTTTGTTCGGGTCAGAAGTAGTAGGGGAGTTTCAGGCTGAACTGGAAGTCCGGGGCATCGTCCGTCATGCCGATGGACAGGTTGGGCACGATGGTCAGGCTGTCGGTGGCCGCAATGGTCATGCCGATGTTGAAGTAACCGGCGTTGGCATCGCTGGAGACCACCGCTTGCCAATCCCCGCCATCTTCCTTGAGCTTGCTTTTGCGTTGCACCAGGTCAGAGACCGAGAACGACATACTCATCTTTTCGTTCAAGGCGAACGCAATGCCGGCGCCGATCTGGAAGCTGTCGCCAATGCGGACTTTGCCCGGCGTCTTGACCGCCGGGTTGGAGCTGATGTCGTCGAAAGACTCTTCCATGTTGTACGTGTAGGACAGGCTGCCGAACAGCACCGCCGGATCGAACGTCTTGACCAGGGAGATCCCCGGCGTAATCGACCAGACGCCGTTACCGGTAGGCAAGGATTCAGGCACGGCCAGGTTTGAGTTATCGGCCACCCGAACCAGCTTGATGCCGAACGGGTCTTTGCCGGTAGGCGCCTTGACGCGCAAGGTCACCACGGCATCCGGCGTGTTGGCCGATTCGTCGAGGAATTTGTAGGCGACACCGAAGTTGACGTCACCTATGGTCGGGTCTTCCTTGACGGTGTCTTCGGTCGTGACGTTTGCGGCGCCGCTATTGCCGCCACCGGACTGGTACGTGGACTCACGGTAGACAACCGGTACGTTCAGGTCGAACTGCCAGCGATTGTTGAAGTTGTAGCGACCGGTGAGGTCAAGCGTCCAGGTGTCGGCCTTGATCCGGTCCAGGTTGATAGCGCCCAGGAAGATCGAGTCCAGGGCTAGAAAACCGTTGAGGACCAGTTGGCGAGAATCGTAGCGGGAGTAGGTTATCCCGGTTTCGACGCTGAACTTGCCACCGCCGAAAAACCCGCTGGCCTCGTCATACAGGTTCGAAACGCTTTGCGCCGGTTGCGAGTCATTGGCCAGCGATTGTCCATAAGAGCTGCCGCTCCCCCCCGAGGCGGCTGCGGCGCCGGTGCCGACGCCTGGATTGCCCTTGAGATCCGCTGGCGACTTGGCCAAGCGTTTGGGAGCGGGCGAGGCGGGCTGCTCTTCGACCTGGCGGACCCGTTGTTCGAGAACCGCCAGGGCTTTTTGCTGTACTTCGTATCGTTGTTTCAACTCCAGGAGCTCTTGTTTGAGAGCCTCCAGTTCCGGGTCAGGTGCTGCCTGCAACATCGCCGCCGGGAGTAGAGCACTCAAGCATGCAACTGCACGCAGTGATACTGATCGGTACATGAAATATGCCGTCCATTTGTGCCCAATGGTCCAGACTCAGCGTAGTTCAATAGCCCATGGTCCGTAATGCAGCAAGTTGGTTGAGGTTGCAGTCCAATGCCCCCGCACTCGGGCCATTATTGTTGAGCACTACGTTGAGTTGAGTCATGTTGTCGACCACATTGCTGCTGCCCAGCAACCGGGTGTTTTGCAGCAACCCGCCCTGGGCGACTTGTTGCAGGCTGGTGCCCTGGTTGTTGTTGGCGGTAATGGCCATCTGAACGCCGCCGCTGGTCGCGGATACCGCGACACTGCCTGCGGCATTACTGCCGGTGATGGTTTGACCGGCTATCAGCGCCTGGCCCTGGCCCGCCACCAGTGCAGGGGCCGTGCTGGCCTCTTTGACGTTGATGGCGATGTTGTTGTTTGCGCTGTTGCCATCACCTGCGGCCCGTGTGACCTGGGTTATGCCCCGGGAAGTGCTCAGGGCTGCGCCCCCCGACACGTGACCGCTGCCTGACCTGGACGTACCGCCATGACCCGATTGCTTGATGGTCGAAACATAGAACTCGGGCTTGACCGTTGCGGCTTGAAGCTGCATCGAGGTGGAGGCTCCGATCAGGTCACCACTGGCATTGCGCCAGGTACTGCTCATGACGACACCGAAGCTGATGACCCGCCCCGGCATCACATATCGGCCACGCAACTCGGCCAGTTCCTGGTCCTTGATTTCGATGGGTCTGAACTCATCAGCAAAACCTGAAGTGTTCGCTGCCAGACAGACAGCGACCACCCAATACGAGGTTTTCATTTGCTGCTCCCGGAGCATCCTGCCCCCTATCATCTTGTTGGCGATTAAAAGAAGTCGCTCTGTATGAAACCAAAATCCATCAATTCGGCATCTTTGACCGGGTTGAAGTTATCCATCTTGTTCTTGGCTGTCAGCGGTTCCGGTGGACTGCGTAACGCATTGGTCTTGTCGTAACCGGGACCGACGATAGCGAAAATAATGCCATTCCAGCCTTTGACAAAGTCATCATGGGAGTAGCGTTTGTGACCGAGTACCGGATCGCCGATATACACCCAGTTCTTGTCCGCCCGCTGCAACACCACGAAGTGCTTGTAGCCGCGAATTTCCATCAATACCACCACCGGAATCGTCACGGATTCGAGTCTTTCCGGCGGGATCCTGTAGCCCCGGGCGCGCATGCCGATGCGCTCTATGTAGCGCTTCATGTCCAGCATTGAAAAACCCTGGGTACGCACAAGGTCCTGGTCTGCGGTGACCAGCATGCCCTTGATGATGTGCTCCTCATCGACGTCGAGCCAATAGGCCTGGCGCAGTATCGTTGCCAGCGCGGCGGCGCCACAGCTGAAATCGGTTTTTTGTTCGACGATGTCGCTGAACTTGCGCTCGCGCAAACTCTGTACGTGCTTGTACACCAGCACGCCGCCCGGCAGGGCGGCAACCGGCATCTGTGCAGCCTGGGTCAGGCCAGACAGGCAGAGCAGGGCGAAAAGGACAGTCTTACGCATGATCGATACGCCTTGGGACTGTGGAAAATCCCCGTCGCCGGGGCTTTCATTGCAATCGCGATTACAGACAGGACTTGCAGCCCGCGGCGATGGACAGCGAGTTGCTTTGCTGGTTGCCCACACCAGACGATACGTTGGCTCCGCCGTTGCCGGAGAAGTTGTTCATCGAGCCCGTTATCGACGCATTGTTGGTTACAGGGGCTTTCCAGCCCTCTGGCGTGATCACTTGTTGAGTGGTTACACCCGCCAGACCGAGTACACCCACGGTAGCGAAATCAGTCTGGGTGCTGTCGTCATGGTTGGCGTTGTTGGTGACGTTCAGCCCGGACGTGCTTTGGTTGGCCGCCGCCGCCGCTTGCGCTACACGACCGCCCGAAACGGCAATCGCCAGGTTGTTTTTCTGTTGGTTGAAGTCGCCGGTGGTCACGTTGATGCCGATGTTGCCGGAACCGCTGTTGCCTGCGTTGTTGAGCGTTGTGTTGTTGGTGCTGGAGTGTTTCCTGGCGGTGTTGCCGGTGCTCTTCTGAGTCGCGCTGGAGGCGGCGACCGCGGTGCCGAAGATGAAGCTTTCGTCAGCCGTAGCAAGGGCGGCGGCGTTGTCTTGCTGGTTGCCGTTACCGGCTGCAACGTTGGCGCCCATGTTGCCGTTGGAGTTGTTCAGGGAGTTATCGACTCTAGCGTCGTTCCTGGTGTCCCGGCTCAATACGCTGCTGTCACTGCTTTCCTGCGAGTCCAGCACGGCGGCCCCGGCGCCTGCTGTAATCTGCAGAATTTGTTCCAGCGTCGGGCCTTTAGGCTGATGGTTGTTGCTCTGGCCGTCGCTCTGGCCGTTGCCTTGATCATCATCAAGGCTGCCTGCTTGTGCTGCGAATGCCATCACTGCTGCCAGAGCGAAAGCCAGAGGTTTGAGAGCAGTTGTCGGGTTCATGGTGTTTCTCCGTGCTCATTAGTTGGTCAGGTGTTGGTACTTCCCTAATCGCACTGTTTCGGGTCAGTCAGCGACCCGGATGCTCAAGGTGTTAGCCATTCGGTTCCCCACCCCGGCACTCTGGTTTACCTGGATCACTCCCCGGCTGCCGGTGAAGGCCTGGTCGCTTGTCACGACCTGGCGACTGCCATTTGGAGCGCCAGTTGCTCCCGAGTTCGGTAACAACGCCACGTTCTGTTGAGAAAGGGCACTATCGTCGATGGCTTGCGGTGCGGCGCTGATGCTGATGCGCATGGCGTTGGCCATCTGGTTGTTCGCCCCGGCGCTCTGGTTGACGCCCAGTACGCCGTTGCCATTACTGAAGGAGGAGCCGCCGATAGTGGCCGTCGCGTCCATCGACGGATTGGCGGGCGTAGTGATTTTCTGCCGGACGCTGGTGATCGCACCGGCTTGGGTGCCAATGGCGATCGCGCGGACGTTGGCCTGCTGTTGTTGATCGCCAGCCGCCTGGTTGACGTTGAAGTTGCCGCGGTATTGAGTACCCGAATCCTGGAGGGTGGCGTTATTCACCGAACTGACGCCCGAGTCGGCCATCACACTGGTGCAGCCGAGCAGGGCAAGTAACAGCAGGGATCGACACATCTCATTGGCCTCCCGCCATTCTGCCCAGTGAACCGAGGCCGCTGCTCATGGCGCGGTTGATGGTTCCGGAAATGGCGCTGCCACTGCCACCACCGTGACCGACAGACATGCCGGGCATACCGTTGGGGTTGGTGACGGCGTTGAGGCCTTGCAGGCCACCCAGGCTTTGCCCGTTGTTGTGGCGAAGGGCGGTTCCGGTGGTGACCCCGGCGATGTCGGCATCACTGAGTTCGCCGGTGACGCGGGCCGATGGGTTGGCATTGAGGGTGTTGGGGTTTGGATCCCTGCCGCCGCTGCGACCGATGGGCGTCGGGTGAATGGTGCGATCAAGCACGATGACGCCGTTGCCTTCGGCTTGAACGTCAAAACTGATAACCGCGCCTGCAGCGCTCGCGAAAAGCAGCAGGCACGTCAAGGCATGTTTATCGAGTATCCCCACGACGGTCTTTCCTTCTCATGTGGGCTGGCTCTGGTCGGCTTTTTGAAGGAGAGAGCGAAAGCTGTGCCGGTTTTTGAATATCTCGTTGATTCAATGGCTTATGGATATTGTCCGGATAGCCTTTGCCGAGAATGTTTCAAAGGTGAGACGAAACCCTGCGCAGGCAGCCCTTATTTGCGGATAAATCGCTCTGGAACAAGGGTTTCAGCGGTGCTGTATCAATGACTTAACAAATCCGATGATCCAGCGGTGAAGGGCGCTTAAACAGGCGGTTTGAGGCGGGAAGGGTGTTTCAGGACCGGACACTTTTCCCCCGGGACAGGGGGGGGGAGTGGGGAAGTTGCCCCAAAAGGCCGGTCAGGCGCCGAGCAATCGGGTCACGGCGTTCAGTGCCTGGAATCGGCGTTCTGCCCAATCTCCGCGCAGTACTTGAACCGGTTGGGCGTGGCGCTCAAGCCAGGCCAGGGTCTGCTCGAAAAATGCCTGGCGCTCACTCAATCGGGGTTGGCAACGCTGGCCATCATCCGTCCATTCGACGTGTTCCGGCGACAGCAGCAAGTGCAAGTCGTAATGCCGGGCCAGTAGCGCTTGTTCGAGCCAGGCGGGGCAGTCGCCAAACAGGGTTTGGCTCCAGAGGATATTGCTCAGCAGGTGCGTGTCGAGGATGAGCAAAGACGGTTGTTGCGCACGGGCTTCGTCTTCCCATGCCAATTGACCGCGGGCGATGTCCGGAATGTCGGCCAAGGTGGTGTCCCGGGGATTGTGCTCGATGAACCAGCGTACATACTCGTCCACCAGGATCCCGCCGAAACGCTGTTGCAACTCGGCCGCCAGCCAGCTTTTACCGCTGGATTCAGGGCCTGTGAGTACCAGGACTTTCATGCGCGCAACGCCGGATCGGCGCGCCATTGGCGCCAGCCCTGCACGGCGATAACGGCGAACAGCCCGTACAGGGTGGCGGTCAGGTACAGGTCCTTATAGATGAACAGCCCGACGAAAATCACATCCAGGGCGATCCATAGCGGCCAGCACTGGACACGTTTTTGCGCCATCCAGACCTGCGCCACCAGGCTGAATCCGGTCAGCGCCGCATCGAGCCAGGGTTGCGCGGCGTCGGTCCAGTGGGCCATGGCCGCCCCCAGCAACAGGCTGCCGAGTGCACCGATGGCCAGGCTCAACGCCACGGAACGGAAATCGAGCCAACTGACTTCGCGGCCATGGGTCGTTTCGCCACCCCGTGTCCACTGCCACCAGCCGTAAAGCTGCAAGGCGGCATAGACGACTTGCAGCAACATGTCCGAATACAGCTTCACCTCAAAAAAGATCCAGCTATAGAGCAGCACCATGACCAGACCGATGGGCCAGCACCAGGTGTTCTGTTTGACCGTCAGCCAGACGGCAATGACACCGAGGGTGGCGGCAAACAGTTCAAGCCCGGACATGGAGGTTCCTTGGTGAAATCGAAGAGGGGCCGATTGTAACCGGATTGGCGTCGGGAATCCCGTGGAGCAGGATGTGCTTCGTTGGTGCGCGATAACGCGGCAGCGCCAATCGGACTTGTCTGATAGGATTTCGGCCCCGCGCGGGTAAACCCGGATCAGGATTGTTTTTTCACAGGATTTTGACGGTTCCGTGGTGATCCTTGATGCGCGGGGCTTCAGCTAGGCTGATCGCAATTCAAGCTTTGGAAAAATATTAACGGGGCATGCCGGCGCGCATAGCCTTTTGGGGGATTGATGGATCTTTGGACCGCCTTTCAGGCATTGATACTTGGGGTTGTAGAAGGACTGACCGAGTTCCTGCCCATTTCCAGCACCGGCCACCAGATCATTGTGGCCGACATGCTCGGCTTCGGGGGCGAGCGGGCGATGGCGTTCAACATCATTATCCAGCTGGGTGCCATCCTGGCGGTGGTATGGGAGTTTCGACGCAAGATCTTCGATGTGGTCATCGGCCTGCCGACCCAGCCGAGCGCTCGGCGGTTTACCGCGAACCTGTTGATTGCGTTCTTCCCGGCCGTGGTGCTGGGCGTGATCTTCGCCGACATGATCCACGAGTACCTGTTCAATCCGATCACCGTGGCAGCGGCGCTGGTCGTGGGCGGGTTCGTCATGTTGTGGGCCGAGCGCCGGCAGCATGAAGTCCACGCCGAAACGGTGGATGACATGACCTGGAAAGATGCCCTGAAAGTCGGCTTCGCCCAATGCTTGGCCATGATTCCGGGCACTTCGCGTTCGGGCTCGACGATCATCGGCGGGTTACTGTTCGGCCTGTCGCGCAAGACCGCTACCGAGTTTTCGTTCTTCCTGGCGATGCCAACCATGGTCGGCGCAGCGGTGTACTCGGGCTATAAATACCGTCACCTGTTTGTCCCGTCCGATTTCCCGGTGTTCGCGATCGGCTTCGTCACGGCGTTCGTCTTCGCGATGATCGCGGTCCGCGGGCTGCTCAAGTTCATCGCCAACCACAGCTATGCGGCGTTTGCCTGGTATCGCATTGTGTTCGGCCTGATCATCCTGGCGACCTGGCAGTTCGGCTGGGTCGACTGGAGCGCGGTCAAGCCGTGAGTGACTCAAGCTCGCGCAATAACCCCGGGCGCCAGCCCGGGGGACAGATCCGTCATCCACGGCTGAAGTGGCTGGTGTTTGCACTCCTGTGTGCGTTGCCGCTGTCGGGGTCGGTGTCTTCATGGCTGCACGGGGTGTCGCTGATTCCCCTGGCGGCCTACGGCATCGTCAGCGTCGTGACGTTTTTCCTGTACTGGAGCGACAAGCGCAAGGCCCGCGGCGAGCAATGGCGTACGCCGGAGAATGTCCTGCATGCGCTGGAGCTCGCCGGCGGCTGGCCCGGTGCCTTGCTGGCGCAGCAAGCGTTCCGGCACAAAACCCGCAAAATCTCCTACCAGTTGGTGTTCTGGATCATCGTGCTCATGCACCAGGTGTTCTGGATCGACCACCTGTTCCTCGGCGCACACCTGTTCGCCTTGTTCTGATCGACAAGGCCCTAAAGCAACAAGCCGACTTGATTGCGCTTGGGCAGTTTGCTCACCACCAACTGGTGGGAGCGCTGCAACAAGCCCTGCAGTTCTTCGTTGCCGAGCGGGTAGGGCGTTTCCATGATGATCCACTGGGCGCGCGCCAGATAAGGCGCCGGATGAATCCCCGGGCGGTCGCAATGACCGAGAAACAGATCCTTGTCGACCTTGAAGGCCAGGGAATCACCCCGCAGGCCCTGCAAGGCGAACATCTTGTTCCCGGCAATCGAAAACACCCGCACGCCTCCCCATTTATAGTCTTCCCGCGCTCCGGGCAGGGTAAGGCAGAATTTCGCGACATCCTCTTCGCTCATCCGTCCGGCTTTCATAACAATCGTTCCCCGCAGGCATTGAATGACTCGACTAGATGGTCAATCCAGGCGCGTACCGCCGGCATGACCCCGCGTCGATGAGGATAGACGGCTTGCAGCCAGCCACCGGGCAACGACCAGTCGGGCAACAACTGCACCAGTGCGCCGTTTTCCAGTTCCTGCTCGCAATACATCATGGGCAGCATCGTAAAGCCCAGGCCGGAGAGGGTGCTGGCCTTGCGCACGATAAAGTCATCGATGCCCAGCCGGGCCTCGAGCGCCAGTTCACAACTTTTGCCTTTTTGATCCAGCATGCGGATGTGCACCATGCGGTCGGCCTCGAGGGCGCCGAGCACCGGCAGGTTTTTCAGATCGTCGGGATGGCTGATCTTACGGCCAACGAGGAAACCGGGACTGGCGACCATCAGCATCTGCGCCTGACGCAGGCGGCGGGTCACCAGCAGTGGGTCTTCGTCGCCCAGCTCCCGCACTCGCAGGGCCACGTCAATGCCTTCGTTCACCAGGTCGACCCGGCGGTTGAGCAGCATGACCTCCAGCTGGACTTGTGGAAACCTTTCCAGAAAGTCGCTGATCACCCCCGGTAATATTTCATGGGCCAGCCCAACCGGGCAGGACACCCGCAAACGCCCGCGGGGCTCGCTGGACATGCTGGCCACGGCCTCGTCGGCCATTTCCGCCTCCAGCAGCATCGCCTGACAGTGCCTGAGGTAACGCTCACCGACGGCAGTCAGTTTCAGTTGTCGGGTGGTGCGTTGCAGCAGTCTTGCGCCGAGGCGCTCTTCCAGTTCGGCGATGCGCCGTGACAATCGGGACTTGGGGATGCCCAGCAAACGCCCGGCCGCGGCGAACCCCCCGGCTTCCACGACTTTGGCGAAGTAATACAGGTCGTTGAGGTCTTGCATGATGTGAATCCAATTGTCCTATCTGTGGGACGAACTATCGCATTGTTACCGTCTAATCAGCTATTGGTTTCGTGTGTAGGATTAGTCCCATCAGATCGCCCTTGTGGGCGATCCTCACTTGGAGATCCCACATGAAACTGCTGCATATCGATTCGAGCATCCTGGGCGACAACTCGGCTTCCCGTCAGTTGAGCGGTGAAGTCGTCAAAGCCTGGCAAGCCGCCGAGCCAACCGCCGTGGTGACTTACCGCGACCTGGCCGCCGACGCCATCAGCCATTTCTCCGCCACCACCCTGGTCGCCGCCGGCACCACCGCTGAACTGCGCAACGCCGCACAACAGCACGAAGCGGAGCTGAGCACCTCGACCCTGGCCGAATTCCTGGCTGCCGATGCAGTGGTGATTGCCGCACCGATGTACAACTTCACCATCCCGACTCAACTCAAAGCCTGGATCGACCGCATCGCGGTGGCCGGCCAGACCTTCCGTTACACCGAAGCCGGCCCTGAAGGCCTGTGCGGCGGCAAGAAAGTCGTGATCGTTTCGACCTCCGGCGGCATGCACGCCGGTCAGGCAACCGGTGTTGCCCACGAAGAGTATTTGAAGTTGCTGTTCGGTTTCATCGGTATCACCGACATCGAAATCGTCCGTGCCGAAGGCCTGGCTTACGGTGACGACGTGCGCAACAAGGCCATGAGCGCTGCCCACGCACAAATCAGCGAGCAGTTGTTCGCCGCTGCGTAAGGCTTGGGTAAAAGTAAGCAACCGTTCAGGTAAAGCCCAAAAAACTCTGTATTCTGGCTACGCAAGTACCAGTTACGGAGTTTTTTGTTTCTGGTCGTTTCAGATTGTGGCCCGACTCATGCAGTCCAGGGCGTACGTCTCAAGTCCGGTAACAAGGCGGGGCATCCATGATGCGTCTTTGTGCAACTTTACTGATTTGCCTGCTCAGCAGCTTGAATACAGTGCACGCCGCGCCTGCACCGCATCCTCACTGGAGCGTCGGCTTCCACGAGATGACTTTTCTCGACCCGCTGGACTTGCAGCCGATGCGCGCCATTGCCTTCTATCCTTCCAGTGATCGGGAACACACCAGCAAGCTCGAGGGTTACACCGTCGAAGCCGGGGAGGACACCAAGGTCGCCATCGGCCGGTTCCCGATGCTGATGCTGTCCCACGGAAATACCGGTACCCCGCTGGCCCTGCACGACCTTGCCACGTCACTGGCGCGCAAAGGCTTTGTCGTGGTGGCGGTGATTCACCCCGGTGACAACTCCAGGGACCACAGCCGACTCGGTACTTTGAGTAACCTGTACGGCCGGCCGATCCAGATTTCCGAAGCCATTACCGCGACCTTGGGCGACCGTATGCTGTCGCCGTTCGTCAATGCCGATCAGGTGGGGGTCATTGGCTATTCGGCCGGTGGCGAGACCGCATTGATCCTGTCCGGCGCGACCCCGGACCTGGATCGCCTGCGCCGTTACTGCCAGGAGCGCCCGGATGACCGCGATGCCTGTAACACCCAGGGCGAATTGATTGTCGACCGCGACGACCTGCAACCGGTGGCCGATCCTCGCGTTCACGCCTTGATGCTGATGGCACCGTTGAGCCTGAAGTTCGGCCGCCACACCCTGGCCGATGTGCATGTGCCGGTGCTGCTTTACAGCGGCGATGGCGACAAGCTGGTGGCTGTCGACAAGAACGCCGCGGCGCTGGCGCGCAAACTGCCGACCGCGCCTGACTTCAAGTTACTGGCCGGGGCAGGGCACTTCGTCTTCATGGCGCCGTGCAATGACGAGCAGATCGTAATCATGCCTGCGCTGTGCACCGATGCCGATGGCGTCGACCGGCAGGACATTCATCGCAATCTGATCTCCGAAGCCGGACGCTTCTTCACGCGCACCCTGGGCAGGCCGACCCGGGCGGGGATGCAGACTGCCGATCAGTAATTTGCATACAACCCTGTGGGAGCGAGCTTGCTCGCGATGGGGCCATCACATCCAACATCGATGTCGACAGATACTCCGCCATCGCGAGCAAGCTCGCTCCCACAGAGTCAGCGCCAAGGCTTACGTCATCGAACGACTCTTGAGCAGCAGCGTCAGCCCCAAACCCGTCACCGACAACAACGCAGCACTGAAGAAAATCCACGCATAACCCAGGTTCAACGCCACTGCGCCCATCAAGGGGCCGGCAATCGCCAGCGCCAGATCGAAAAACACCGCATATGCACTCAAGCCCGCCCCCCGGCTGGAGTTGGGCACCTGTTTGATGGCCTCGACACCCAGCGCCGGATACACCAGGGACAGGCCCAATCCAGTCAGGCCGGCGCCAATGAGCGCATACCCGGTCGAAGGGGCCAGCCACAACAGCACCAGGCCAACCGTCTCAATGCACATGCAGGCAATGGCCGACGTGAACCCGCCAAACCGGCTGATGGCGGATATGAACAGCAGCCGCGACAGAATGAAACACACACCGAACACGGTCAGGCAGTAGGCCGCGCCGGTCCAGCCACGATTGACGTAGTACAGAGTGATAAAGGTCGTCAGGGTGCCGTAGCCAATGGACGCCAGGCTCAAGCTCGCGCCGAACGGCGCAATGCGTCCGAACACGGCCCGGAACGGCAAACGTTCACCGCGCACCACGGGCACCGAGGGCTTGTTGCGAATCAGCAGCAGTGCGGCCAGGGCCAGCAGCGACAGGGCGATACCCAGGCTGGCGAAACCCAATTGTTGCACCATGACCACACCCAGCGGCGCACCAATGGCAATCGCCCCATAGGACGCGATGCCGTTCCAGGAAATCGACCGCGCGGTATGCTCGGCGCCCACCTGGCCCATGCACCAACTGATGGTGCCGACACCGATCAACCCTTGGGCGATCCCCAGTAGCAGGCGCCCGGCGATCAGGATCAGCAGGCTGAGCAAGGGAAAGCCTTGCAACAGGGTCGACAGCAAGGTCAGCACGCCGCTGAGCACAATCCCCGCCAAGCCATAGATGATTGCGCGCTTGGTACCAACGCTGTCCGACATCCGCCCGGCCATGGGCCGGCTGAGCAGGGTGGCGAGGTATTGCGAGCCGATGGTCAGCCCGGCCACGATGGCGCTGAACCCGAGTTGTTCGTGGACATAACCCGGCAATACCGCAATCGGCAAACCGATGCAGAGGAAGGCAATGAAGGTATAGAAAACGATGGAGACGATCTGCAGGGTGATCGCCAATGAGCTTTGCGGAGCAACTTGCTGCACAGACATGAGGGCTCGTTCGCGGGCGGCGGTGGGAGACCTGCATCATGGCGCGGCGTTGGGATAAAAGAAAGCAGGCTAACTACTTTTGCCGTGACATTATCGTTGTTCCTCATCGCGAGCAAGCTCGCTCCCACATTTTGAAATGCATTCCCCTGTGGGAGCGAGCTTGCTCGCGATGATTCATGTACCAACAAGAAACCTTGGCCCGGAATGCAAAAAGCCCCGTCACCAGGACAGGGCTTTTCACTTGAAGCTTGTAGCTAAAGGCTTGTAGCTACCTTTAGAACACCACACCCTGGCTACGCAGGTAATCGTCGTAGGTGCCGCTGAAGTCGGTCACGCCGTTAGGGCTCAGCTCGATGATGCGGGTGGCCAGGGACGATACGAACTCACGGTCGTGGCTGACGAAGATCAGCGTGCCCGGGTAGTTCTCCAGCGCCAGGTTCAGCGCTTCGATCGATTCCATGTCCAGGTGGTTGGTCGGTTCGTCCATCACCAGTACGTTCGGCTTTTGCAGGATCAGCTTGCCGAACAGCATGCGGCCTTGCTCACCACCGGAGATGACCTTGACCGACTTGAGGATCTCGTCGTTGGAGAACAGCATGCGGCCCAGGGTGCCACGGATGATCTGCTCGCCCTGAGTCCACTGGCCCATCCAGTCGAACAGGCTGACGTCGTCTTCGAAGTCGTGGGCGTGGTCCTGGGCGTAGTAGCCCAGCTCCGCGCTTTCGGTCCACTTCACGGAGCCGGCGTCCGGGGTCAGTTCGCCCATCAGGGTACGCAGCAGGGTGGTCTTGCCGATACCGTTCGGGCCGATGATCGCCACGCGCTCGCCGGCTTCTACGGTGAAGCTGAAGTTCTTGAACAGGGTCTTGCCGTCGAAGCCCTTGGACATCTGCTCGATGGTCACGGCCTGGCGGTGCAGCTTCTTGGTCTGTTCGAAGCGGATGAACGGGCTCACGCGGCTCGATGGCTTGACTTCGGCCAACTGGATCTTGTCGATCTGCTTGGCGCGGGAAGTGGCCTGCTTGGCTTTCGAGGCGTTGGCCGAGAAGCGGCTGACGAACGTTTGCAGTTCGGCGATCTGGGCTTTCTTCTTGGCGTTGTCCGACAGCAGTTGCTCGCGGGACTGGGTCGCCGCAGTCATGTACTCGTCGTAGTTGCCCGGGAACAGGCGCAGCTCACCGTAGTCCAGGTCGGCCATGTGGGTGCAGACGCTGTTGAGGAAGTGACGGTCGTGGGAAATGATGATCATGGTGCTGTTACGCACGGTGAGAATCGATTCCAGCCAGCGAATGGTGTTGATGTCCAGGTGGTTGGTCGGTTCGTCGAGCAACAGCACTTCCGGATCGGAGAACAGCGCCTGGGCCAGCAATACCCGCAGTTTCCAGCCTGGAGCCACTTCGGACATCGGGCCGAAATGCTGTTCCAGGGGAATACCCAGGCCCAGCAGCAGTTCGCCGGCACGGGATTCGGCGGTGTAGCCGTCCATTTCGGCGAATTCGGTTTCCAGCTCGGCCACGGCCATGCCGTCTGCTTCGCTCATTTCCGGCAGCGAATAGATGCGATCGCGCTCGGCCTTGACCTTCCACAGCTCTTCGTGACCCATGATCACGGTGTCGATCACGGTGAATTCTTCGTAGGCGAACTGGTCCTGGCGCAATTTACCCAGGCGCACGTTCGGCTCCAGCATGACCTGGCCGCCGGACGGCTCGAGGTCACCGCCGAGAATCTTCATGAAGGTCGACTTGCCGCAACCGTTGGCGCCGATCAGGCCGTAACGGTTGCCACCGTTGAACTTGACCGAAACGTTTTCGAAGAGCGGCTTGGCGCCGAACTGCATCGTGATGTTAGCTGTGGAGATCAATTACCTTACCTATCAATGGGTTAGAGCTGGTCTTTTTTGCCTGATACCGATTTGATACCAATCTGGAGCTTTTCCAGCTCCGCCCAGTCTGAGCTTGAGTTGAGCCAACGCGCATACGTCGTCAGCAACATTTGGACACTGTGGCCAAGCTGCTGAGCGATGAATGCGGGGTTCATGTTGGACATTAAGCATATTGTCGCATAAGTATGACGGCAGTTGTACGGCGGTCGATATAACACCGACAGCGCTTTGAGTGCCGGGCCCCACTGTTTGTGCAGATCGGAGGTCTGTTTGATGAACTCGCTGTTCTTCGACGGCGGAAACACGTAAGGCGTGGTCTTGACCTTGCCAATGCCTTTGGCGCGGCGCTCGGCGTACTGGCGGGCGAACTCCAGCGCGTGCAGCGCTCGCTCGTTCAGCAGCACGAACCGATCCTTTCCGGTTTTTGTGCGCTCTTCTACAACACCCAACGCCACTGTGCGGCAGACATGAACCTGACGTTTCACCTGGTCAACGGCATCCCAGCGGAGCGCGGCGACTTCAGACAGGCGAAGCCCGGTGAAGAACGCGAACTCAAAGAATGCGGCATAAATTCCACTGGGCCAATGTTGTGTCTGGTACAGGTGATCGATGATTCGGTTGGCTTCGTCCAGGGAAAATGGGTTGATCTCCTTGCGCCCCCGTTTTGGGAGATCGATCATCTTGGCCGGATTTTTCTTGATCAGCTCTTCAACAACGGCCGCCTCCAAGATTGTTGAGAGCTTGACCAAGGCGTTGCACCGGACACCTGGTGACGTCCACTCCGTGGCCGCAATGATGCGGCGTAGGAGGGTGGTGGTGATCAGGTCGATACGTACCAGTGCCAGCGGCGGAATCCAATACAGGTTGAGCGCACCCTTATAATTGTTCCGCGTGCCTTGGGCGATGACTCGGCCATCAAGCCATAACTGGGCGTACTCATGAAAAGTCGGGATGCCGCCGAGCGATACGGTCGAGTTCGGGAACAGCTCGGCGTACTTGGCGTCTGCGTTGAGCGTTCCCCGTGGTACCAGCATCAGCGAAATCGTCATGCCGGATAACGTCGTGGTCCGCGTGGTGGGCAACGTCCGCCTCAACGCCTGGCAGGACCAGTTCGTCACCCTGCGTACTGACGGTCGCCTGAAAGCGTTCATTCGTCAGCAGGAAACCGATGTGGTGATGAAGGCCAAGGCCGAAGGCTCGGAGTTCGAGTTCGACAACGATGCCCACCAGTACGGTGTCGACACCTGGCGAAACGTGGGCTTCGGTCGCTGGCAGTACGCCGTCCTGAACAAACTGGTGTAATCCCGCGGGCCTACACGTCATCGAGGACATCGATATGCCGAAGTATCAAGTTGATCAGCCCATCACGCTGTACAGCGGTGAGTTGATCTTGACCGCTGCTCAGGCCGCTGTGCGAGCGCACAGCCTGGAAGCGGTCCAGGGCAAAAAGGGCCGTTACATCATTCTGGATGCCGTTCAGTTCAAGGCGGGGGAGGTGATCGTTATCCCAGGCGAACCGGACAAGGCATTGGCGCAGCGTGTGAGTAAGGTCGAGAAAGCAGCCGGGGGCAGTGATGGCGAATAAGACCTACACAGTCGTGTCCGGAACCTTTCGCGGACCTGGTGACGCTGTACCGCGTTGTGCAGAACCACCTCGAAGAGTTCGTGCGCCAATTCAAATGGGCGCTCAGTTCGCGTCAGGTGTTCGAGTGGCAGAAGATGACCCGCCCCGAAACCCTCACTGACATCCAGCGCGCCGCTCGATTTTTCTACCTGCAGCACCATGCCTTCGCCGGCAAGGTCACCGGGCAAACTTTCGGGACCGCGACCACCGGTCCTGCTATCAACCTGCTGCGGATCGAGGAAAACCTTTCCGCCGCCTGGCAGCGTCTGTCCGGTACTTATGTCGAAAATTTACCCTGGCTGGAATGCGCCGAGCGCTACGACCGTGCCCATACCTTCCATTACATGGACCCGCCTTATTGGCAGACCGCTGGCTATGGCGTGGACTTTCCGTTTGAGAACTACGAGCGGATGGCTGACTTTATGCGTCGCTGTAAGGGGAAGGTGATGGTCAGCATCAATGACCACCCGGATATCCGCCGGGTGTTTGAGGGCTTTCACTTTGAGATGTTGGATATCCGGTACAGCACAGCCAATCAGCGCCAGGGAAAAACCGAGGTGAGCGGTGAGCTGATGATCTTGAATTGGGAGCCAGCAGCGCTAGGAGGGTTGTTTTAGTTGGGGATTGCAGGTGACCTATTTACGGAGGGGCACCTGCAGAATTGCATCAGTCGTCCGTTGAAGTTACTGGACGACTGATCCCTTGGTAAAGAAGATTAAGTATGTAGTGGGGTCATCGTCGGATTTTTTTTATGACCTCAATACTTGTTTCCGCTCCAATTTTATCTGAATACTTTAGCAGGAGAGTTTCAAGAAGCTCAGTTTCTCGGTCTGCATAGTCGGAAGTGGAGGATAGTGCGGATTGCATCAGTTTTTTTATTTCTTGGGATGAGTCCGACTCTTGAGGCCTTTCCGCCACTTTGAGAAAACGATCAAGCCCATATGTATTTATGGTTTTTCGACCTTTTGGTGTTTTCCATCGATACAGTTGTCCCGCTACAATGACTTCGAGGTGATCTTCGTATTGGTCAAAGTGTGGGTGCACGATAATATATGTGCTAGAACTGACTGGATAGCGAACGCCTGTGATAGAGCGCGCTAGTACAGGCTTTGAGCTTTTTTCAATGTTGCAATCTATGCAGGTTATGCAAAGGTTTTTAGGCTCGAACATGAAAGCAGGATGTAAGAATCTAGATAAAATATGTTCTGCATCCCACGCTCTGTTATGGCTAACCACTATCCTTTGTTTGCAAAAGCAACAGGTGTAATTTTGTTCTTTTATGTAATGATCTTTTATTGTTTTTTTTATGGAGGTGAATTCGTCTTTAGACCAATCGCTAGCGGATTTGTCGCTTGACGCAATGAAGTGCGCTATTATTTTACTTTCCGATTCTGAGAATTTAACTTCGTTCATTTTGTAATAACGCTCAGGGCTTTTTGTAGAGTGGAAAGAAGCTTCTGTGCTGGGTCGTTATCGGGGACTATGTTGTGAAACTCCATGAGCTCGTTAACTTTTGTTAAAAACGAGTGATCTGGTTTTTGGCCGTCTCGTATTGCGGTTAATGCTTCTACGGCTTGCGATATCAAATATTCGTTTCTGTTGCCTGGAGCTTTAAATACTTGAGCTAGTTGGTAGTCGAGAGATTGAGAGCTGGCTTCTTTTCCTTCAAGTATTTTGGTTGGATTGTCTTCTAAGTTGACGATGTAAGAATTTGAAGTGGTGATGGATGATACTATTTGAGGGGAGTGTGTGGCGATTATGAAGTGGCATTGTTTGTAGTGGGAAAAAATCGTAGATAAGAGTGGTAAAAAATCTTGCTGCCACTCAGGGTGAAGACTCAACTCTGGCTCGTCTAGTAGAATCACTGTATTGTTTGTGATTTCTGCTGCAATTGAGAGGATGTTAAAGAGGATGCACAACTCTCCTGAGCTTGCTTCGGACAAAAGAAATCTAGAATTAGTTGCGATTTTGTTGAATTCGATATTTTCCAGGTCGATTAGATCGAATTTTACCAAGGTGGAAAGTTCTTTTAAGTAAGTCGACTGACTGCTGTTTTGTGATTCGTGATCTGGGTCTAGGTCTAGTTCCAGTGTATAGAGTTTGTTTCGGTCTGAGTTCGTTTCGGTTGCATCGTTATATAGTACTTTTGCGGAGCGTATTATGTCGTTTTGATCTTCTTCTGAGAGGTTGTCATCCCCTCGTGCTATTCCCTTAAAGAAACGTGAGCTTTGTACAGCGTCGATAGGGGTACGGTAGTTTTCTTTGCGGATTATCTGATCAAGAGAAATGTGATCGTTGTCTTTTAATATGATTTTGAATTTTGAGCTTAGGCCTAGATATTCGAAGAGCGGTAATATTTCGTTCTTTCGATCCTCATGTTTGAGGAAGAAACTTATGAATGATGCACCTAGCTGATCAAATTTTGATTTCAAATAGCTTTTTGACATTCTATAGTCGGTTCTAGCTCCACGGTAGTAGTAGTAGGATTTTAATTGGTTTTCTTGATGGCTACTAGTGGTCCGATCTGCCAAGGGGAATTTGTCAAATGGGCTTGACGAAACGGCGATAATTCTGGGGTGAGTAAAGTTGTCAGATTCGAGTTTGTTGTCGCTAGAGCGTTCTAGTGTAAAGTCGTTTAAATGATGTTGTTTTATAGTTTCGATTATTGCGGCACGTTCGTTTTCCGGTATGTCGCCTAAATGATATTGATTTAGGTTGAATTCGTCCTGCTTTATTTCAATTCTGTTGGTGGTATTTGCGAATATGTATGTCATGCTCCCGTTTTCGATCCACTTAGAGTTTTCGCTAGGATCGTAACTGTAAGGTGTCCTCTTGTTTAATATGGAGAGAATACTTATTTGGCATATTTTTTTGAATAATACGCTTTTGCCGCACCCATTTCGACCCACAATTAGAGTGAAAACATTGTTCTCTCTGTTGTGCAGGTACCCGCAAAGCAGTATCGTTCTATTGTCGAATGTTACTTCGCTAATTATCATTGCAGTCCCTATGCGTTTTTAGTGGCTTGTTAGCGTCGATTTTCATGTTCTGTTACGGGATGCTCGCCCAAGTCTTCTGGGAGCTCATCTAGAAGTTCTTTTGAGTGATATTGAAGAATTATTTCACCTTTTGTTAATCTGTCCGTCCAGTACTTACCCACTAGTTTTTGTTTTGGCTTCTCAATGATCTGGAACACTGCTGTTCCATCATGGGGAATACTCCGTTCGTTCAAGCTTATTCTGGGCTTGCTAGTGAAGGTATACGCCATGCTTTTAATCTGCCGATCAGGTTCAATAAGAAATCCCTCAGAATACGAAGAGCTCTCCATTTCACTCGTACGCATCATGCAGCTAATGTGGAAGAATGACTGATTCACAGTCAGCATTACTGGTATAGGAGGTGGCTTTGCGCCCGTCTCTGGATTTTTCCAATCTGAATGAATAAAGCCCACCCAGCTTCCGTTTAAATTCGGAAATGGAACAAGCCATCCTCTAAATATTTTAAGTTTCCATCCCCATTTAACAAATACTGCTATCACCAAAAGATCAAAGCTCACGACTTTTGGAATAAGCCCAAAAAAATCTAGCACCTTTGATAGGTCTAGTTTGCTAAAGTAGGCAATCGAAAACCAAGCAACTGCTGAAGTTCCGACTAGCAGATACAGCGAGTTTTTAAGTGTTACATTGCGCATTATTTAAATCCAAAGTAGTTCCAAGCTGCTTTTGAAAACTCGCGCCCATCTTCACGAGTCCATTTTTGATTTGGATGAAACAGGTAAAAACATTCATTTACTTCTACCCAGCGCCCAGAGTCCGGCTCATCACCTTGAAGATTATCCCAAATATAAAAAAGCATCGCTCTGAGGCATTCTGTCCAGGTTGAATGAGCAAACACAGTGTCTGGACAGTTGTAGGCTAGGCATTCCATAAAGAAGGATGGCAGTTCGCGAAATGTTTTATCTTCTGCCATTGCATTTTCAATGCGCTTTAAAAGTCGCGCCCCTTTTTTATAGGCATTACCAGTTCGCTTGTTCTTAGCTATCCCGTTTTCCATTTGCTGGGCTGGATAGTTGACGATACTACTGCCATCCGTTTTGAATATTTTAGTTCCATATCTCGTCTCATGGCTAAAGTGATATTGAAAGCTAAAACATGGAACGACATCAGCATCTACACGCGCTGTGCTAGAATTTATCTGTATGGCTGTAGACCCCGTGGAGTCTACTTGACCGGGAAACTTCGCATTCATTGCGGAAAGGAGCTCGGCTCTCAGCTTTGCTGGGGTCCAAATCCCCTCATATGGTTCACCAGGCGTATAATCCCCTTTTTCATGCTGCTCCCAATATAAAACTTCCGTACACTCCACAGCTATATCGACATCACTATCTGAACGCACATTAGTGTTGTTGGCGTAAGATCCTTTCGCATAAACCTTCAACGAGCAATTGTTGAATGGTTCGTGTGAATCTATTGCTTGGCGAATCATTCGCTCCGTTCTATCTTGCTTGTCCTGCTCGGTGTCACTCGAAGGGCCAGTCCATCCGGACAATTTATTTTCTAGGCTCATTGCTTATCCTTTGAAAACGCTAACTATAAGTAGGCGACACATGTAACATAATTTTTACGCTACATACGTCGCATAACGTTCCTTGTCCTTGCGTAATCCCTTGCCAATTGAGTTTCGCGTTAAAGACGCGACATTGGCATAAGAAAAAAAGCGACAAGACCTACACGTAGGTTACGAAGTCGTTAGCAGTGTGTCTATGGCTGACTTGGCTGGCTTTGTGGTTTTACAGGTCAGCGGCTGAAAACAACAAAAAGCCCTACAGCCTGATCAGGCTGTAGGGCTTTTTTGTTTGAGCTTTCGAGGGGAAGTGCGTAGGGATGGACGCCGAGGGAGGGGGTAATCGATACCGATTTTGATACCATTCAATGCATTTTTGGGCGTATTCCTGCGATCCTGTGCGGCACAAGCCCTTGATTTTACTACACCTGACGCTACACCGCGGCGCCCTTAAGATCGCATGTGTTTAGCTGCTTAGATCGGTTCCTGTGGTAAGCGTAAGGGGTTCGAATCACTATCCATCTCTCTACAGCTCAAGGTCATGTTCATTGGCCGCATTTGGACCCAAAGCTGCCTTTACGCACCCCAGCTTGCCGGGGCACGTTAGCTCGATGGAAGGGGGGGCGCATCACGGCTAGATTCTTTCGGGGTGAAGGTCATCTTGCGTGTACGTTCCGCTCTTCAGCCGCATACGGCGCTCTTCCTCGTAGCGAAGACCAACTTGAAGGATATGCAACAAGGATGCTGCATCAGTGTTTGCATCACTGAAGTCGAATATCGTGGTCGAGCCATGATAGTGCCCCGCCACCACATTGAGTACATCCGCTACTGCTGACAGTGCTTCTTTGACAGCAATTCGTGTAGCGGATGCAAGAGGCACAATGTGCTGCCCAAGTGCCAGATCCAGATCCCTGTGTGCGAGCCTCCGATTTCGCCAGTCACGCGCGAAAGCCGTCGCAGTAACCGCCTTGCTGGTCGATGCTTCCACGCCAGCTTCAACAGGGGACCCGATGACGACCTCCTGAAGCCGTCGAAGGCTGAGATTGCTCTTGCGAACTGACTGCGGCGGATCTGTCAGGCGAGCAAGATGAAGAAGCAAATCTCCTAAAAGGCTGTCTTGGACCGTTCGAAACAATGTCGGCGCCGCTTTATTCAGAAGATCAACCCGCTCTGGGCTTGTTCCGAACAGTTCCACGAACTGTCCCCATTTCTGGTAGATCAAGGCAACCTCCTGCCAAAGGGCGCTGTAGATCGCTCCGATCTCCTGCCCCATGACTGCAACGTTTTCGTCACGGGCTTGCTCTGCTGTACGTTCACTCGATGACATTACTGTGCCTCCTAGCGAGAGCCAGGTCTTATTTGATGTGACCCGCTAATCCGGATTTTCGGGCAAACGAATGGGGCAAACCGTACGCCCACCAATGCCATTTAATGCCAAATGAACAATAACCGCGATATGTCAAAAAAGCCACGCAGCCCTTTATTTTCGGGGTTGTAGGGCTTTTTTGCATTAGTACTCCAACACAATCGGGGTGTGCACAGATAGTGCCATCGATAGGTTGATCTGTTCTTGCGCGTTTATTTCGCATGAATCGCTTTTGAAGGGTATTGCGCTTGCTCATCCGCCTTCCTGGATGTCAATCTGCCGGCATGGAATGGTAGGAGGCCTTCGTTTATGAGTCCGCTCGCGGCGCTATTGAGCGCATTTATACTGCTGATGGTAGGTATCACTGCCATCGGATTTATTATTTCGCATTTAGAGATTTTTTTTGCTCTTGTTTGCCTACTAGTGTTGTTATGGATTTTATTCTATGTATTTTTTATACTGAAACATCGAACCGCCAATATTCAACAGCTTGAACGGTTGCTGCTGCTATATGGAAAAAGCAGTCCTGCCGAGCAATACGCGTATTTTACGCTGCGAGGGCAGTACGACGCACGAGTCAGGTCATTAGAACTGCAACTGATGCATTGCGTTGTTACTCAAAGCGTTACGCTGCACCTTTCCGTGCTTCGAAGAAAAAAAGGTCAGCTTGTTTATTTAGGCGAATATGGTGAGGAGATTTCAGCACGTTGGATTAAGGAGCTGAGGAATTTTTTACACAATGTGATTTTCCCGCTAGATTCTTTAGAACATGACGCTGGTGGTTTTGAGCAGTCACCGATTTATGTGGAGTTCTCTAATATTTCCAACCCCTATGTTCTCGAATATTGGATTAATCACCTGGATGGAATAATTCAAGTAGAAGCTCCTAGTATACCGCAAACCAATGAACGGATGATGTCGGGGCATGAATATGAATTTCATGTTGCCAAACTCATAAGAGAGCTAGGCTGGGTTGCTACGGTTACCCCAGGTTCTGGCGATCATGGCGCCGATATAATTGCTGAGCGCGCATCTATGCGCATAGCAGTTCAATGTAAATTATATAGCTCGACGGTAGGTAATAAATCAGTTCAAGAAGCGTATTCGGCTAAAGACTTCTATGACTGCCAATATGCGTGTGTCATCTCTAATGCTCTGTATACCCCAGCAGCAAAGCAGGCTGCCGCGAAACTAAAAGTTGATTTGTTGCATCACGATGATTTAGTTAATTATTTAACAAGGCTAAATAACGCATAAAAGCAAAGCTGTGAGCTATTGTTAGATTTCGGACAGCTGCTTTTGTGAGCAAACGGAGCCCCATGGGGGGCGACAGGGGGCAAGCAGAAAGTCGAGGACCCCGCCACATGCGGTGGGTTTCGAGCCGCCTGCGGCCGCCGTAGGTGCTTTGTGTTGTCTCTGATACCAATTTTGATACCAATCGACGTTTTCTTGCGCGTTTTGATGCGATCCAGTGCGGCTCAACCCCTTGATTTTCCTACGCTTGAAGCTACTCCACAGCGCCGTTAGGATCGCATCGTGATGTTAGCTGTAGAAATCAAAGGTTTTTCCTGCGAGGCATTCAGAGTAGCTAGGGTTGCGGCAGTACCGGTTCAGTACCTGTTTCCACTGTTGGGCCCCGGGACATTCATCCCGATCGGCAGTGGAAGATCCATCTGGCATCAAGTGGACAGCAGCATGTGGTGCGCCTGGCCCGAGACAACGTGCGCTGAAAGGGGATTTTCCCGCTCTCAACCTGGGGGCGCGTAAAGTTTGGCGGCGATTGTACTGGTCTGGCTCTTTAAACGATAGGGCGATGGAGGCCTCTGCAACGCTTTGGCGGTTTTTGCGGACACATTTTCACAGTTGCGGGTTAACTATTGGTTACAAACTGTGGCTAAAATGCCATCCATCAGCTGAAGGCCGACCATCGGCGTGGTTCGATGGCATTACGGGGCCGCTGTTTCGCATTCAGTCGCTGCACAAGACCCGGGGACCGGCATGCCGGTAAAGGGCGCAGTTTGTTTATTTCCAACCTGTGACGATTTCCGTGAAACTGATCATTGCCGTTATCTACGTTGTCTCTATTGCGTACGTTCACCTGCGTGGTCGAGTGCGCCACAAGCTGGGGCGCCAGTTGAGTGATCACTCGACATTCCTGGCGCCGATCAATTGCTTTCTTTATCTGTTTTCGAAAATCCCCAACAAACCGTATCTCGATCCGGCTGATTTTCCCGACCTGAGCCCGCTGCAGGCGCATTGGGAAGAAATTCGTGCCGAAGGCCAGAATTTGCTTCACGCCGGCGAGATCAAACGTTCGAACCAATACGATGACGTCGGTTTCAACTCGTTTTTCAAGACCGGCTGGAAGCGCTTCTATCTCAAGTGGTATGGCGATAGCCACCCGTCGGCCATGAAGCTCTGCCCGCGTACCACCGAACTGGTACAGGGCATTGGCTCGATCAAGGCGGCGATGTTCGCCGAGTTGCCACCGGGCTCCAGACTGGTGCGCCACCGCGACCCGTATGCCGGTTCGTACCGTTATCACCTCGGACTGGACACACCCAACGCTGAAGGTTGCTACATCAATGTCGATGGCCAGAACTACCATTGGCGCGATGGCGAAGCGGTGATGTTCGATGAGACCTTCATTCATTACGCAGAGAACACCACGCCACGCAACCGCATCATCCTGTTCTGCGACGTCGAGCGGCCGATGAAGTATCGCTGGGCAGGGGCATTCAATCGCTGGTTCAGCCGCACTGTCATGTCGGCGGCAGGTGCACCGAACGAGGACGGAGACCGCACCGGTGGGATCAACCGGCTGTTCAGCAAGGTCTACAAGGTTCGCCTGCGCGCCAAGGAACTGAAAAAGCGCAACCGCAAGCTTTACTACCTCCAAAAATGGTCGATCTTTGCCGGGTTGCTGGCGGTCTTCATTCTGATCTGATTTTTTCGGTGTAGCGTACCAAGGCTTCGCGAGCAGGCCGGGATATCCAACGGATCACTTGCTGACTTTCTTCCTGGCAACCGGTTTGCTGCCCGCCTTCGGCCTGGACGCTGCTTTACCGCTGCCGAGGCTGCGCTTGAGCAGTTCGGTCAGGTCAATGACATCCGCCGTTTTGCGCTCCTCTTCACCAGAAGCGGTTTCGACGTCTTCGATCTTGCCTTCACGGGCCTTCTTGTCCACCAGGGCCATGATCTTGTCTTCGAAGCCGTCCCGATAGTCGTCCGGCGTCCACTCGGCACTCATGTCCTCCACCAGGCGTTTGGCCATGTCCCGTTCGCCCTTGGCCAGTTCGGGGCTGGTCACTTCGCTGCCCAGCGCCAGTTCATCGAGACTTCGCACCTCGGCCGGCCAGCGCAGCATCACCAGGACCAGTGCCGATTCCAGCGGCATCAATGCGGCCAGGTGCTGACGGGTATGCAAGACCACGCGGGCGAGGGCGACCTTGCCGGTTTTGCTCAGGGTTTCGCGCAGCAGCGCATAGACCTTTCCGCCACGTTTGTCGGGAGCCAGGTAGTAAGGCGTGTCGATGTTCTGCAAGGGAATCTGCTTGCCGTCGACAAAGGAGAAAATGTCGATGGTCTGGGTCGAGAGCGGATGAGCGGAACGGATCTCCTCTTCACTGAGCACCACGTACCGGCCCTTTTCGTATTGCACGCCCTTGACGATGTGCTCCTTGGTGACTTCCTTGCCCGTCACCTTGTTGACACGCTTGTAGCCCACCGGGTCCATGCTGCGGCTGTCGAGCCAGTCGAAATCGACGCCTCGGGAGGACGTTGCGGAGACCAGCGCCACGGGGATGTGCACCAGTCCGAAGCTGATTGCGCCTTTCCAGATTGCCCGTGCCATGGTCGTCTACTCGCAAGTGATGTTCAGGTGACCTGCGGTCCTGGGCAAAAGTTTCTGTGGTCTGCGCGCCGGTTCCCCCGCCGGATCAACCGGGTGCCAGATCGTGACGGGGAGTTTTTGGTTAACAAATCCGAACCTCGGGCGTAGCGTGGTATCGAAGTCCTTACCCACGCGGACGCAGAGAGGCACCCCCATGAACCGATACGTGTTTGGCGCCATTGCACTGGCCTTGAGTGGCGTACTTGGCTCCTTGGTCCAGGCCGACGTCTCTGCTTCGTTGCAGTTGGCCCAGAACCTGCCGGGCAGCACCAACAACAACCCTTACAACAGTCCGATTCGCCGGGCCAATCCCAACAGCATGCAAGGCACCCAACCCGGCACCCCGGCCATACGAGGCCCCAATACCGTGCCGGTCCCGCGCCCGCCGACGCTGGACAACGGTGGCATTGGTAATCGCTACCCCGACCGGACAGCGCCCGCCAGCCCACCGAAATTCATTCCCAATCCACCTCCTCGAGACACCGGTAGCAGCAACCGTTGAGTGGCAGGCATCGCGTCTGCCCGCTACTTTTCACCAAGTCTCATTTCCATCAGAAAAGGAATCCTGCATGTTGCGTAAAAACCTGTTGGCAACCCTCTGTGCCGGCGTATTGATCAGCGCCACTGTCCCTGTGCTTGCCGCACCGGCCCAGACGATGAAAAGCGAAGATGGCACCCTTGAGGTCACCCCCATCGTGACGGGGCTGGAGCACCCCTGGGCCCTGGCATTCCTGCCGGATAGCAAAGGCATGCTGGTGACCGAACGGCCCGGCAACCTGCGACTGGTGACCGCCGAAGGCAAGTTGTCCGCACCACTCAATGGCGTACCCACGGTCTGGGCCAAGGGGCAGGGTGGATTGCTCGACGTGGCGCTGTCGCCCGACTTCAAGCAGGACCGGATGGTTTATCTGTCCTATGCCGAAGGTGGCGGTCAGGGCGGCAAGGCCGGCACGGCGGTGGGCCGCGGCCGGCTCTCCGACGATATGACAGCGCTCAAGGATTTCCAGGTGATCCTGCGTCAGGAACCCAAGCTCTCGGTGGGCAACCATTTTGGCTCGCGGCTGGTGTTTGATCGCGACGGCTATCTGTTCGTGACCCTGGGGGAAAACAACGACCGCCCGACCGCCCAGGACCTCGACAAGCTGCAAGGTAAAGTGGTGCGAATCTACCCGGATGGCACTGTGCCCAAGGACAACCCCTTTGTCGGCCAGGCCAACGTGCGCCCGGAGATCTGGTCCTACGGGCAACGTAACCCGCAAGGCGCGGCGCTCAACCCGTGGAACGGCACGCTGTGGGAAAACGAACACGGCCCTCAGGGCGGCGATGAAATCAACATCATCGAGCGCGGCAAGAATTACGGCTGGCCGCTGGCGACCCATGGCATCAACTACTCCGGTCAACCGATTCCCGAAGCCAAGGGTGAAATCGCCGAAGGCACCCTTGTCCCGAATCATGTCTGGGAAAAGTCCCCGGGCCTGAGTGGCATGGCGTTCTACGATGCCGATCGTTTCAAGGTCTGGCAGCGCAACGTGTTTGTCGGCGCGCTGATCAGCCAGGAACTGATCCGCCTGGAGTTCGATGGCGACAAGGTGATCCACGAGGAGCGCTTGCTCGGGGATTTGAAAAAGCGCATCCGCGACGTACGGCAGGGACCGGACGGATACTTGTATGTTTTGACCGATGAGGAGAACGGCGGGTTGTACAAGGTGGGGTTGAAGTAGCCAGCCGTTGGCTTGTCCTGCAGCCGCCATAGTGAGCGGCTGCAGAACGGGTATTGAGTTTCAGGGCATCGGTTTTTCAAGTCTCGTGTAGGAGCGAGCCTGCTCGCGATTGCAATTTAAACCTCATTACGGAAGGTCGGTCAGATCTGCCGAGTCGCGGCAACTGAACTCTTTCGATCCTGAAACCCACGTACCACCAGATACAACAATGGCCCAATCGACACGAACACTGCGGTAATCAGTAGATAAGGCACCACCGAAACCGCCGACTGCCCGCGCTTTCGCGCATCCTGGTACATCCAGATCGCCGCCAGCGTCGCCAGCAGGTAAAGATCGATCACCACTTGCGCAGTATCCGGGCGTGACATCAGGCTGATGCCGAAATCGATCAGCGATTGTTCGGCCTGGAGCATCACTGAAACCGTGTAGCCGGCAAAAGCGATCAAGGCGATAAGGGGCAGGGCAATGGCCTTCATGTTTTCCTTCCTTGGGCAATGAATAGAACCGGTAGCCTATAGCGACCAACGCAAACTTGCCATTGACTTGCCATCAACGTCCGGCTAATTTCGAGCCATGACTTCCACCGTATTGCGCTGCCAGCCAAGCATTATTACCGCCATTCCTCATTTGGCGGGCTAGCTCACGACTGCAGCACCCAACCCGCCCTCGAGGCGGGTTTTTACTTTCTGTCTCCCGGGCCCCCATCAATGTCAGGAGACGACGATGAGTTTCACAACCGATCAACAGGCCTTGCTTGAAGGCTACGTGAAAAAAATCCTTGCCGCGCCGGTCTATGAGCTGGCCGTGCGCACGCCTTTGCAACCGGCACCGGCCTTGTCCGAAGCCTTGGGCAACCAGATCCTGCTCAAGCGCGAAGACTTGCAGCCGACGTTTTCCTTCAAGATCCGCGGTGCCTACAACAAGCTGGTGCAACTGAGCGAGGCACAAAAGGCTCGTGGCGTGGTCACGGCTTCTGCGGGCAATCATGCGCAGGGCGTGGCACTGGCGGCGCGGGAGTTGGGGATCAACGCTACCATCGTCATGCCCTGCACGACGCCGCAGTTGAAGGTCATCGGCGTGCGCAGTCGCGGCGCCGATGCGGTGTTGCACGGTAAAAGCTTTCCGTTCGCACTGGCCTGTGCGCTGGATTTGGCCCGGGAAACCGGTCGCACCTTTGTTTCACCCTTCGACGATCCGGAGGTGATCGCTGGGCAAGGTACGGTAGCGATGGAAATCCTGCGCCAGCATCAGGGGCCTCTGGACGCGATCTTCGTGCCGGTGGGTGGCGGGGGGCTGATCGCGGGTATCGCCGCCTACGTCAAATACTTGCGGCCGGAAGTTCGCGTCATTGGCGTCGAGTCGGAACATTCCGCGTGTCTGCAAGCGGCGATGCATGCCGGCGAACGGGTCGTGTTGCCGAGCGTCGGCACCTTCGCCGATGGGGTGGCGGTGGCGCAGATCGGCGCTTACGGTTTTGAGGTCTGCCGGTTTTGCGTCGATGACGTGGTGACGGTCAGTAACGATGAACTTTGCGCCGCAATCAAGAATATCTACGACGATACCCGCTCGATCACCGAACCTTCCGGTGCGCTGGCCGTGGCCGGGATCAAGAGGTACGTCGCGCAGACCGGAGCCTTGGGGCAGACCCTGGTGGCGATCGACTCGGGTGCCAATATCAATTTCGACAGTCTGGGGCACGTGGCCGAGCGCGCCGCGTTGAGTGGCGTCCCGGCATGATGCCTGGGCAGGTCGACAGCGGGCGCCGCAAGCGGGCGCCGCGAGGGTCCGCGCGATGGCAAGGTTATTCCTGAATGGCTTTCTCGACCTTGGTCGACGCCGACCAGATCCGATAGTGCACTTCGATGTCCTTGGGCACGTACAGCACGAGCGGCAGCTTGCTGTTGTAACGCAGCAGGAAGCCGTCACCGACCACCGGTACAAAACCCTGTTTGCTCGTGCCACCCGGGCAGGCCATCAGCGTGCTCATCGGCCCGATGACTTTTTCCAGGCGATAGAACGGATAGCCCCAACCCTCGAGGTTCTTCTCCTCGAGAATACCGCCCAGGCGCGGGTTGTTGCAGTCGACGGTCATCGTCTTGCCGGCCAGGATCTCGACCTGGAAGTCGTTTTCCCGGGTCTGTGGCGCGAGGTGGATCACCTGGCGGGTGAACCCGCTTTCGGCCTTCGGATAGGGTGCGGTGTCTTCGAGTTTGGCGGCGTGAGCAACGCCGGCAAGCCCCAGTGCGAACAGCGCTGTGCAAGCGTTAACGGTCAAAGAATTCATGATGCCTCCTTGCTTGAAGTGAAGGGCGGCATTTTCACTGTCGTGTGCAGTGAATGCAAACCCGGGATCCCCCGCGTGCAAATTGCAGGGTCGCCCGGGGCGCTTATTGCAAACCACATGGCAGGTTGACAGGTGATTCGTCTAAATCCTTGAAGTGCCGATGAACTGCACTACGAAATTCAGGGTATGTTTTATGCTGTAGGTGCCCTTGAAGCTTGCCGGGATTGCAAATGAGCGAGCATTGATCGTCCGGCAGTCTCACAAAGGAGGGAGTCGCCATGTTTCTTTCTGCCTTGGAAGTTCGCAATATCATCGAAAGCAGTTTTCTACCCCAGCGCTGCCAGTGCACGCTGTCACCGGACCTGTCGATGACCGTCAAGGTCTATGCAGACGGGCAAACCGATCAGCTCGATCTATTGGTCACTGGCATCGATGCCTCCGGGCTCAATGGTTGTCGGGAAATAAACGACTTGATTGTCCAACTGCGTTCCAGACAGCATCACGTCGAGGTCGAACCGCACTCTATGCCGGGCAATACTCTCTAGCCTGCTGTTTCGAGCTCCACGGACACGCGCCGGGTCTGGAAGAACGCCAGGCCCAGCGCCAGTTCAAACCCGACCGCCAGTAAAATGCCCGGCCCGACATGGCCGTTGAGCCATTCGGCAAAACCCAGCACGGCCAATCCCCAGCAGCCGACGACGAAGCCGAGGCTCAGCGCATTGCGGGTTGCGCAAAGAGGGGCGTTGCGAACCAGAAAAGAGAACACGCTCAACGCCCCAAACAGCACGGCGGTGCGTCGCGCGACCAATCCCACCGCGAATGAAAACTCGATATCCCAGAACGACAACAACCATTGCGGTGTCAGACCCCAGACCAGACTGAGCAAAAGACATAGGGCGGCGGTAAACAACGACAGCGTGCGAAACGACAACTGCATGGCGAATCCTTGCGGGCAGAGAGGGAGGCGCTAGAGCATAGCGCCGCAACCCTCAAAGGAATACTGCCAAGTACCAAATCAGACTTTTCGGTCAGCCCTGGTTCTCGCAAGCGTCGGAAAGTTTACGGTAGGAAATTTCTGCGGGTTTTCCCGTGTCATCGATGTACTTCATCTCGGCCTTCACCACCTTGCACTCCAGGGTGTCCGGCTCGGTCAGTGAAATCACTTTGCTGACATGCAATGGCATGCCGTAGTGATAGGGCACGGCTTGAGAGGTCGTGGTCTCATTGGCCTGAGCCAGGCCGGCAAATGCGGTGCAGGCGAGGGCGGCGGTAACCAGCAGGGTGCGAGTGTTCATCAGCGATCTCCGGTGCGGACGGAATGTCAGTTCGATGTGTCGCTTGTCGAACTTGCCGCACTGGGCGTCAGAACAATCTGAGGGCGTGCGGTCCAGTGAAGTGTTGGATCGCACGGTTAAGCGAGGGTTAACCCGGCTGAACACCGCCTGTCGCGGATGCGCGATCCTGTGTATCAGTTAAGACCATCGGGCGCCTGATAGAAAGTCATCGCGAGCAAGCTTGCTCCCACAATGCCCGAGCGTCGACACAAATGTTGTGAACGACCCGCAACCCTGTAGGAGCGAGCCTGCTCGCGAAGAGGCCCTCGAATTCAGCGCAAATCCAGTTGCTTGCGATAAGGCAAATCCGGCCCGGTCTTGCTGCACGTCAGCGCCGCCGCCCGCACCGCGAACTTCAGCATGCAGTCGATCTGCTCGCGGCCAAGTTGCTTCACGCCCTCTACCGAATCCAGCTGGTGTTCGGTCAACCAGGTAATCAGCGCCGCCTGAAAGGTATCGCCCGCGCCCACGGTGTCGGCGATTTTTACCGAACAGGCGGGGGCCGACCACGAACCATGTGCCCGGCTGAACACGGTCGCGCCTTCGCCGCCCCGGGTCAGGAATACCAGCTGACAGCGGTGCTGCAACCAGCCCTCGATCACCTGCGCCGTGTCCTGGTCGGGGTACAGCAGATGCAGGTCCTCGTCGCTGACCTTGATCAGGTCGGCCAGTTCTACCAGTGTCGCGACTCGTTTACGCCACAGTTCAATGTCCGGTTCCGGATTCAGGCGCACGTTCGGATCGAGGCTGATCAGGCGCTTGCCGCTTTCCCGGCGCACCAATGCCAATAGCGTGTCGGCAATCGGCTGCACCACCAGGGAAAACGAGCCGATATGCAGGCCGCGTACCTCAGGCCCGAGTGTCGGCAGGTGCTCCGGTTGCAACTGTCGATCCGCGCAACCTTCGCCACGGAAGCTGTACTGCGGCGAGCCATTGGCGCCCACGGCGACCATTGCCAGGGTGGTCGGCGCGGCAAACTCCAGCAGGTAGTCCAGGCACACGCCCTCATCTTGCAGCACTTGCAGCAGGCGCCGGCCCAAATAGTCGGTGGACAACCCGGCCAACAGCGCCGCGTCCACACCCAAGCGGCGCAAGCCCACCGCCACGTTGAACGGCGAGCCACCGGCAATGGCCTTGAAGTTCACTTTGGACGCCAGCCCACTGGCGTCGTTTTCACTGAAAAAATCGAACAGCGCTTCGCCACACACCAGGTACATAGTTGTTCACTCTTCAAAGGGTTGCGACATGCTGTTGATAGCGTTCATACGCCTGCTGACAGGCTTGCACATTGTCGGCGACCGGCAGGGTTTCACTGGCCAGGTCGAGTTTTACGCAGCGCTCGCACAATTGCGCCAGGCTGTCTTCGTGCCCGCTCGCCCGGGATACGCACCAGGCCGCCTGAATCGCCGCACCCAAGGCTGCGGCCTCGCTTTGTTCGGTGCAGATCACCGGCGTATTCATGGTGTCGGCGACGATTTGCCGCCAGACCGCACTTTTTGACCCACCCCCAATCAGCCGAATGCTGCGGCTTTGTAAGCCATTGCGGCGTAGCAGGTCCAGTCCGTAACGCAAACCGAACGTCGTGCCTTCGACCACCGCGCGGCACAGGTTGGCCGGGGTCAGGTTGGTCATGGTCAGGCCCGACAGGCTGGCGCTGGCATGGGGCAGGGCGGGCACACGTTCGCCATTGAAGAACGGCAGCATGCACACACCGTCGGCACCGATTGGCGCCTGGGCAACGAGGTCGTTGAATTGATCGATGTCGAGGTCCAGCAGCTCGCGAATCAGGCTGGTGGCATTGGTCAGGTTCATGGTGCAGATCAAAGGCAGCCAGCCGCCACTGGAGGAACAGAACGTGGCAACCGCGGCATCCGTGGCGACGTTCGGCTGATCGGCGTAGGCGTACACCGTGCCTGACGAGCCGAGGCTCATGGTGATTGCGCCAGGCTGGATGTTGCCGGTGCCGATGGCGCCCATCATGTTGTCGCCACCGCCACTGGACACCATTGCCCGCGGGTTGATGCCCAGGTGTTCGGCGATGTCTGGCAGAATCGTGCCGACCGCCTGATGGGGGGCGATCAGTTCCGGCAGCGCCGCTTGCAGGCGTCCGCTGGGGTCGATGTCACGCAACAATTGCCCATCCCACTGGCGCGTACGCACATTGAAATACCCGGTGCCCGAGGCATCGCCGTATTCGCTGCAACTGCGGCCAGTGAGCCAATGGTTGAGGTAGTCGTGGGGCAGCAAGATGCGGGCGATCCGGGAGAACACGTCGGGATGCTGCTCTTTGGTCCATAACAGCTTGGACAGGGTGTAGCCCGGCGCGATGACGACGCCAAGGCGTTTCAGCGAACCCTTTTCGCCACCCAGGTGGGCCAGCAGTCGGTCATTCTCCGGGGTGGTTTCGGTGTCGCACCAGAGTTTAGCCGCACGCAACACCTTGCCCTGATCGTCGAGCAGCACCAGGCCGTGTTGCTGGCCGGACACGCCAATGCCGAGGATCGACTGGCCATCGGCTTTGGCCGCGAGCAATGCGCGGCGAGTGGCGGTGGCGAAGGCTTCCAGCCACTGCTGGGTGTCCTGTTCGCGGCGGCCATTGGGGCCGCTGATCAGGCTGTGGCTGGCGGTTCCCTGGCCGAGCACTTCACCATTGGCCGTGTCGAGGATGATGGCTTTGGTGCCTTGGGTTCCGCAGTCGATGCCGAGGAAGAGTTGTCGGGTTGTCATGCAGTATTCCTGGTCGTCAGCTAGATACAAGTCTGGATTCACCATTCCCGGTGCCTGTCAGGCCGCCTTCGCGAGCAAGCTCGCTCCCACAGGGTTTGGTGTTGCTCACAAAATTCCTTGTGGGAGCGGGTTTGCTCGCGAAGGCGGCAGCAGGTCCACCGCAGGACTTACGCCAGCACCCGTTCCAACGTCCGAGACACCCCAACCTCGCGCAAACTGTTGCAGCACCACTCAAACGCCGCGACAAACTCCGGTGAGCGCGCAATGGCCGTACCAAAAATCTCCTCGATCGCCAGCAAGCGCTGGGTAATCAGCACATCATCGGCCACCAGCGCCTGGCAGAACGCCGCCCGTGGATCCGCAATCGTGTAGGTCTCGCCCTGTTCATCCACACCTTTGAGATACAGCGCCCAAGCCGCCACCACCAACGCCGCGCGCCGAGTATCGCAGCCATCGGCGATCAGGCGGTTGATGGTCGGTACGGTGAATTTCGGAAACTTCGACGAACCGTCCGAACACACCCGTTCAAGCTGATCGGCAATCGCCTGATTGGAGAACCGCGCCACCAGGGTGTTCTTGTACTCGGTCAGGTCGATTCCCGGCACCGCCGGCAGCTGTGGCGTCACGTCCAGGTCCATGTAGGCGCGCATGTAACGCACGAACAGCGGGTCGTTCATGGTTTCGTGGACGAAGCGGTAACCCTTCAGGAATCCCAGGTACGTCAGCGCCAGATGACTGCCGTTGAGCAGCTTGATCTTCATTTCTTCGTAGGGCGTGACGTCGTCGGTGAATTGCACGCCGACTTTTTCCCAGGCCGGGCGACCGTTGACGAACCTGTCTTCCAGCACCCATTGCGCGAAGGGTTCGCAGACCACCGGCCAGGCATCGTCCACGCCATGCCGGTCCGCCAGTTGCAGGCGATGGAGGGTGCTGGTCATCGGTGTAATGCGGTCGACCATGGCGTTGGGGAAACTGACGTTGGCGTCGATCCAGTCGCGCAACTGGCTGTCGTGCAAGGCGGCAAAGGCCAGCAGGGCCTTGCGGGTGACGGCGCCGTTGTGCGGCAGGTTATCGCAGGACATCAGGGTGAAGGCCGCTGTGCCAGCGGCGCGGCGCTTGGCCAGTGCGGCACACAGGAAGCCGAACACGGTTTTCGGTGCGCCAGGGTGCGCCAGGTCATGCTGGATCTGCGGCAAGTGCGCCATGAACTCGCCGGTGCTGTCGTCGATGCAGTACCCGCCTTCGGTGATGGTCAGCGAGACGATGCGGATCTCGGGGCTGGCCAGTTTGTCGACCAATGCCTGGGCACTGTCCTCGGCCAGCAGCATGTCACGAAGGGCGCCGATCACCCGCACTTCGGTGTCGTCGCTATCGCCGAGTTCGAACAGGGTGAACAGATAATCCTGATCCTTGAGATCGTCACGGGCGCGACGGTCTTCAGCGCGCAGGCCGACACCGCAGATGGCCCAGTCCAGGCCTTCACCGGTATTCATCAAGGCGTCGGTGTAGTACGCCTGATGGGCACGGTGGAAACCGCCGACCCCGATGTGCGCGATACCTTGGCGGGTCTCGCCCAGAGCGTAGGCGGGCAGGACCACTTCAGGGGCGAGGCGGTTGAGGTTGAGTTGGTTCAATTTCATCGCAGGCTCTCTGAAATCAGGCAGCGACGCGCAACGGGCGGGTCAACGCCACGCCGTCGGCATCGAATAAATGGCAGTGTTGCGCATCCAGATGCAGGCTCAGGGTTTCACCGTAGCGGCTGGCCAGATCGCCGCGAACGCGCATGGTCAGGGCTTCGCCGGATGCCGTCCGGACGTGGCAGAAGGTGTCGCTGCCCAGGCGCTCGCTGACATCGGCGGTGACCTGCAAGGCGCAGTCGCCGGGTTTGGCCAGTTCCAGGTGCTCTGGGCGAATACCCAGCGTCACCGCACTCCCGACGCTCAGATGCCTGCCGCCCAAGGGCAGGCTGACGCGGGTTCCGGCGTCGAGCTGCACTTCACAGCCCTGGCTGTCGACGCGGGTGACCTTGCCCTTGAGCAAGCCCATTTTCGGTGTGCCAAGGAAACCGGCGACGAACAGGTTGGCCGGCTGGTGATAGAGATCCAGCGGCGAGCCGACTTGCTCGATCTTGCCGCCATTGAGTACGACCACTTTGTCGGCCATGGTCATCGCTTCGACCTGATCGTGAGTCACGTAGATCATCGTGGCTTGCAGTTCTTTGTGCAGGCGCAACAGTTCCAGGCGCATCTGCACCCGCAGGGCGGCATCAAGGTTGGACAACGGTTCGTCGAACAGGAAGATTTTCGGGTTGCGCACGATGGCCCGGCCAATCGCCACGCGCTGGCGCTGGCCGCCGGACAGTTGCTTGGGTTTGCGCTCCAGCATCGGCCCCAGTTCGAGGATGCGCGCCGCTTCGCTGACCTTCTTCTCTACTTCGGCTTTCGCCACGCCGGCCAGGTCGAGGGCGAACGACATGTTCTTGCGCACGCTCATGTGCGGGTACAGGGCGTAGGTCTGGAACACCATCGCCAGATCGCGCTTGGCCGGGCTCACTTCGGTGATGTCGCGGCCGTCGAGTTCGATGGTGCCGCCGCTGACTTCCTCCAGCCCGGCGATCAGCCGCAGCAGCGTGGATTTACCGCAGCCCGACGGGCCGACGAATACCACGAACTCCTTGTCGTTCACTTCAAGGTCGATGCCCTTGATGATGGAAAAGCCTTCGAAGCCTTTTTGCAGATTCTTGATTTTCAGGTTGGCCATGGTGATGGGCCTCCGTTTGTTTTTATTCAGTTGAACCAGGTGGGCTTTTTGGTGGGAGCGAGCTTGCTCGCGATGAGGGTGTATCCGTCGGCATTGATGCTGACTGACCCACCGCTATCGCGAGCAAGCTCGCTCCCACAGGAGTCGCATTCGGTTAGCGGTATTCATTTCACGGCGCCGAACGACAGGCCGCGCACCAGTTGTTTCTGGCTGACCCAGCCGAAGATCAGGATCGGCGCACAGGCCAGGGTCGAGACGGCCGACAATTTGGCCCAGAACAACCCTTCGGGGCTTGAGTACGAGGCGATCAATGCGGTCAGTGGCGCGGCTTTCGACGAGGTCAGGTTCAGCGACCAGAACGCCTCGTTCCAGCACAGGATCAACGACAGCAGCACCGTGGATGCCAGGCCGCCCTTGGCGATGGGCAGCAACACCCGGAGCATCTCCTGTGCCAGCGTTGCGCCGTCCAGCCGCGCGGCTTCGAGGATGTCCTTGGGGATGTCCTTGAAGTAGGTGTAAATCATCCAGACCACGATCGGCAGGTTGATCAGCGTGTAGATGACGATCAGCGCGATCCGTGTATCGAGCAGGCCGAAACTCTTCGCCAGCAGATAGATCGGCATCAGCACGCCCACCGGCGGCAGCATTTTGGTGGAGAGCATCCACAGCAGCGTGCCTCTGGTGCGTTGGGTTTCGTAGAAAGCCATGGAGTAGGCCGCCGGCACCGCGATCAGCAGGCACAGCGCGGTGGCGCTGAAGGAGATCACCACCGAGTTCCAGGCGAAACTGAAATAGTCGCTGCGCTCGTTGATGTGCAGGTAGTTCTCCAGCGTCGGCATGAAGATGAACTGCGGCGGCGTGGCGAAGGCATCGATTTCGGTTTTGAAACTGGTCAGTACCATCCAGAAGATCGGAAAGAAGATCAGGATCGCGATGGCCCAGGCCAACGTACCGAGCAGCAGGCTTTGCAAACGACGGGATTGTTGAAGAGTCATGGCAGGCCTCAGGCTTTGTCGGTCAGGTTTTTGCCGATCATCCGCACCAGGATGATCGCGGCGATGTTGGCGATGACCACGGCGATCAGGCCGCCCGCCGAGGCCATGCCGACATCGAACTGCACCAGCGCCTGGTTGTAGATCAGGTAGGCGAGGTTGGTCGAGGCGTAGCCGGGACCGCCGTTGGTGGTGGTGAAGATTTCGGCGAACACCGAGAGCAGGAAGATGGTTTCGATCATCACCACCACCGCAATCGGCCGCGCCAGGTGCGGCAGGGTCAGGTGCCAGAAAATCGCGATGGGCCCGGCACCGTCCAGGCGCGCGGCTTCTTTCTGTTCCTGGTCGAGGGACTGCATGGCGGTCATCAGGATCAGGATTGCGAAGGGCAGCCATTGCCACGAGACAATGATGATGATCGACAGCAGCGGGTAGTGCGCCAGCCAGTCCACCGGTTGCGCGCCGAACAGCTTCCAGACGTAGGCGAGAATCCCCGACACCGGATGGAAAATCAGGTTCTTCCATATCAGTGCGCCCACCGTGGGCATGATGAAAAACGGCGAGATCAGCATCACCCGTACGATGCCGCGACCGAAAAACTCACTGGCCTCCAGCAATGCACTGATCAGCACGCCGAATACCACACTGATCAGCAGCACGCTGCCCACCAGCAACAGCGTGTTGGTGGCGCCGGGCACAAAGCCGGAGTCGGTGAGGAAGTAGGTGAAGTTTTCCAGGCCGACGAACTCGTTCTCGCCGGGGTTGAGCAAGTTGTAGCGAATCGTCGAGAAGTAGACGGTCATACCCAGCGGTACGATCATCCACAACAGCAGCAATGCCACCGAAGGGCTGACCAGAAACCAGCCGGGATTGGCCACGCTGCTTTTGCGCTGCGGCTGGGCTATGTCCATGTGAGCTTTTGCAGTTGATGTATTCATGGTGTTAAACCGAATGGGTACAGGCAATGAAGATCAACTGTGGGAGCGAGCTTGCTCGCGATAGCAATCTGTCAGCCGACATCACTGTTGAATGTCATGGACTCATCGCGAGCAAGCTCGCTCCCACAGGGAACAGGGGCAGGCTACTGCCGGTTACTTGGGATAACCCGCGCGCTTCATCTCGCGCTCGGTGGTTTGCTGGGCCGCCGCCAACGCCTGGTCGACCGTGGTCTGGCCGATCAGAGCCGCCGAGAAGGATTTGCCGACCTGGGTGCCGATGCCCTGGAACTCGGGAATGGTCACCAACTGGATGCCGATGTACGGCACAGGTCTGGCGCCCGGCTTGCTCGGGTCCGCGGCCTTGAGCGATTCCAGCGTGACCCTGGCGAACGGCGCGGCACTCATGTACGCCTCGCTGTAGGTCGAGGCCTGGGTGCCCGGCGGCACGTTGGCGATGCCGTCTTTTTCCGCGACCAGTGCGCTGTATTCTTTGGACGTGGCCCAGGCGCTGAAGGTTTTCGCTGCGTCCTTGGCCTTGGAACTGGTCGGAATGGCCAGCGCCCAGGAGTACAACCAGGCCGAGCCCTTGTCAGTGACCTGATGCGGCGCATAGGTGAAGCCGACGTGATCGGTGACCTTGCTCTGGGACTTGTCGGTGACGAACGAGCCGGCGACGCTGGCATCGACCCAGATCGCGCATTTGCCACTATTGAACAGCGCCAGGTTTTCATTGAAACCGTTGCTCGACGCTCCCGGCGGGCCGGATTTCTTCATGGTGTCGACATAGAAGTTCAGCGCGTTTTTCCATTCGGGACCGTTGAATTCCGGCTGCCACTTTTCATCGAACCAGCGCGCGCCATAGGCGTTGGCCACGGTGCTGATCAGCGCGATGTTCTCGCCCCAGCCGGCCTTGCCCCGCAGGCAGATGCCGTACTGTTCCTGTTCGGGTTTGTTCAGTTTGGCGGCGAATTCACCGATCTGCTCCCAGGTCGGGCGCTCGGGCATGGTCAGGCCGGCGTCCTTGAACAGGTCGGTGCGGTAATAGGTGATCGAGCTTTCGGCGTAGAACGGCAGGGCGTACAGCTGGCCTTTGACAGACAGGCCTTCGCGCACCGACGCAAACACATCGTCGAGGGCGTAACCAGCCGGCAAATCCTTCATCGGTTCCAGCCAGCCCTTGGCGCCCCAGAGTGCGGCTTCGTACATGCCAATGGTCAGCACATCGAATTGCCCGCCCTGGGTGGCGATGTCGGTGGTCAGGCGCTGGCGCAGGACGTTTTCTTCGAGGACTACCCAATTGAGCTTGATGTCCGGATGCTCGGCCTCGAAGGTTTTCGAGAGCTTTTGCATGCGGATCATGTCGCTGTTGTTGACGGTGGCGATGGTCAGGGTCTGTGCGCCAAGGCTGACGCTGCTGAGGGTCATGCAGGTGAGGGCAAGCAGGGCTTTTACCGAAGGTTGCATCGTGCACTCCTTTTCTGCACCCGGCGGGCTACAGAAGGACAGTTATTGTTTTTGTGTCTTCCGAAGGCAGGAAGAATGTGCGCTGATTACATCCTTCAATCGAGGGCGAGACAAATCATCCATCGCACTTCAATCGATACTTTTTTGCACTGAAGTTTTGAGGGGTAGACGCAGGGAAGGGCTTTTCAGCGAAGGAGGGGTATTGAATCCGTACAGGTTTCAGGGGGTAACGCTGTACCTGTGGGAGCGAGCTTGGTCCGGGCGGCGATCCGACAATGGCGGTGTATCAGGTTAATAAATGTCGACTGACACGGCCTCATCGCGAGCAAGCGCGCTCCCACAGGAATTTGAGGCGTGTCTTCAACCCAGGTTTTGCTCGGTCAACCGCTGCACCACCAGCCGCCGGTAATGCGAAGGCGTCATGCCCTTGAGCTGCTGGAAGCGCCGGTTGAAGTTGGAAATATTGTTGAAGCCCGATTCGAAGCAGACATCGGTCACTGGCTTGTCGCCATCGGCCAGCAACTCGCAGGACTTGCTGATGCGCAGGCGATTGACGAATTCGATGAAATTGCGCCCGGTGGCCTGCTTGAATACCCGGCTGAAATACGTCGGCTTCATACCCAGGTGCTCGGCGACCTCTTCCAGCGTCAAGTCCCGGGCGTAGTGGGCAAAAATGTAATCCACCGCGCGGTTCGTGCGATCAATGTTGTGCTCGTCCGCCAGTTGCGGGGTTGTGGCACCAGAGAGCAATTGGTAGTCGTCGGTGGCCGCAAGCAACTCCAGCAGAATGAAAAAGTGCCCGAGCCGGGTCATACCGGTGGTATCGGCGATGCGCTGCATCAGGTCCATCGCCTTGTCGATGGTGTGCTTGCAGCGAAACTCGATACCGTACTGCGCGCGCTCCAGCAGCGGTGCCAGGGCCTTGAGTTCGGCGAACACCTGATAGCCACTATCGAACAACTCATCGGTGAAGTTGACCAGCATGTCGCGCTTGGGCACCACTTCATCCTCGGCCACCTGGCTGATCCAGTTGTGGGGCAGGTTGGGGCCGGTGAGAAACAGTGTCCGGGGATAGAAGTTGCCGATGTAGTCGCCGATGAACACCTTGCCGGAACTGGCGACGATCAGGTGCAGTTCGTATTCCTTGTGGAAATGCCAGCGCACCAGAGGGCAGGGGAAACCGTGCTGGCGATAGATGATGGACAAGCCGTTGTGGTCGTCCATCAACTCATAGGAAGGATCGGTGACTCTGGCGGTACGGGTCATGTCAGGGCGCTTGTGTAGTTATCCCGCCCCGATCATGCCTCTTGCCGGATGGATAGCGCTACTACCGCCGGTGCGTCTGTTCGTGCAACGCACGGCCGTAAACCGCTTTCATGCTGGTGGCGCTCCAGCAATACCGAACGATGTCGGACTCGTCGAAAAAATCGGTGCTGATGATGCTGCAACGCGTGACCCAGTTTCTCGTGGTGTCGAACCAGTCGTTGATCTGCCGCTTGATATTTCCGGGCCCGCCGAGCAGCGAGTAGGTGGTCGCGGACAGTGACCAGAGGAAGGTTTCGTAGGGCGCATCTTCCAGGGTTTGCGCGATGTAGCGTTGCAGCTCGGCGGGGGCGGAGAACGCGTTGTCGCGCCATTTGTGCGGGATGCGAGGCCAGAAGTACTCGCCATCGAGCGCCGACAGGGCGGGTGCCGCCATGATCACCCGGCGATGTGGGCTCGCACTTTTGAGTTCTCCAACCGTTTTGAATCTGTCGCCTGGAAGGACGGCCCGCAGCCCTAGACGTCGCACGAGCCAGTCACTGAACCTTTCATGATCGAAAGGTTTATTGCCATCAGCCAGTTGATGGAAGTCCAGCACGATAAATTCGTCCGGGTTTCGATCAAGGAACAGCAGTACCGCGTCGATCAGATCGTCCAGGGCGCGGTGCGAGCGAAAGCCGTTGTGGTGAAAGTAGAAGCCCGATCGAGCCGCACCGGCGGTGTAGCCAAGACGGATATCAAAGGCGCGGGCGCCGTTGGCCAGTTGCCAGGAAAAAGTGTCGTTCTGACAAATCGTCCAATGGCCGAGCACCGCATCGTGGTTGGGCGCTTTTTTGTCCATTCCGGCGTTATGCACGCCAGGCCAGACGATATCGGTGAGTTTGAGTTGATTGATTTCGAGGGTGCTGCTCATCCAGGTTTGCTTGTCGAGCAAACCACGCGTATTGCTGGTCATGGCCATTCCTTGTGCGAATCACCCCATCCATTGGGTGTGAAGCGGTCAGATTAACCGGTCGGGCACAGCAATGGCGGTAACTATGTATTGCACAAGAAAAGTGGGCTACTCCTGATTCAGTCGGTTCTTCGCCTCAATCCATTGCGCCATGTATTGAGTGCTCTTGTGCTGGTGATGACGCAGCATGCTGCCGGTAAAGTTATCTCGTCTTATGTTTGCCAGATTCTGCTGGCAATCGACCAGCCGCTGGATCAGGGCCGGGCCATGAACGGATTTTCGGTAGCGACTGGCAAGCAGGGTTGTCCCGTGCGCCTGGGCGTCAAGCCAGCGCGTCTTGTCGTTGTGCAGTTGCACGGCATGATCGGCGAACTCGCGTGCCGAACGGGTCACTGCACCGGGCCATGCCTCTTGACCATGCATCGCCTCGGCACCCACTGGCGTCGTCACATTCGGCGTGCCACAGAGCATCGCATCGACAATCTTGCCTTTGATTCCCGCCCCAAAACGCAGCGGTGCCATACAGACCCGCGCCGACGACATGACTTGCAGGGCGTCTTCTGCCCAGTTCATCACATGAAAACCCTGGGCCGGGTTATGCAGGGCAGTCGCCTTGGGTGGTGTGTAGGCACCATAGATATGCAATTGAGCGCCGGGTATCTGCTCGCGAATCAATGGCCAGATAGCGGTTTTCAACCAGAGCACCGCATCCCAGTTGGGCGCATGGCGAAAGTTACCGATATGAAGAAAGTGTGCCCGGTCTTCGAACGGAACCGATGCACGGGACGGAACATCGACCATCAACGGGCACCAGTGCAACAGGTTGCGGGGAAACCTGAACTGCTCGACCAGCAATTCGACTTCCACTTCGGAAACCATCAGCGTCAAATCACAACGATAAAATGAGGCGATCTCGCGCTTCGCCAGATCGGTATCAGCCATGTGTTCGAACTCTTCGCGCGCCGCCGGGGCGAACAGTTCGTTGAAGTCATTGTTGTCGTCACTGGCCTTCAAACGCTCCTTGAGGCGTTGATGCCGACCCAGCCTGAGACTTTGCAGGTCGCAACTTTCGAGCACGCGCAAGGCATCGGGGCAATGCTTCTCGACCCGCCAGCCGAACTGTTCCTCCATCATGAATTGATCGAACAACACGATGTCCGGCGCCAGTTCGCTGATGAATGCGTCGAAACTGCTGTTGTTCAGCTCGATGGGTACTTCGTCAATACCTAACGCTGTCAGGTCTGCACGTTGCTCGCCGAAGCCTGCCGGGCTGCTGAACGTGATGTTCCAGCCCTGGTCCAGGAAAACGTCGAGAATCTGCATGACATGCCCGCTGGCCGCGGAAGAGCGGGGCTCGGGCCAGACGTAACCAATGACCAGGACTTTGGTTGCGCGGGGCTCAATCATGTACGGGATTTCCTTGAAGCGAAGACAGGGCAGGGACGAAAAAGGCGCGCATTAAACCACAGCGCAGCGCAGGGTTACTCGAGAATGCTTTTGACCTTGTCGCGTAACTGATCAATGGAGAAGGGTTTGCCGATCAAGTGCATGCCTGGAGGTACTTCAATGTTTTCGGCATAACCGCTGGCGAACAATATCGGAAGGGTTGGACGTAAAGCTCTTGCTTCATTGGCCAGCTCGCGGCCGTCCATGACCGGCAGGCCAACATCAGTCATCATCAGGTCAATGTGTTGGTTCAAGTCCTTGAGCATCACCAGTGCCTGTTCGCTGCCATCGGCTTCCAGCACCTTGAATTCCAGTTCTTCCAGGACGTCGACGATCAGCATGCGCACGATGGCATCGTCTTCGACGACAAGGATGGTGGAGCCGTTGGCGGATGACATGGTCGAGTTCCCGAAAAAGATTGGCATTGCCGGTCGCTGGAAATCACCGGCCTCTTGCATGAGTAAGTGGCGGATCCCGACAAGTTCCCTGCGCGATGGAAAAAGGATTGACGGTACAAGCCAGGCAAGGATAACGCGGGAGCAGCGCAATGTAGGACCTTGCGCGCAAACATGTCAGATAATTGGATCAATTTGCCAGTTTTGGGGCAAACTCCTTGCATTCTGACAGTTCGACAAGGCCTGCCCCATGACCTCCGCGTCCTCGGTTGATGAGCAACGATTTCGTAAACTCCTGAGCCGTAACATCAGCCTGCCGTTGGGTCTGGGTCTTATCAGCGCTGTGTTTTTCGTGTCGCTGATCAGCTATTTACTGTCGACCATCCAGTGGGTGGAGCACACCGACCGGGTGATCAATAACGCCAATGAAGCGGTCAAGCTGACCGTGGATCTGGAAACCGGGATGCGCGGTTTCCTGCTCAGTGGCGACGAGCATTTCCTCGATCCTTACGAAACCGCCAAGCCGCGCATCGCCGTGGCGCTCGACACCTTGCTTGAACTGACCGCCGACAACCCGGTGCAGACTGATCGCTTGCTACGGTTGCGGGCCTTGCAGCTGGAGTGGACCAACTACGCGCAATCGATGATCGATTTGCAGCGCAGCAGCGGCGATTATCGCGCCATCGTCAAGGCCGGACGCGGTAAGCGCCTGACCGATGAAATTCGCAAGCAGTTCGAGGCGGTGATCGACACCGAGCAACAGTTGCGCGCATCGCGCAATGACGAAGTGCGCGGCACCACCATCATGAGCATCAGCCTCTATCTGTTGTTCATAGCGGGGGTCAGCGGGTTGCTGGCGTACGTCGGGCGCCGCGATTTGTTGACCCTGTCGCAGAACTACAGCGTCAACCTCGCCGCCCAACAGGCCAGCGCCCATCGTCTGGAGCAACAGGCCTGGCTGCGCAACGGCCAGACCGAGCTGGCCGAGCAGGTGCTGGGACAATTGAGCCTGAGCATGCTGGGTCGCAATATCCTGCAATTCTGCGCGCAGTACCTGGGCACCGCCGTGGCGGCTATTTATGTGCGCGAAGACCATGGCGGCCTCAAGCGCATCGCCACTTATGGTTTTTCCCGTGAACAGGAAGGGCGTGAACAGCAGATCTACAGCGAAGAAGGCATTGTCGGCCAGGTGGCGCAACAGGGACGGCTGATTCGCCTGGACGAGGTGCCGGGAGATTACTTCAAGGTCAGCTCCGGCCTCGGTGACGGTTTGCCGTGCAGTGTGCTGGTGGTGCCAACCAGCGACGACGAGCGGGTCAATGGCGTGATCGAGTTGGGCTTTCTGCGTCCACTGACCGACCGTGACGTTGAATTGCTTGAGCTGATTGCCGGCAACATCGGCACCTCGATCGAGGCGGCACGTTATCGCCAGCGTTTGCAGGAGGTGTTGGCCGAAACCCAGCAACTCAACGAAGAACTGCAGGTTCAGCAGGAAGAACTCAAGACCGCCAACGAAGAGCTCGAAGAGCAGTCGCGGATTCTCAAGGAGTCCCAGGCGCACCTGGAAACCCAGCAGGTGGAGCTGGAGCAGACCAACGAACAACTCGCCGAGCAGGCAGAAGTACTGGCCGAGCAGCGCGACGCCATGGACCTGAAGAATACCGAACTCAATCAGGCCCAGATCCAGCTCGAAGAACGCGCGGTAGAATTGCAGCGCTCGAGCAAGTACAAGTCCGAATTCCTCGCCAACATGTCCCATGAGCTGCGCACGCCGCTGAACAGCTCGTTGATCCTGGCCAAGCTGCTGGCGGAAAACCCGGAAGAGAACCTCACTGCCGAGCAAGTCCAATTCGCCGAGTCGATCTACTCCGCCGGCAACGACTTGCTCAACCTGATCAACGACATTCTGGATATTTCCAAAGTCGAGGCCGGCAAGCTGGAAATCCGTCCGGAGAACACCAGCGTGGCGCGCCTGGTGGATGGCCTGCGCGGCCTGTTCCAGCCATTGGCAACGGACAAGCAACTGGATTTCCGGGTGGATATGCAGGACGGTGCACCGTTGATGCTGTTCACCGATCGCCAGCGTCTGGAGCAAGTGCTCAAGAACCTGCTGTCCAACGCGGTGAAATTCACGCAAAGCGGCAGCGTCAGCCTGTCCGTCGCCACGGCGCCGAATGACGGCATCGCGTTCAGCATCCGCGATTCCGGGATCGGCATCGAGGTGGATCAGCACGAAAGCATCTTCGAAGCGTTCCGTCAGGCCGACGGCACCACCAATCGGCGTTACGGCGGCACCGGGCTGGGGTTGTCGATTTCCCGTGACCTGGCGGCCTTGCTCGGCGGCTCCATCAGCGTGACCAGCACGCCGGGACAGGGCAGTGTGTTTACCCTGGTCTTGCCACAGCAGTACGTGGAACCGGGCGAAGTGCCTGTCGAACCGATGCGAGCCGTTCCTGTGGCGGCTGTGTCGAGTGTATCGCCGCCCACGTTGTCGCCATTGGTGGCCGAAGTCGACATTCCGCGCTTCGACGACGACCGCAACAAAGGGCCGTTCACCAAACGCTGCATTCTGGTGGTAGAGGATGAGCCGAACTTTGCGCACATCCTCTACGACCTGGCCCATGAACTGGGTTATCAGTGCCTGGTGGCTCACGGCGCCGACGAAGGCTACGACCTGGCCAAGGCGTTCATCCCCGATGCGATCCTGCTGGACATGCGCCTGCCGGATCATTCCGGCCTGAGCGTGCTGCAACGTTTGAAGGAACACGCCGAAACCCGGCACATCCCGGTACATGTGATTTCGGTCGAAGACCGGGTCGAGGCGGCGATGCACATGGGCGCCATCGGCTACGTGGTCAAGCCGACCACCCGCGAGGAACTCAAGGACGTGTTTGCACGCCTTGAGGCCAAGTTGACCCAGAAGGTCAAGCGCGTGCTGCTGGTCGAGGACGACGACGTGCAGCGCGACAGCATTGCCCGCCTGATCGGCGACGATGACATCGAGATCACCGCCGTTGGCCTGGCGCAGGAGGCGCTGGATCTGCTGCGCTCATCCGTCTTCGATTGCATGATCATCGACCTCAAGCTGCCCGACATGCTCGGCAATGACCTGCTCAAGCGCATGTCCACCGAAGACATCTGTTCCTTTCCGCCCGTCATCGTCTACACCGGGCGCAACCTGACCCGGGATGAAGAGGCCGAACTGCGCAAGTATTCGCGTTCGATCATCATCAAGGGCGCACGCTCGCCGGAGCGGTTGCTGGATGAGGTGACGCTTTTTCTGCACAAAGTCGAATCACGGTTGTCCCATGAACGGCAGAAGATGCTCAAGGTCGCCCGCAGCCGCGACAAGGTCTTCGAAGGCCGCAAGGTGCTGCTGGTGGATGACGATGTGCGCAACATCTTCGCCCTCACCAGCGCGCTGGAGCAAAAGGGCGCAGTCGTGGTCATTGGCCGCAACGGCCGCGAAGCGATTGAACGATTGAATGAGGTGCAAGACATCGATCTGGTGTTGATGGACGTGATGATGCCGCAAATGGATGGTTATGAAGCCACCGTTGAAATCCGCAAGAATCTGCGCTGGCGCAAGCTGCCGATCATCGCCGTGACGGCCAAGGCCATGAAGGACGATCAGGAGCGCTGCCTGCAGGCCGGCGCCAACGATTACCTGGCCAAGCCCATCGACCTCGATCGCCTGTTTTCGCTGATTCGTGTGTGGTTACCGAAGATGGAACGTATCTAGTGGAGCGCAATTTTTCGGTGGATCGAAACAGCGAAATCGAACTGCGGTTGTTGATCGAGGCGATCTATCTCAAGTACAGCTACGATTTTCGCGATTACTCCGGCGCTTCGATCAAACGCCGGGTCGATCATGCGTTGAGTCAGTTCGAGTGCAACACCATCTCGGCGTTGCAGGAAAAGGTCCTGCACGATCCCGCCGCGTTCATGCAACTGCTGCAGTTGCTGACCATTCCGGTCAGCGAAATGTTTCGCGATCCCTCGCACTTCCTGGCCATCCGCAAGGAAGTGGTGCCGCTGCTGCGAACCTACCCTTCGATCAAGATCTGGATCGCCGGATGCAGCACTGGTGAAGAGGTGTATTCGATGGCCATTGTGCTGCGCGAAGAAGGCCTGCTGGACCGTACCATCATCTACGCCACCGACATCAATCCGCGCTCGCTGGAAAAGGCCAGGCAAGGGATTTTCTCGATGGAGAACGTCCGCGCCTACACTGCTAATTACCAGCAGGCCGGTGGCCAGAGTTCGTTTGCCGACTACTATACGGCGGCCTATGGGTACGCGATTTTCGACAAAACCCTGCGCGAGAACGTGACCTTCGCCGATCACAGCCTGGCGACGGACAGCGTATTCTCCGAAACTCAATTAATTTCATGCCGTAACGTACTGATTTATTTTAATAAAAGTCTTCAGGGTCGAGCGTTCGGGTTGTTTCATGAGTCCCTCTGCCATCGCGGTTTCCTGGTGCTGGGCAGTAAGGAAACCCCGGATTTCTCAGCCTTCGGCGATCAGTTCGAGCCGCTGGTCAAACAAGAACGGATCTATCGAAAATCATGAAAAGTGCAACGAAAATGCCGGCTATCGAAGCGATCGTGATCGGTGCCTGCGCCGGTGGCGTCGAGGCGCTGTTGAACATCCCCGGCCCGCTGCGCGAAGGCTTCGCACTTCCGATCATTCCTGTACGCGGCATCGGCCGTCTGCTTGTCGAGCTGGAACGAATCGCATGCTGAGTAATATCCAGGCCAAACTGCTGATCGTGGACGATCTGCCGGAGAATCTGCTGGCACTTGAAGCGCTGATCAAGCGTGAGGACCGCATTGTGTACAAGGCGCTGTCCGCCGACGAGGCCTTGTCCCTGCTGTTGCAACACGAATTCGCCTTGGCCATCCTCGATGTGCAGATGCCCGGCATGAATGGCTTCGAGCTGGCCGAGTTGATGCGCGGCACGGAAAAAACCAGGAACATCCCGATCGTTTTCGTCAGCGCCGCCGGGCGTGAACTCAATTACGCCTTCAAGGGCTATGAAAGCGGTGCCGTGGACTTCCTGTACAAACCGCTGGACCTCCAGGCGGTCAAGAGCAAGGTCAATGTGTTCGTCGACCTCTATCGCCAGAGCAAGGCGATGAAGGAACAAGTGCTGGCCCTTGAGCAAAGTCGCCGCGAACAGGAGACCCTGCTCAAGCGATTGCAAAGCACTCAACTGGAACTGGAACAGGCGGTACGCATGCGCGATGACTTCATGTCCATCGTCGCCCACGAAGTGCGCACGCCGCTCAACGGCCTGATCCTTGAAACCCAGTTGCGCAAGATGCACCTGGCCCGGGACAACTCCGCCGCCTTCACTCTGGACAAGATGCACGCGATGGTCGACCGGGACGAGCGGCAGATCAAAAGTCTGATTCGATTGATTGAAGACATGCTCGATGTCTCGCGCATTCGCACCGGAAAGTTGTCGATCCGGCCCAAGCGCTTTGACCTTTCAACGCTGGTTGGCGAGCTGTTGCACAACTTTTCCCAGCAGATCGACGCCGCCGAAGCGTCGGTCTCGCTCGATGCCACGCAACCGGTGATCGGAAACTGGGACGAGTTTCGAATTGAACAGGTCATTTCCAACCTGCTGACCAACGCCTTGCGCTACGGGGCCAAGAGCCCGATCTCGGTGAAGGTCTACAGTGAAGGTGGCCAGGCGTTGGTGGACGTGCAGGATCGAGGGATTGGCATCAGCGAGGAAAACCAGAAGCGGATCTTCCAGCAGTTCGAGCGGGTATCGGCCAGGCACGCCGTCGCCGGGCTGGGCCTGGGATTGTTTATTTCAGAGCAGATTGTGGCCGCCCATGGCGGTACTATTACCGTCCAGAGCAGGATCGGCGAAGGCGCCTTGTTTCGCGTTTGTCTGCCGCTGTAGGAAAACAACCAGATAAACGCAACCTCTGGTCGACCCCACGGTCTATCAGCAGCAATTGACCGAGCAAAGGCTTCCCATGAGTGAAGATGCACAAGATGTAGTACTCGTCGTCGAGGACGATCCCTCGATTCTGATGGTGCTGTCCGCTTATCTGTCGGGCGAGGGTTACCGCGTATTGCAGGCCGAAAACGGCGAGCAGGCTTTCGAAATCCTGGCGAGCAAACCGCACCTGGACATGATGATCACCGACTTCCGCCTGCCCGGAGGAATCTCCGGCGTGCAGATCGCCGAGCCCGCCGTGAAACTGCGACCGGAACTCAAGGTGATCTTCATCAGCGGCTATGCCCAGGAAATCCGCGAGACCGACAGCCCGATTACGCACAAGGCACCGATCCTGGAAAAACCTTTCGATCTGGATAAATTGCAGGAATTGATGCAGGACATGCTTTCGTAAGCCTTCAGGCCCTGATCATCTCCCTGACCTTCGCCGTCAACAGGTCGAAGGTAAACGGCTTGGTGATCATCTGCATGCCCGGATCGAGGAACCCGCCACGCACCGCGGCGTGCTCGGCGTAGCCGGTGATGAACAGCACCCTCAGCTCGGGACGCAACTGCCGGCCGATTTCCGCCAGTTGCCGGCCATTCATACCGGGCAAGCCGACATCGCTGATCAGCAGGTCGATGCGCTGGGCCGAATCGAGTATCGGCACCGCGCTATCGCCATCACAAGCCTCGACGTAGGCATAACCCAGGTCGCTCAACACCGTGCTGACCAGCACCCGCACCGCCGGATCGTCCTCGACAATCAACACCGTCTCGCCACTCCTGGCCAAAGGTGAATGTTCGACGTCCGATGGATGGTCCCGAGGCAGGTCTCCACCGAAGCGTGGCAGGAACAGGCTCACCGTGGTGCCCTCGCCCACGACGCTTTGGATGGCGACGTGACCTCCCGATTGTTTGCTGAAACCATAGATCATTGATAACCCCAGCCCGGTGCCCTGGCCGATAGGCTTGGTGGTGAAGAAGGGGTCGAAGGCGCGGTTGATGGTGCTTTGCGGCATGCCACAGCCGGTGTCCGTCACGCTGAGCACCACATAGTCACCCGCATCGAGATTGCTCTGGCCTTGGGTGAAATCCTCGTCAAAGTGCTGGTTCGAAGTCGAGACCACCAGACTGCCGCCATTGGGCATGGCATCGCGGGCATTGATCACCAGGTTGAGCAGGGCGCTTTCCAGTTGATTGGGGTCGGCTTCCGCCACCCACAGGTGCTCGTCCAGTTGCATGTCCAGACGAATGGTTTCGTTGATGCTGCGTTGCAGCAGTTCATCCATGGAGATCACCAGGGTGTTCATCTCCACGGGTTTCGAATCCAGCGACTGGCGCCGGGAAAACGCCAGCAGGCGGTGGGTCAGGCCCGCTGCGCGGTTGGCCGAAGTCACCCCCAGATCGATCAGGCTGTCCAGGTCTTCGGTTCGCCCCCGGGCCAGGCGTCGACGCAACAACTCCAGGCTGCCGATGATACCGGTCAGCATGTTGTTGAAATCATGGGCGATGCCGCCGGTGAGTTGGCCGACGGCTTCCATTTTCTGCGACTGGCGCAACGCTTCCTCGTTGTGACGCAGTTGCGCGGTGCGCTCTTGCACCTGCTGTTCAAGGGTTTCGAGGGTGTTCTGCAGGCGCAACTCACTCTGGCTCAGGTCGATCAACCGATCCCTGGCTTCGTACTGTCGTCGCCGTCCGCGCAGGGCCGTGGTGACCAGGCTGATCAGTGTGACCGGGTGAAATGGCCGTTCGAGGAAGGTCACGTTGCCCAATTGCGGGCCGAAGCGCGATGCCGGGTTCTGTTGCGGGCCGCCATGGTGTGTCATCAACACGATCGGCAGATCCGACCACGCGGGCTGCTGTTCGATCAGGCGGATCAGCGGTTCCAGATCAGCGCCCAACAGCGCCTCGCAAGAGATCAGCAGCAGGCCGGCACCCTGTTCAAGTTCGGCGCACAATTCGGGCAGGTCGGGGCTGATCACCCCGTGAAACCCGGCCTCGTTGAGCATCATCAGGGCTATCTGGCCGTCGCGCCCTCGCGGCGCAAGGATGATTGCGCGCTCGGACGTCGCTTGCATGTCCGTCACGGGATTTCGTCCGCGAGCAATGGATTGCTGGCGCCGAGATACGTGGGTACGCCGCGCAATACGCCCTGAAAGGCTTCCAGGGGCTCACCGATGGTCATGCCCTGGGCGCTGATGCGGTATTCACGGATGGTCGACTCATGGCTGCCGGTACGTTTCTTGATGATCGAAATGGCCCGGCGCACCTTGCCCAGGGCTTCGAAGTAACGCAGCAGAATGACTGTGTCGGCCAGGTAGGTGATGTCGACCGGCGCCTGCATGTCGCCGACCAGGCCGTGCTGAGCGACCGTCATGAAGGTCGCGGCGCCTTGGCGATTGAGGTACAGCAGTAGCTCGTGCATGTGCAGCACCAAGGCGTTTTCTTCCGGCATCGCCGCCTGATAGCCGTTGATGCTGTCGATCACCACGGTCTTTATATTGCCTTCGTCCACGCAGCGCCGGACCCGGTGGGAGAACTCGCCGGGGGACAGCTCGGCCGCGTCCACTTGTTCGACCAGCAAATTGCCGCTGTCTTGCATTGACTGCAAATCGATGCCGATGTTCTTCATGCGCTCGAACAACAACCCCAACTCTTCATCGAAAATGAATAACGCGGCTTTTTCGCCCCGGGCCACGGCCGCGGCGGCGAACACCATGGCGATCAGCGATTTGCCGGTCCCCGCCGGGCCGAGAATCAAGGTGCTGGAACCCGTCTCGATACCGCCGCCCAGCAGCGCATCCATTTCCCGGATGCCGCTGGTCAATTGCTGACGCAGGTATTGACCGCGATGTTCGGCGGCCACCAGGCGCGGGAATACACGCACGCCATCGCCCGTGATGGTGAAGTCATGGAAGCCGCCGCGGTACTTCTGGCCGCGGTACTTGACCACGCGGATGCGACGTCGCTCGGCGCCGTAGTTCGGGGTCAATTCTTCCAGGCGAATCACGCCGTGGGCCACGCTGTGCACGGTTTTGTCCAGGGACTCGGCGGTCAGGTCATCGAGCAGCAACACCGTGGCGTCGTAACGCACGAAATAATGCTTGATGGCCAGAATCTGCCGACGGTAGCGCAGCGAGCTTTGCGCCAGCAGGCGAATCTCGGAAAGGCTGTCCAGGACAACGCGGGTCGGCTTGACCCGCTCGACCACCTCGAAGATCTGGCGGGTGGCTTCGCCCAGTTCCAGGTCGGAGGAATAGAGCAGTGTCTGCTGCTGTTCGACATTGAGCAGGCTTTCCGGGGGCGTCAGTTCGAAGATATGGACGTTTTCGTCCATCTCCCAGCCATGAGACAAGGCGCCCTGGCGAAGCTCGCGTTCGGTTTCAGAGAGCGTGATGTACAAGGAGCGTTCGCCGGCTTGCGCGCCTGCCAACAGGAAGTGCAGCGCCACGGTGGTCTTGCCGGTGCCCGGCTCGCCTTCGAGCAAAAACACATGTCCGCGGGACAGTCCGCCATCGAGGATATCGTCCAGACCTTCGATACCGGTGGCGGCCTTGTCTCGGTTCAAATCGTTGGATAGAGACAAACAAGCGTCCTCATATGGCCAGGTTCAACGAGGCAGTTGCTGCGAAGTGCCACAACGGGCTGCCTGTTCACTTGACCCTTGGCCAGGACGACGGTTCAACGAAATTTCAGTCGGGGTCAAAGCCCTTGTTGCAACGCCGGATCATCGGGGTTCATCTGTTCGAGTTGGGCCAACAGGATCTGCACGTTTTGCAGCTGCCCGCTTTCCTTCCAGTAGTTGATCAGCAGCACCCGGGCCTTGCGATCGTTCGGATGGCGCTGAACGATTTCCTGCAACTGTTTCTGCGCCGCTTCGAGCTCCCGCTCACCGTGCAACGTGGTGGCCAGGTCGTAGCGGTAGTCCCGGTTATTGGGCTCAAGCTCTACGGCCTTGGACAGGCCGAGCAGGGCGAATTCGCTTTGCTCGTGATGCAGCAGCCAGAGCCCCAACGCGTGTTGCAGGTAGGCCGAGTTGGGTTGTGCCTGCAGTTGCCTGGCCAACAGTTGCCGGGCAGCGTCGTTCTGGCCCTGTTTATCCAGCACTTCGATTTGCAGTACCAGCGCCGGCAGGTTGTCCGGCGCCAGGCGCAGGGTGTTGTCCAGCGCCTGTTGCGCTTGCTTGAGCTCGGCGTTGTGCAAGTGCAGTCGGGCCAGTTGGTATTGGTTTTCGGCGCTTTGCGGCGCGCTCTTGAGCACTTGCTCCCAGGCATCGATGGCTTGCTCCAGCGGCCCGAAATACAAACCCAGTTCATCCGGGGACAACCCCAGCAGCGCGTTGATCGCCGCCAGCCGCACGCTTTGTTCGCTGTCATCGAGCAATGGCCCCAGCAGCAGACTGCGCTGGCCGTTCGGTACCAGGCCGCTGATGCTTCTGATCGCCGCGATACGCACCTCCGGCGACTCGTTCTGCAGGTCGGCATCCGCCAGCTTCAGGGCCACCGAGCTTGGATAGTTGGGCAGCTCGGCATGCAACCCGATACGACGTTTGGGGGACAGGTCCGGACGGGCCAATTGCTGATAGAGCACCCGCGCCGCACCCGGTTGGCCGGCCCGGGCAGCCGCCAGCGCTTCGCTGTAGCCGTGCTGGATGGCTTCGGGAACCACCGGGGTGGTATCGCGCAGGGAAAACCAGACACCGCCGATGACGAGCAGGGCGAAGAGGCTGATAAACAGTAGGCGGCGGGACTTGGGCATGCAGGAATCCGGAAGCTGGCAAGCTTTTGCAAAGGCGCAAGCTTCGGTCAGGCCAGGCTTTGAGTCAAACCTTGACGCCGTTCTCGCTCGATTCAAACCGTTGAACAGCCCTTCAGCCGACAATCCACGGGCCGGCAAGCTGCGTCGATGGCAAAACCTCTCGAGGCACCGCAGCAGTGACTACGCTTGCTGGAGGTGTCTCGACGAGTGTTCCCATGCAAGCGTTGTTGCAATACTTCAAGGCGATTTTCAACCCCGGCCCCGGGGTGTTGCTGTTTGCCTTGCGAACCATCGCGGCCGGGTTGTTGACCCTGTACCTGGCGTTTTTGTTCGATCTGGACCAGCCCAAGTGGTCGATCATGGCCGTGGTCATCATCAGCCAGCCACTGGCTGGCATGGTGCTGGCCCGCAGTTTTGGCCAGGTGATCGGCACCACGCTGGGGGCGGCCGTGGCGGTGTTGATCATGGCGATCTTTCCCCAGGCACCACTGCCGTTCATCACCACCCTGGCCCTGTGGCTGGCGCTGTGCACCGCCGGTGGCACGCTGTTGCGCTACACCAGTTCCGGGGCATTCGTGCTCAGTGGCTACACCGCCGTGGTCATCGCGTTGCTGGCGATTCCCGATCAGGACGGCACCTTTTTGCTGGCAGTGACCCGCCTCACCGAAACCTTGCTGGCGGTTGCCTGCGTGTGCGTGGTCAGCCTGCTCACCGCCAGGCCGGAAGCCGTGGCCCGGGATTACTTCGCCAAAATCGACCAAATCACCCGGTTGCTGGCCACCCATGCCAGCGCCGTCATCCGCACCGAAGAGAGCGAAGCCGAATTCCAGCAGCGGCAAATGCAGCTGCTGGGCCAGATCAGCGGCCTGGAGGGCGTGCGTCGGCACATGTACTACGATGCGCCCCGGTTACGCAGCGCCAACGGCCTGGTGCAACTGCTGGGCAACCAATTGGTGTTGTTGACCGCGCGGCTGACCGCCTTGCGCCACCAGCGGCTGTTGTTGACCGAGCGCTGGGAGGGCGAGTTGCCTGAAGAGATTCAACGGCTGCGTGCCGAAGAGCTGGCCTTTCTCGATGAATTGGCGCGGGAGGGGCGTTCGCTGTCCAGTGAAAAGCGCCATCATTTCACATCGCTGCAACAACGCTTTGATGAGCTGGCCTACAGGGCCGAACAATTGACCGAGCCGCTGCCGGCCACCTTGCGTTCGCTGGCCTGGTCGCTGCGCTGGGAGCAGGCGCGCCTGTTGCAGCAGCTTGAGCAGATTCTGGAGCTGAGCGATGCCATCCAGAGCGGGCGCCCCGCCAGCAGCGTGTTTCGCGGGCGGGAAAATCCGCTGCATCTGGACTTCACCCTGGCGACGATGAATGCCGTCCGTGCCTTTTGCGCGCTGTTGATCGCCGGCCTGATCTGGATCGAAACCGGCTGGGACGGTGCGCGAGCCGGGATGGTGCTGGTGGGCATCCTTTGCTCGCTGATGTCGACGTTTCCCCGACCGCTACTGGCTGTTCAAAGCTATGCCAGGGGGTTCGGGCTGGCACTGGTGGTCTCGGCGCTCCTTCAGTTCATGTTTGTGCCGATGATCAGCAATTTCGAGATGCTTGCCTTGCTGCTGGCGCCCTTGCTCTACGCCGTAGCGGTGGGGCTGGCCAGTCCACCCACTACAGGTACCGGGATTGGCCTGGGGCTCACGACGTTTTTGTTGCTTGGCCCGTTGAACGTGGGGATTGGTCAAAACACTGCCAGCCAGTGGTTCGAGTTTGCCGGAGCCTATACCTGTGCGACCGTGCTGGCTTTGAGTGTCTATGCGCTGATCTTTCCGTTCAGGCCGGATTTTCGCATGCGCCGGCTCTACAAAGAGAGCTGCGAGCAGGTGTACGCCTTGCTGAAAACCTCGGCGAGCGATGAACAGCAGTTTGCGTTCGAGAGCCGTATGGTTGATCGCCTGACCATGATGTTGGGGCTGCTGCCGGCGACCCGGGAGCCACAATCGCGCGAGCTGTTTCAAGTCAGCCTGGCCTGCATGGCATTGGGTATCGCCTTGAATCAGCTGCGGCAGCAAGGGCAGAACAACGCACTGCTGAGTCCCGATCTGCAACGTCGCCTGTTTTCGACAGTCCGGGAAACGGGCAGGCTGGTTGCCGGTCGGCCCGGGGTCGAAGTGGTGCAGGTGCTTGATAGCCTCCACACCTTGGGCGACGACCTGGATGCCCTGCATACCGATGTTCACGAACACTTGTGGTCGGTGTTCCGCATGCGTGTGGCGCTGCTGATCGTGGTGTCGTTCGTGGAACGCTATCGCGGCCACTTTCAACCCTCAGGCCTTGAAGGAGACCCTGTCCTTGCCCATTGATCTGGAAGTGGGTGGTGCCTATCTACCCCCGATTGCCCAGGCGCTGCTGCTGGGCTTGCCGATTTTCCTGTTGCTGGACTGGACATTGCGGCGCCTTGGCGTGCTGCAGTTTGTCTGGCACGAGGCGTTGTTCGAAGGCGCGTTGTACGCCTGCGTCTGCGCCACGTTGATTCTGGTCATGGGAGCCTGAAGCCTTGAAGAACATCCTTTCCCGACTCACGACGGTGGCGGTGGTATTGCTGGCCCTCATTCTGGGCTGGTTCGCCTGGGAGCATTACACCCGCGCACCCTGGACCCGGGATGCCCGGGTGCGTGCCGATGTGGTGACCTTGTCCGCCGACGTTTCGGGGCGAATCGTCAGCCTGGCCGTGCAGGACAACCAACATGTGAGCAAGGGCCAGGCGCTGCTGGAGATCGATCCGGCGCGCTACACCCTGGCGGTGGAGCATGCCAGACGCGCGGTGGAGGTGGCGAAAGCCTCGCTTGGGCAGGCCCAGGCGGCGATTATCTCCAGCGAAGCATTGCTCAAACAACGTCAGAGCGAGGAGCAGCGCCGGCGCACGCTCAAGGATCGTTCAGCGATTTCCGGCGAAGAGTGGGAGAAAGCCAGCACCGACGTGTCGGTGGCCCAGGCCGACTTGATGCGTAATCAGGCCAGTCTGGTGTTGGCCCAGGCCAACGTGCAACTGGCCATCGCGGCATTGACCCAGTCCGAGCTCGACTTGCAGCGTACCCATGTCGTCTCCCCGGTGACCGGCTATGTCACCAATCTGCTGACCCGGGAGGGTGATTACGCCTCGGCAGGTGGCCCATTGCTGGCGCTGGTGGACAGCGAGTCGTTCTATGTCAGCGGTTACTTCGAAGAAACCAAGTTGCCGCGGATCGGCGAGGGTGACCGGGTCAAGATCGAGTTGATGAGTGGCGAAACGTTCGCCGGCAAAGTGCAGAGTATTGCCTTCGCCATCGCCGACCGGGAAAACCTGCCGGGCGGCCGTCTGCTGGCCAGCATCAACCCCAGCTACACCTGGATCAAACTGGCGCAACGGGTGCCGGTGCGGATCGAGATCGATGCCGACTATGCCGGTAAAAACAACCTGCGGGCGGGGACCACGGCTACCGTGACCGTCCAGGAAACCCGCAAATCCAAAGACCAGCACTAACCCCCCTGTGGGAGCGAGCTTGCTCGCGATAGCGGTGGATCAGTCAACATCATTGGTGAAGGTGCCTGCGTCATCGCGAGCAAGCTCGCTCCCACAGGGGGTGTGTACTGCCTTTTTCAGGGCAAAAAAAAGCCCCGCGACCGAATGAGACGCAGGGCAAGGAAATTGGTTGGTTGCGGCCAACCAAAGGAGCGCTTTAAAAACCGTATTACTTGCTCGCGACCGTCTCCGGCTGCCAGCCACCACCGAGGGCCTTGTAGATCGCGACGATGCCGCGATACAGGTCAACCTCGGCCTGGGCCTGGGTGTCTTCGGCCGCCAGGCGTTCACGCTGGGCGTCAAGCAGTACGAGGAAATCGGACGTGCCTTCGCGGTAGCGGATTTGCGCCAGGTCGGCAGCCGAGCGGCTGGACTCGCTCTGGCGAATCAGCGAGATCAGGCGCTGTTGGCGTTTGCCATAGTCGCTGAAAGCGTTTTCCGATTCTTCCAGGGCCAGCAACACTTGCTGCTCGTAGGTCGCCAGGGCGCCTTCGGCATCGGCGTCGGCGCCACGTATGCGGGCTTTTACGCTACCCAGGTCAAACGCGGCCCAGGTGATGCTCGGGCCCAGCGCCCAGGCGTTGGCCGCCGAAGAACCAATCTGCGAACCACGTCCGGCAGTCCAGCCGAGGAAGCCGCTGAGGCTGACCCGCGGGAACAGATCCGCCTTGGCCACGCCGATACGCGCGGTGGCCGAAGCCAGTTGGCGTTCGGCACTGAGAATGTCCGGACGACGTTGCAGCAGTTCACCCGGATCGCCGATCGGCAAGGCCTTGGCAATCGCCGGCAGGTCTTTCGGGCTCAGGTCCACGGTCAGCTTGTCCGGACGTTCACCCAGCAGGGTGGCGATGCGGTTTTTCTGCCGAACCTGTTCGGCCTGCAGCTGCGGCACGCTGGCCTCAACCGACGCCAGTCGCGCATCGGCGCGCTCCACATCGAGCTGGTCGCCGACGCCGGCATCACGCAGGCTGACCGTGATCTTGCGCGACTCCTGCTGGTTCTCCAGGTTGGCCAGGGCAATTTTCTCCCGCAACTGCGCGCCGCGCAGTTGCCCGTAGGAGTCCACCAGTTCGGCAATCATGGTGACTTGCAGTTGGTACAGATCGGCCTCGAATGCCTGTTGCTCGGCGTTGGCCGACTCCAGGTTGCGCTGGATGCGACCGAACAAGTCGATTTCCCAGGCCATGTCCAGGCCCAGGTCATAGCGTTCGCTGTTGACCCGGTCGGTGGTCTGGCCCGGAATCTGGCCTTTGCCCAGGTCACTGCTGACGCGGCTGGTGATGGTCGGCATGGCGTCGTTGCTGACGTCATCGCGGATCGCCCGCGCCGCTTTCCAGCGGGCGAAGGCGACGCGCAGATCACGGTTGCCTTGCAGGGATTGCGTCACCAACTGGTTGAGGGTCGGGTCTTCGAACTGCTGCCACCAGATGCCTTCGAAACGCGAACGGTCAAAGTTCTTCTGGCCGGCGGCGCCATCGGTGGCGGCCGTGATGTTGGCCGCCTCGGTGGTTGGCGTCTTGTAGTCCGGGCCCACGGCACAGGCACTCAGGGCCAGTACCAGCAGGCTCGGCAGGAAGGCTTTCAAACTCATCAGTGCGACTCCAGCTTCAGGGTGGCCTTGGCAGCTTTGCGTGCCTGGCCGCGCTCGACAAAGTTACGGATCAGTACGTAGAACACCGGCGTCAGCAACAGACCGAAGAAGGTCACCCCAAGCATCCCGGAGAACACCGCGACACCCATGGCGTGGCGCATTTCGGCACCGGCGCCGCTGGAGAACACCAGGGGCACCACACCCATGATGAACGCGAAGGAGGTCATCAGGATCGGCCGCAGACGCAGACGGCACGCTTCCAGGACCGCCGCCAGCGGGCTCAAGCCTTCCTCCTGTTTGTCCTTGGCGAACTCGACGATCAGGATCGCGTTCTTGCAGGCAAGCCCCACCAATACGATCAAACCGATCTGGGTAAAGATGTTGTTGTCACCGCCGGAGGCGATCACACCGGTGATGGCCGACAGCAGGGTCATCGGTACGATCAGGATCACCGCCAGTGGCAGGCTCCAGCTTTCGTATTGAGCCGCCAGTACCAGGAACGCCAGCAGCACACAGAGCGGGAACACGAACAGTGCGGTGTTACCGGACAGGATCTGCTGGTAGGTCAGGTCGGTCCATTCGTAGGTCATGCCGTTGGGCAGTTCTTCCTTGAGCAGTTTCTCGATGGCTTTTTCGGCCTGGCCGGAGCTATAGCCGGGGGCTGCCGCACCGTTGATTTCAGCGGTGATGAAGCCGTTGTAGTGCATCACGCGGTCCGGGCCCGAAGTGTCGCTGACCTTGATGAAGGTCGCCAGCGGGATCATCTCGCCCTTGTTGTTACGCACTTTCAGCTGGCCGATCTGGTCGGATTCGAGGCGGAACTGTTGTTCGGCCTGAACGTTGACCTGATAGGTGCGACCAAAGCGGTTGAAGTCGTTGGCATACAGCGAACCCAGATAGATCTGCAGGGTGTCGAAGATGTCGCTGACGGCGACGCCGTGGGTCTTGGCTTTTTCCCGGTCGATGGCGGCATCGACCTGGGGCACGTTCACGGTGTAGCTGGTGAACAGGCCGGCCAGTTCCGGCACGTTGTGGCTCTTGTTGATGATGTTCATGGTTTCCTTGTACAGCTCTTCGTAGCCCAGGTTGCCCCGGTCTTCGATCTGCAGGCGGAAACCACCGATGGTGCCCAGGCCTTGTACCGGCGGCGGCGGGAAGATCGCCATGTAGGCTTCCTGGATATTCGCGTACTGGCCGTTCAAGGCACCGGCAATCGCACCGGCGGACATGCTCGGGTCTTTACGTTCGTCGAACGGTTTGAGGGTCACGAACACGATGCCGGCGTTCGGACTGTTGGTGAAACCGTTGATCGACAGGCCCGGGAAGGCCACGGCGCTTTCCACGCCGGGCTGTTTCAGCGCCAGCTCGGACATGCGCTTGATCACGTCTTCGGTACGGTCCAGGCTCGAGGCATCCGGCAGTTGCGCGAAGGCCACCAGGTATTGCTTGTCCTGGCCGGGGACGAAACCGGTCGGAGTGCTGGAGAAACCGAAGAAGGTCAGGACCATCAGGCCGGCGTACAGCAGCAGGGCGATACCGCTTGAGCGGATCACGCGGGCAACGGTGCCGACATAACCATGGCTGGCCTTTTCAAAGAAGCGGTTGAACGGACGGAACAACCAGCCACCGAAAATCTTGTCCAGCACCTTGGAGAATCGGTCCTTCGGCGCGTCATGGCCCTTGAGCAATACCGCGGCCAGCGCCGGCGACAGGGTCAGGGAGTTGAAGGCCGAGATCACCGTGGAAATCGCGATGGTCAGGGCGAACTGTTTGTAGAACTGGCCGGTCAGGCCGGAAATGAACGCCGCCGGAACGAATACCGCACACAGCACCAGCGCCGTGGCGATGATCGGGCCGGTTACCTCGCCCATGGCTTTTTTGGTCGCTTCAACCGGGGTCAATCCGAGTTCGATGTTCCGCTCGACGTTCTCCACCACCACGATGGCGTCGTCCACCACGATACCGATCGCCAATACCAGGCCGAACAGTGACAAGGCGTTGAGCGAGAAGCCAAACAGATGCATCACGGCAAAGGTACCGATCAGCGATACCGGCACAGCGACCAGCGGAATGATCGAGGCGCGCCAGGTTTGCAGGAACAGGATCACCACGAGTACCACGAGGATCAGTGCTTCGAAGAGGGTGTGAACCACCGCCTCGATGGAGCCGCGCACGAAGATCGTCGGGTCATAGACGATGCTGAAGTCCATGCCTTCGGGGAAGTTCTTCTTCAGTTCGGCCATTTTCGACCGCACTTCGTTGGAGATTTCGATGGCGTTGGAACCCGGACGCTGGAAGATCGGGATCGCCACCGCCGGCTGGTTGTTGAGCAACGAACGCAGGGCGTACTGGCTGGAGCCCAGCTCGACGCGAGCGATGTCTTTGAGGCGAGTGATTTCACCGTTGTCGCCAGAGCGAATGATGATGTTCTCGAACTCTTCCTCGGAAACCAGACGGCCCTGGGTGTTGACCGACAGCTGGAAGGCCGTGGCATTCGGTGCAGGAGGCGCACCCAAGGCACCGGCTGCCACTTGACGGTTCTGCTCACGAATCGCCGTGACCACATCGGTGGCGGTCAGGTTGCGCGAAGCGGTCTTGTTCGGGTCGAGCCAGACACGCAGGGAGTAATCGCCCATGCCAAACAACTGCACATCACCGACACCACCCAGACGCGCCAGCTCATCCTTGATGTTGAGCAAGGCGTAGTTGGACAGGTAAAGCATGTCGTAGCGTTTGTCCGGCGAGGTCAAGTGCACAACCATGGTCAGGTCGGGCGAAGCCTTGTCCACGGTGATACCGATGCGCGTCACTTCCTCGGGAAGTTTTGGCTCGGTCCGTGTCACACGGTTCTGCACCTGCACCTGTGCGTTGTCCAGGTCAGTACCCAGCGCAAAGGTGATGGTCAGGGTGATCTTGCCGTCAGCGGTGGACTGCGAGGACATGTACAGCATGTTCTCGACACCGGTGATGGCTTGCTCCAGTGGAGCGGCCACGGTTTCACCGATGACTTTTGGGTTGGCACCCGGGAAGTTGGCACGAACCACAACGGTCGGCGGTACCACTTCCGGGTATTCGCTGATCGGCAGCTGGAACAGCGAGATGGCGCCGGCGATCAGGATCAGCAGCGAAAGCACCGCTGCAAAGATCGGCCGTGAAATGAAGAATTGGGAAAAATTCATCGTAAAAATCCCTTAACCGCGTGGGGTCGTGGCGGCCAGTTTCACAGCCGTGCCCGGCGCAACCCTGGCAGGCGCGACTTGGGGCAGGTTGCTGGCTTCCAGCGCTTGGCGTTGTTGTGCGAGTGCCGCGAGGGTTTGTTCGCTGGCCATCGGAATCACTTCAGGGGTGACCGGTGAGCCAGGGCGCACCCGTTGCAGGCCCTTGACGATGATGGTGTCGTCCTTGTTCAGGCCATTGCGCACAATGCGCAGACCTTCGATCTTCGGACCCAGCTCCACCGCGCGGTAGGCGGTCTTGTTGTCGGCATCCATCACCAGCACGAACTTCTTGCCCAGGTCGGTGCCGACCGCTTCGTCATTGATCAGCATGGCGCTGTAAGTGCCGCTGCCCACCAGTTTCAGGCGTGCATACAGGCCCGGGGTGTAGCTGCCATCGCTGTTGTCGAACACGGCGCGCCCACGAATGGTGCCGGTCTTCGGGTTGACCTGGTTGTCGACGAAGTTCATCACGCCCTGGTGCGGGTTGCCGTCCTCGTTGGACAGGCCCATGTAGACCGGGGTGGTGGCGCCGCGCTTGCCCTGGCGAGCGAGCTCGGTGTACTTGAGGAACACACGCTCGTCCGCGTCGAAGTAGGCGTACACCTTGTCAGTGGAGACCACGCTGGTCAGCGGGGTGGTGTCGGCAGTCACCAGGTTACCGGCGGTGATTTCCGCACGGCTGACGCGGCCGCTGATTGGAGCAGTCACACGAGTAAAGCTCAGGTTCAGCCTGGCCAGATCCAGCTGCGCTTGCAGGGCGCCGACCGCGGCGCGGGCTTCCTGGGCGGCGCTGGTCCGCGAGTCGGCCAGTTCGGCGGAAATCGCGTTGCTGGTGCGCAGGCGCTCACCGCGTTGGGCTTCGTTTTCGCTGCGGGTGGCATTGGCGCGCGATTGTGCAACCAGTGCTTCGAGGCGGCGGACCTCAGCCTGGAACGGACGCGGGTCGATCTGGAACAGCAGGTCGCCTTTCTTGACCAGGGCGCCTTCCGTGAACGCCACTTCATCGATCTGGCCGGAGACCCGCGGACGAATCTCGACGGTTTCCGGCGCTTCGAGACGGCCGGTGAACTCGTCCCATTCGTTGACCGGCTGTTCCAGCACCTTGGCCACGCTGACCTTGGCCGCTGGCATGCTGGCGGCGGTTTCCGGGGCCTTGCCGCAAGCGCTGATCACCACTACGGCCAACAAAGCCAACGGGAAGCGCAAATGTTTGAGTGACTGTTCCATGGATGCATCCGCCAATGTGTTGAGATTGGCGAATGATGCGCGGCGAGTTTGTATCTCACGAATCGAATGGGGCGAAGGTAACTATCATCCGGAATGATATAAGACCCAAGCCAGCCCTCTAGCCTGCGCCTTGTGTTCGGTCGTCATCAACTGGATTGATGACAATTGTGTGTTGCATTGGATGCAATAGTCAGATCTGGAACCGTGTTGCGGCCATCGCGAGCAAGCTCGCTCCCACATTGGATCTTCGCTGTTCCCAAATCCCTGTGGGAGCGGGCTTGCCCGCGAAGAGGCCAGCAGCCCTCATGCAAAATCAGGATCAGGCCAGACTATCCGGATCCCCGAAAAACATCTGAATCCGCGACCGCAACCAGCGCTCCCCCGGATCATTATCCTGGGACCCGCGCCACGCCATGTGCAACTCGAAACTGCGAACCGGCAACGGCGGATCTTCGGCCCGCACTCCGCCAGCGGCAGTCAGTGCATCGGCTGTGTAGTCCGGCACCGTCGCCACGATGTCGGTTCCGGCGAGCAGGGTACTCAACCCGTTGAACTGGGGAACGGCGAGCACCACATGCCGTTTGCGCCCGAGCTTTTCCAGCTCTTCATCGATGAAGCCGCTGAGGTCGCCAGCGAACGACACCAGTGCATGGGGGCGAGCGCAGTAATCATCCAGGCTCAACGGCCCCGGCACGGTGTCGGCGCGCAACAGCTTCGGTTGGCTGCGGCGCAGTACCTTGCGTTTGGCGTTGGCCGGCAGGTCGGTGGTGTAACTGACACCGATGGATATCTCACCGGATGCCAGCAACCCCGGCATCAGGATGTAGTTGACCCGACGTACCACCAGCACAATCCCCGGGGATTCGGCACGCAGGCGCTTGAGCAGCATTGGCAGCAAGGCGAACTCGACGTCGTCCGAAAGGCCGATGCGGAACACGGCGGTACTTGTGGCAGGATCGAACTCGGCCGCACGGCTGACGGCGGTGGAAATCGAATCCAGTGCCGGGGAGAGCAGGGCGAAGATCTCGACCGCCCTGGCGGACGGCTCCATGCTGCGGCCGGTACGCACAAACAAGGGATCATCGAACAGGCCGCGCAGGCGCGAGAGCGCCGCACTGATGGCTGGCTGGCCGAGGAACAGTTTTTCCGCAGCACGGGTCACGCTGCGTTCGTGCATCAATGTTTCGAAAACGATCAACAGGTTCAGGTCGACACGACGCAGGTCATTACGATTCATCTGGAGTCCTGGCAGAGTCAGCAAGCTTGACGTGGGCGGCCATATGAGAACAATGGCCAGCAGGAATATTACGGGGAAAGACTGGTACTCTGCACCGGGTAATTCAGTTTTTCCTACATAGGCTGCTTCGGTTTCTTACGACATTTGACGATGTTGCCGCCGCTGCGGAATCAATGACAGGCATGTCGACTATTAATAGCCACAGATAGTGTTGGGTTGAAAGCCCGGCTAGAGTTCATGGCATTAGAGGTTTATTTGGCGAGGTTTGCGATGTCCCGCACGATACGTTTTCACAAGTTTGGTCCAGCCGAGGTGCTCAAATGCGAAGAGCATGCGACGGCTCTGCCTGCACCGGGCGAAGTGCAGGTGCGCGTCGAGGCGATTGGCATCAGTTGGTATGACACTCTCTGGCGTCAGAACCTGGCCCCGTCCCATGCACGACTGCCTTCAGGCCTTGGCCAGGAGATGGCCGGTATCGTCACCGCTGTCGGTGATGGCGTCGATGACTTGGAGGTCGGTGACAAGGTCGCCAGCTTTCCGGCCCAAAGCCCGAACGACTACCCGGTCTACGGCGAGCAGATCGTTCTGCCGCGCTCGGCAGTCACCCGTTATCCGGATGTGCTTACCCCGATTGAAGCGAGCGTGCACTACACGCCGTTGTTGATCGCCTATTTCGCTTATGCCGATCTGGCACGGGTCAAGCCCGGGCAATTTGTTCTGGTGACTGACGCGAGTCATTGCGCCGGACCTTCGTTCGTACAACTGGGCAAGGCCTTGGGTGTTCGAGTGATCGCCGCGACCAAGACCGAGGAGGAACGTGAATACCTGCTGTCGCTGGGTGCCGAGAAAGTGATCGTCACCGAGGAAGAAGATCTGCTGATGCGGATCAACAAAATCACCGATAACCGTGGCGTAGATGTGGTGTTCGATGGTTTGGGCGGTCCGCAGATGTCGTTGCTGGGCGATGTGCTGGCGCCTCGCGGCAGCCTGGTGCTGTACGGCCTGCAAGGTGGCAACCAGACACCTTTCCCGGCCTGCGCAGCGTTCCAGAAGAACATTCAGTTCTTCGTGCACTGTATCGGCAACTTCACGGGCAAGCCGGAACTGGGCATCACCCAGGACCAGGCCGCACTGCAACGTGCCTTGCGCGACATCAACCAGCTGACCGCCGACCGCGTTCTGCTGCCGCTCAAGACTCGGGTCTTCCCGTTTGCCGAGTTTGTCGAAGCACACCGCTACATGGACGAATGCCCGTGTCGCGAACGGGTCGCGCTGCAGGTCGAGCCGGCGTAGCACTTACAGTCCTCCCAAGAGTCCGTGCCCACACGGACTCTTTCGTTTGAGCCCCCCGAAAGCCGTCGATCAGCAGGCCGGTCCAGCAACTGAACTGGTTTTTGCCCGTAATCTGTAGCTTCTAATCAGCCACTAAGCCCTGATAATTGAATGATTACTTTCATCTCAAGGAATGAGTCATGGCCGGGTGTCAGGCTGAAACTTTTCAATGTGCGCCATCGGTGCAAATCTCCAAATTAGTTGGCCGTTGGCTAGTTGCCAAAAAGACAGCTGCAACTTCCTTCCTTGTTTCTTGTATTAAGTGTCTGTGGGACTTTGTCGGATATTTCCTAGGACTCCGATTTCAAATCAGCAAACCCTTGCCAGCAGGGCGTTCCAGCCCCACCTTTGTCGTTAAGTCGAGGGGGTGCTGCGATCGTTTCAAATGATTTCAAGAAAATTCAAGTGTTAGCATTTGGCAATAAAGTCCATGACTCCATTCGCGCCGACAGTCCAACGGGATTTGGTGTCTGCACGATATTGAACTTACGAGTATCAGGTAAATAAAGATGACCAGCATCCATGACCAAGCGATGAACTATGTCTATCAACAAGTGCTGCAGCGATTGCTGGGTTTTTTTTCCCGTGCCGAACGCACTGCATTGCAATTGTTGATTCAGCGCCTGGCAGTAGCGGCCGGGGGCATGGAGCACATTGGCGATTACAAGGTGTTGGCGATCCAGTCCGGGGCTCGTGACAACTGCTACACCCTGGCTTTGTTGCGTGCTGCACAGTTGACCATCGCCACGCGGACACCGGCGACATTCCAGTTGCGCATCGCCTCGTTACGGTTGAACGGCACAAGCGGCGCGGCCGTGGAAAACATGCACCGGACCAACAGCGCATTGTTTGTCTATGACGATCCCCGGGTCGAGGTACTGATGGTCGATGATCGGGAAGTCTTGCCGTTCAACCACTTGGCGCCGATCTCCGACGCCGGCCGCGAGTCCAGCCGCCTGAACCTGCTGCTGATCGGCCATCGCCGGGAGTGGCGCGGTGGGTTCGACCTTTGGGATGACGGTTATCTGGCCACGGGAGAGTTCTACGGACAAATCGCTCGCTGGGATGGCGGTGTCGACGCCTTGCTCATCAGTGACACGCCGCGTCAGCAAAAGCAGTTCATCGACGGCTTGAGGCGCGCCGCCACCAAGGCAGGGCTCGAGCCTTCGCCTGCGGGCGAGCCGGGCTATGCTGGGTTGTTTGCATTGCTCGATGAACTGGGCAGCGACTGCTATCACGGGTTCTACGCCGATTACGGCCAGGCCCGGTGGCGTCCGCAAGAGCGCTTCGAAACCTGCCGTCGTACGGCCTGCATCGACATTCACGACCTGCTGGTCAGCAACCTGGAAGAGCGTTGGCCATTGTTGACGGAATTTCTCGGGTTCCAGCCTGACGAACTGTCCGCGCAGATCAGCGACAACGAATTCGTCAGCCCGTCGATCACGGCGCACGTCCGAGGGTTGCACGCGTGCTTCGTGCAGAATCGCAATTACGAATCCGGTGTTGCGCAATACCTGCAACGGGCCTTGGTGATGATGCGCCGCAAGCACTTGCCCGAGCGATTGTGCGAGCAGGCCATCGAGGTCTTCGGCAATCCGGCGACACTGGTCGAACTGCGCGCCCGAGCGGCGGCCGAGGCACAAAAGAATCTGGGCCTGAGCGAAGCACAACTGGTGTGCCTGCTGTTTGCGCCCTTTACCGAAAAAGGTGCGGGGCTCGAGCGTTTTCTGCGTCAGTGCCATCCGGGCATGCTGGTGGCCATGCCCGAGTTGCACAAGGCCATGCAGGGGCATCCGGTCGCCGAACAGATCATGCAATGGATGATTGATGTCAGCGGATTGCCCGTCAGCCTGATTGGCCGGCTTTACCGCATGGAGTGGACGCCCGCAGACGCTGGCGGGGCGGCTGAAGCAATCATCCCAAGGGCCGTGTCGCAAAATGCGCTGGACGATCCTGATGCTGACAGCACGTTGGTGGATGAATGGTCAGCGGGTCACTGAACGTGGGTGGATTTTCAGTCAATGCAAATGGCCTTCGCCGATGAAAGGTCCACGAGAAACGGATTTCGCCTATCAAGCGGTTTATCGATACCTGGTCAGCCTGATCAACGAGTCTGAAGGGGATTCGCGCATCCGCCTGCCGTCGCTGCGGCACCTGGCTGAGCGTCTGAATGTGTCGATCTCGACCATTCAGTACGCCTATTCGCTGCTGGAGAAAGAAGGGCGGGTGTATTCGGTGGCCAAGTCCGGTTACTACGCATTGCCAGTGTCCGCAATCAACCTGCAGGACAGCGGCAGCGACTTGCTGGAAGCGGTCTACGTCAATGCCAGGCGCCCGGGGATGCTGGTCCTGAGCGCCGATGAACCGGCGTTATTGCAGCCACTGGACAGTCCTTTGTTGCTGCTGGAGCGGGAGTTGCTGCGCCAGTATCCCCGCCAGCCGCAGTCGCCTTCGCAACCCTGCGGCGAACTCGAATTGCGCGCCGCCCTGGCAGCACGCTACACCACGTCTCCCATGCGTTACTGGCACGCCGATGATGTCTACATCGGCGCCGACCTGCGCGGTGTACTGGAAATCCTGATCGCCGTGCTGGGCTTGAAAGACGCCACGGTGGTGGTCGAATCGCCGTGCGACTGGACGATCCTGCGTTTGTTTCAAGCCGCCTGCGTGCGGGTGATCGAGTTGCCCGTGCAAGCCGATGCCTGTCTGGATCCGGAACGTCTTGAAATGCTGCTCGATACCGAACCGGTAAGGCTGGTGATGCTGTCATCGGCCCTGAACATGCCCCGTGGCAGCCTGGCGCCTGACCACAACAGACAAGCCATTGCCCGGCTGTTGGCCGCCCATGACAGTTGGGTGCTGGAAAACGACTGTTATGGCGAACTCGGATTCGACCTGGGCACCCTGCGCTTTCGAGACTTGCTGGACCCTGAACGGCTGATAGTGTTTTCCACGTTCGAGAAAGTCATCGGACCTGAAGCGCCCTACGGTTTTTTGCTTTCAAGGCATTTGAGCGCCGAGTTGCAACGGCACTTTCTGCTGCGGTCCTTCCGACTCTCGCCGATACGCCAGAAAGCCATTGCCCGTTTGTATAGCAGCGGTCGCATTGACCAACACCTGCTGGTGCTGCGGCGGCTGCTCAATGACCGCAAGAATCAAATGACCCTGTTGTTACAGGAGCGATTGGGTGATGCCTTGCATTTCGTCGAGCCGCAAGGGGGTGCAACGATCTGGATGCGCTCGTTGCGTCGGGTCAATGTCCGTCGTGTGTTCCAGCGCCTGCTGGCGCATCAGGTGGTCATCGCACCAGGCGAGTTGTTCAGCCTCCACGGTCTGCACGGACAGCATCTGCGCCTGAGCCATACCTTCGGTGGCGATCACAATCTGGCGGCCGCGCTGGGATTGCTGGGGGATGCGCTGCGTCTGGAATCAATCGAGTGAGTGAGACAAAAAATAACAACCTCCACTGTGCGGATCGATCCCATCGCCTTGCGGTCAAACTGCCAGTAAACTGCGACCCAATTCCTGAACCACTCTATTCCAGAGGTTTTGCATGACACTCAGTCCTTTTGCGGGTAAACCGGCACCGGCACAATTGTTGGTCGACATCCCGCGACTGGTAACGGCCTATTACACCGGCCAGCCTGATGCCGCGATTTCCACCCAGCGCGTTGCCTTCGGCACGTCGGGGCACCGTGGCAGCTCGTTCGACTTGAGTTTCAATGAATGGCACGTTCTGGCGATCAGCCAGGCGATCTGCCTGTACCGCGAAGCTCAAGGCATCGATGGCCCGCTGTTTGTCGGTATCGACACCCACGCGCTGTCCACGCCGGCCGGCGCCAGTGCCCTCGAGGTACTTGCAGCCAACGGCGTGACCGTGATGATCGCCGAAGGTGACGAGTACACGCCGACACCGGCCATTTCCCATGCGATTCTCTGCTACAACCGTGGACGCACCACTGGCCTGGCGGACGGCATTGTTATCACGCCGTCCCACAACCCGCCGCAAAGCGGTGGCTACAAGTACAACCCAACCAACGGTGGCCCGGCCGATACCCACATCACCAAGTGGATCGAAGCCAAGGCCAACGAACTGCTGGCCAACAAGCTCGCTGGCGTCAAGCGCATCAGCTACGAGCAGGCACTTAAGGCCAGCACTACCCATCGTCACGATTACCTCAACACCTATGTCGCCGACCTGATCAACGTGATCGACTTCGACGCGATCCGCGATGCCAAGCTGCGCCTGGGTGTCGATCCACTGGGTGGAGCAGGGGTGCGCTACTGGTCGGCGATTGCCGAGCATTACCGCCTGGACCTGGATGTGGTGAACAAAGAGGTCGACCCGACCTTCCGCTTCATGACCGTCGACTGGGACGGCCAGATCCGCATGGACCCATCGTCCAGCCACGCCATGCAAGGCCTGATCGGCCTGAAAGAGCGCTTCGACGTGGCGTTTGCCTGCGATCCGGACCACGACCGCCATGGCATCGTCACGCCGTCCGGTGGCTTGCTGGCACCGAACAACTACCTCGCCGTTGCCATCGACTACCTGTTCCGGAATCGTCCGCAATGGCGCGCCGATGCCGCCGTGGGTAAAACCGTGGTCAGCAGCGGCTTGATCGATCGCGTGGCCAAGCGCCTGGGGCGTCGCCTGTACGAAGTGCCGGTGGGTTTCAAATGGTTTGCCGACGGCCTGTTCGATGGCTCCCTGGGTTTCGGCGGCGAAGAAAGCGCCGGTGCCTCGTTCCTGCGCAAGGACGGCGGTGTCTGGAGCACCGACAAGGACGGTTTGATTCCGGCCCTGCTGGCCGCCGAGATGACGGCCCGGACTGGTCGCGACCCGAGTCAGGCGTATCGCGCCTTGACCGATGAACTGGGTGAGCCGTTCTCGGTACGGGTCGACGCCAAGGCCAATCCGGAGCAGAAAGCGCTGCTGAGCAAGCTGTCGCCGCAACAGGTCACCTCGACTCAACTGGCCGGTGAGCCGATCCAGAGCATCCTCAGCCACGCACCGGGCAATGACCAGGCCATTGGTGGTCTCAAGGTCATGACCGAGAACGGCTGGTTTGCGGCGCGTCCGTCGGGCACGGAAGACATCTACAAGATCTACGCCGAAAGCTTTGTCAGCGACGACCACCTCAAGCAACTGGTGGCCGAGGCGCAAACGCTGGTGGATGGTGCCATTTCCGCAAAATAAACGGCGTAATTCCCACTGGAGTTGCATATAACCCTGTGGGAGCGAGCTTGCTCGCGATAGCGGACTGTCAGTCAAAATCAATGTTGGATGCCAGGCCGTCATCGCGAGCAAGCTCGCTCCCACAGGGGTTGGCTGCAGCCACTTAAAGGGGGTGACCAATGCGGTCGCCCCTTTTTATTTGCGATTGCGCTCAGCGAATCAAGCCAGATCCACCAGAACAATCTCGCTGTCCTCGATGGCCGTCACCCGCAGCACCTGCTCATCGGCAACGGCTACGCCGTCTCGAGCTTGTGCACGTAAGCCATTGACCTCAATGACACCCGTGGCCGGTACCAGGTAGGCGCGACGACCGTTGTCCAGGTGATACTCGGCGGATTCGCCGGCCTTGAGGTTCGCGGCCACCAGCCGGGCATCGGCACGGATGCGCAGGCTCTGATCGTCACCTTCCTTGCCGCTGGCCAGGGTGACAAAACCTTCGCGGTTACCTTTCGGGAACGGCTTGGCGCCCCAGGACGGCGCCAGGCCGGACTCGTTCGGGATGATCCAGATCTGGAAAATCCTGGTCGGTGTCGCTTCCAGGTTGTACTCGCTGTGGGCAATCCCGGTGCCGGCGCTCATGACCTGGACGTCACCCGCTTCGGTACGACCCTTGTTGCCAAGGTTGTCCTGGTGGGTAATGGCGCCTTCGCGGACATAGGTGATGATTTCCATGTCGCGGTGCGGGTGTTGCGGGAAACCGGTGCCGGGCGCGATCACGTCGTCATTCCAGACCCGCAGGTTGCCCCAGTTCATACGCTTGGGATCGTAGTATTCGGCGAACGAAAAATGATGGTGGGCATCCAACCAGCCGTGGTGAGCACCGCCGAGCGAGTTGAAAGGTCTGAGTTCAAGCATGATCGTCTCCAGAAAAGGTTCGTCATGGGGCCAGGTGCCTGAGCCACAAAGCGAGACCGGTGAGTGATGACGGCCATCATCCAACAGGCAACAATCGATAAAAAGCGTAAAAAATGCTGCATTCCTATCGAATGGATTGATATGAAATAACTTCGAAAGTTTCTCATCCAACCTTCACTTCATCGCATAAGCCAATGAGTCATAAGCAATTCACTAGAACTCAACGGCAAATGCAGACACCATAGCGCTCAACAGCCTCACACCCTGGAGTCAGTCCGCGTGCCGCAACACACCCCCGATCTCCCTCCCGAACTTCGCCCACTGGCCGAGATGCCGCTGATCAAGCGATTGCTTGCCCGATTCTTCGGCTACAGCCTGACCCGCCTGCACGCACAGCATCGGGCGTCGTGGTTGCATGGCCAGGCCGACGGTTTTCGCAGTGGTCACAGCGCCGGGGTCGATTACGGCTACAGGGAAGGCAAGCTCGAGGGGCTGGAAGAGGGCCGGCAGGTCCTGCTGATCCGCGACTCGCGCTGCACTGAACACCAACCGCCGAATGTCGATGACCTGTTGTTCGACGACTGGCGCCTGCCGTTGAGCGCCGAGCTGAAGAAGCGCATGAAGACCGATGTCGCCCGATTGTTGCCGGCCCATGCCCAACCCAGTGCCGCACAGTGGAAAATGATCTTCAGCGACACCCCGTCCACCTCGGTGATCGCGGGGGCCGGTGCGGGCAAATCGACCACGCTGGTGCTGCGTATCTTATTGTTGACCCACTACCTGGGCTTCGAACTGAATTCGATGACGGTGGTGACCTTCACCCGTGAGTCGCGCAAGGACTTCATCAACAAGCTGATCGAACTGTTTGCGCTCTGGGGCCGCGGGATCAGTTTCAAGGAGGCGCGGGACCTGGTGCGCACCTTTCACTCGCGGATCCTGCCGATGGTGCGCAGCCTTCCGGGTTTCGAGCGTTTACATGCTTTCGAGAACCTCAGCCTGCGGGCTGCACAGGGGGACGAGGAGGTCGACAGCAATCCGTTCGATCTGCGCATCAACGACGCCCAACGCCAGCAGCTCAACGCCTGCTATCACCGTCTGCACCGTGACGATGAGCGTTTTCGCGAGTTGATCAAGCCATTGTCCCGGCATGCCCTGCAACTCAAGGAGCTGGAGCGCGATCACCCGGATGTGCAAAAACGCATGGGCGTTACCGAGCTTGCGGCCAAGCGCGACGAGGAGCTGTGCGACGCCATCGAGGACCTGTGGTTTCGCGCCGGTGCCTGGCCCATCAAGGGCATCGAACCAAATCGCCAGTCGTTCGATATCAACGGTTCGACATTCCATTGTCACGGCTACATCCCGTCGCTGGATGCCTGGGTGGTGCTGGGGTTCGATCCTCGGGAGAACCCGCAGGTCACGCGACCAAACGCCAAGCTGTCGGTGCGCGCGGAGTGGGCAGTAAAGCGCACCCTGTTTCAAGCTTTCTGTCGTAAGCCATTGATATGGCTAGATAGTTACGAATCATCAAAACGTGTTCTGGCCTCGCTCGCCGGTGATGCCAGCGCCGGGCCGGGTTTCGATTACAAGGTCAAGGGCGAGCTCGCTTCAGCGCCACTGCTCGATTGTTTTGTCGCCGCCGCCGGGTTCATCGAAAACCTCGGGCTGGACGTGCCGGGCGCCGTGGCCCGGATGAGTTTCGCCAAGGACGATCCCGACCGGTTCTTCTTTGAAGCCTTGAGTCTGTACTGGCGGGCGCTGGAAGATCATTTGCTGGATCAGAAGCCGCCGATCATGACCTACAACCGAATGTTCGCCCTGTTCAGCGAACATTCGCCGGAGAATCTCAAACTGCTCGGCGATGAACTGCTGCGGCCGCTGTCACACCTGATGATCGACGAATTCCAGGATGTCTCGCCGCAGATCGTCTCCTGGATCAGGGCCAGCCTGGCAGAGATCCGCAGTCGCGGGCCAGCCATGCACGTCGGGCGCGGAGCCCAGCGTTCCTCGTTGCTCTGTGTGGGCGATGACTGGCAGTCCATCTATGGTTGGCGCGGCAGTTCGCCGACCTACTTCATGGATTTCAACAAGGAGTTCCCGTCGCCGAGCACCACCAAGGTCATGCTCAGCGACAACTACCGCAGCCACCAGCACATCATCGATGCCGCCGAGCACATCGTGCGCGCAGCACCGGCGATTGCCGGGAAGAAAGCCAAGGCCAGCGGTGAACCCAAGGCATTGCTGCCGGTGAACGTCCTTGATCGAGATGACCAGGGCATGGCCCAACGCCTGATGGAGCATTATCGAAAGGGCGATTCGATCTTGATGCTTTATCGAAAAAGCAGCGATAAGTTATTGATAGAAGAGCATATTAAATCAGTACTTAATGTTGATTCCAGCTTGCCGTATGAGGCTCGCAGGCTCAAGCAGTTGACGTATCACAGCGCCAAGGGCCTCCAGGCCGATGCCGTGTTTTTGCTGGGCGACTGCCAGCACCTGACCAGTTCACCTTACAAGAATCAGGTTTACCGGATGGCGGGCCTGGGCAAGGCCGGCGACAGCGAGCCCTATGACAATGCCCAGAAGGACGAGATCCTGCGGTTGGCCTACGTGGGTATTACCCGCGCTGTCAGCCATTGCTACTGGTACGTCGACGCACAAGACACCCAGGCCGCGAACATGCCCAAGGCCTCCGACCGGATCGGCAAGGGCAAAGCGTTTTTTGTCGACCATCGTAAAAGCCAAATCACCGCCTGACTTCTGTAGGTGTAGGAGCGAGCTTGCTCGCGATGGATTCAAGAGCGCCGTGGTTAGCCAGTAAATACGCGTTATCGTTAACGACCATCGCGAGCAAGCTCGCTCCTACAGGTACAGGGAAGCGTTCAACAAAAAGCCCACATAAAGTGGGCCTTTTAACAACTGAGCCTTCAGGCATAACTCTTGAAGGCCTCCGGTGGGATGAAGGCTTCAAGCTCGTCCTCCACCGCTTCGATTATTCGTTCTACATCCGCGGCATTCATGACGGTGGCGCACGGAATACCGGCAATGGCGATCATGGTCTCGCCAGTGGCACGATCAAAAAGACGGGCAATCATGCTGCCCGGGGCGTCCATGCTCGCCTCGAAACCCATGGGATGAAAATGCCAGCGCATCAGCTGGCAGGCGTTTGGAAACGTAACCTTACTGAACCCTTTATTCATGTGTTGCCCGCCTTCATTATCGAGCGCGTCCGTTAGCTCATGGTAGGAGGGAAGAACCTTCATTGGTTCAACCAGTGACAGTTTTTAAAAGTAGCATCCGGATGTGAAAACAATGTGGAGTTTTCAGGTCGTTTGGCGATTGCCAACGCTTTTTTTGATTCAGGTCACGCTTATCGGCCATTTGCGGGCACAAGCCATCATCGGTTTAGTCGTTGAAGACAAAACGGAAGTTGGGCAAGCTCGGTCTTTTCCCGTCGAGATGTTCAATGCACGCCGATGAAGATGGCCCGCTGCAAACCCAGGCCACGGGCGAGACGGTCATGCGCTATCACTTGCGCTGGAAGCACCGGGATCTGGATGGCGTCATGGCGCTTTATCACCCTGAAGTCCAGTACAACGACTTTTTCCAGAACCGGGTCATGGGCCTGGCCGAATTGCGCGAATATGTGCGCAGTAGCATGCCCCGGGATCCGGATGAAGCGCTGGAGCACTCCGACCGCATTCGACTGGACGGCAACACTGCGTTCATTCAGTACCGCATCACCTTGCGCGGTGGTGAAGGGTTGGTGTCGTTCCGCGCCAGCGAAGCGATCACCGTCAAGGACGGGCTGATCTGGCGGGTCAATGAATATGCTTCATTGGTGCACGAACAACCCGGCAGCAAAACGTCCGGCAACCAGCGCCCGGCGGTCAGCCGGCTCGGCCTGTCGCCTCGCCAACTGAGCTTCATGGCCGATGACCTGCAGCAGTATTTCCAGCGCCAACAGCCTTATCTGGACCCGGAGCTCGATCTGCAACGAGTGGCGAAGGAGTGTGGCTACAGCCGCAACCAGATTTCCTACCTGTTGAATCAGGTGCTGGGCCAGAGCTTCTACCGCTACGTCAACCAGGCGCGCCTGCAACATTTGCTTGCGGCGCTGGATGCCGCCCTGCCGCCAGTGCGCATCGACGAACTGGCCTTCGCTGCCGGATTCAATTCGCTGTCGGCGTTCTACAGCTGTTTCCGCCAGCACACCGGCCAGTCCCCCAAGGCCTACGTCAAACAAATTTCTTTGCGTGCACGCGCGCAAGACAGCGCCTGAGCCCACGCACTAGGATCGACGCCATCGAAGTTTGAGTGGCGGAGTCTTGCATGCCGGCGTGGCGCACTATCAGTTTGTGGATGGACCAGCTCGAAGAACCGCTAATGGCGCGTCCGGCGCTGGAGCGGGACCTGGATGTCGACGTGGCGATCATCGGCGCGGGTTATACCGGACTCTGGACCGCGTACTACCTCAAGCAGCACAAACCTGACCTGAACATCGCCATCGTCGAAGCGCAAACCGCCGGTTTCGGCGCGTCGGGGCGCAATGGTGGCTGGCTGATGGGCAATTTGCTGGGAGAAGACCGCCTGCTGGCCAAACTGTCGGCCGAAGCGCGCCGCGCCTCCTACGATTTGCTGCACAGCATTCCGGATGAAGTGGAGATTGTCCTCGAACGCGAGGGAATCGACTGCGATTATCGTAAAGGCGGGGTGCTGTATTGCGCCGCACGCTATCCGGAGCAGGAGGCCAGCCTGCGTCACTATCTGGACGATCTCCACCGCCAGGGCCTAAACGACAGCCACTATCGCTGGCTTACCCCGGAACAACTGGCGCAACAGATCCGCGTCGCCAAACCCTACGGCGGTATCTACGCGCCGCACGTGGCGACCATTCACCCGGCCAGGCTGGTACGGGGGCTGGCCCGGGCGGTGGAGCGCCTGGGCGTCAGAATCTACGAAAACAGCCCGGTCACCCATTGGCAGTCCGGCAGTCTGCGCACGGCCAAAGCTTCGGTGCGCAGTCGCTGGGTGGTGCCGGCGGTAGAAGGCTACTCCGTGACGCTGCCGCCATTGGGGCGTTATCAGTTGCCGGTGCAGAGCCTGATCGTCGCGACCGAGCCCTTGTCGGCGGCCATCTGGGACGAAATCGGCCTGAGTCACGGCCAGGCATTCAGCGAGGCCAGTCGCCAGGTCACCTACGGTCAACGCACCGCTGACAACCGATTGATCTTTGGCGCCCGTGGCGGGTACCAGTTCGCTGGCAAGCTGCGCCACGACTTCGACCTGAGCGCTGACGAAATACACCTGCGGCGTTATCTGTTCGGCGAACTGTTCCCGCAGTTGAAGAACGTGCAGATCACCCATTCCTGGGGCGGCAACCTGGGCATGTCCCGGCATTTCCAGCCACACATGCTTTGCGACCGGGCCAACGGCATTGCCCTGTCGGGCGGTTATGGCGGGGAGGGCGTTGGCGCCAGCAACCTGGGAGGCCGCACGCTGGCCGACCTGATCCTGGGGCGCGACACCGATCTGGTACGCCAACCGTGGGTCATCCCCCAGCGCGGCCTCGACGCACTGCGGGCCTGGGAGCCGGAGCCGATCCGCTGGCTCGGCTACAACGCGATCATCCGCAGCTTTGTCCACGAGGACCAGACCCTGGCCAACCCGGCCACAGCGCCCTGGCGGCGCAGGCTGGCCAGCGGGGTGGCCGGTTTCATGGAAGGTTTCATGCACTAAACAGCGTCTCTACATCGACAGGTATCCCCATGAGCATCACGCAATTCAAGAACACCGCAACCCTGAAACTGGACGAGTCCAATCCGGTCGTCGTACCCCTGGGAACTCCCGTGGCCGTGGCTTCGACCACCAGCGTCGAACGCGACGACGGCGTCGAGACCGGTGTCTGGGAATGTACCCCCGGGCGCTGGCGGCGGCAGATCGTCGCCCAGGAATTCTGTCACTTCATTCAGGGCCGCTGCACCTTCACGCCCGACGGCGGCGAACCGCTGCACATCGAGGCCGGCGACGCGCTGATGCTGCCAGCCAATAGCCTCGGTATCTGGGACATCCAGGAAACCGTGCGCAAGACCTACGTTTTGATTTTTTGAATGCTTTTGAAATTTGAAAGCTGATCTTTTGATTGCCTGCCAATAACAACAACCTCTACAGGAATCGGCTCATGATCCGAAAGACCCTGACTCTGGCTCCGCTGATGCTGGTTGCATCCATCAGCCAGGCCGCCGAAACCGTCAAAATCTATAACTGGTCGGATTACATCGCGCCAGACACCACGAAAAACTTCCAGAAAGAAACCGGCATCGGCTTCACCTACGACGTCTACGACAGCAACGAAACCCTCGATGGCAAGCTGATGACCGGAAAATCCGGTTACGACGTGGTGTTTCCGTCCAACCACTTCATGGCCCGGCAGATTGAAGGCGGCGCACTGAAGAAGCTCGACAAGAGTCAGTTGCCGAACTGGAAAAACCTCAACCCGGTATTGCTCAAGGCATTGCAGACTAACGATCCGGGCAACGAGCACGGCTTCCCTTACCTGTGGGGCAGCACCGGCATCGGCTACAACATTGCCAAGGTCAAGGCGGTGCTGGGCGACAACGCCCCGGTGGATTCCTGGGACCTGATCTTCAAGCCCGAGAACATGCAGAAGTTGCAGAAGTGCGGCGTGGCCATCCTCGACAACGGCCCCGAACTGCTGCCGGCCGCGTTGAACTACCTCGGTTTGCCGCATCACAGCAAGAACCCGGAAGACTACAAAAAGGCCGAAGCCCTGCTGATGAAGGTGCGGCCGTATGTCAGCTATTTCCACTCGTCCAAGTACACCAGTGATCTGGCCAATGGCGACATCTGCGTCGCGGTCGGTTTCTCCGGCGACATCCTGCAAGCGGAAAACCGCGCCAGGGAAGCCAACAATGGCATCGACATCGGCTACTCGATTCCCAAGGAAGGCGCAGCGATCTGGTTCGATATGGTCGCGATGCCGGCCGACGCTCCGGACGACAAGGCCGGCTACGCCTTTATGGACTACCTGCTGCGCCCGGACGTCATGGCCAGCGTCAGCAACTACGTGCATTACGCCAATGGCAACGAAAAAGCCGACAGCCTGATCGACCCTGCGATCAAGAACGACACCAAGGTTTACCCAAGTCCTGAAATGATGGGCAAGCTGTTTGCGCTGGAAGCCATGCCACTGAACATCGACCGGGTGCGTACCCGGGTCTGGAACAAGATCCGCACCGGCAGCTGACAAGCTGCATCAGGCCACCGGGAAAGGATGTCCCGATGCGCCATCAGCCAACTGGCTCGAGCGAACAACGCATTTGCCCCGAGCCCGGGATCTGTAACAGGGCCTCGTTACCGGTTTGCCAAAAGCCGTAGCTACCCCGCAAATCCTTGCCGTTGTATTGGCTTGCATAATCGTTCGGTACCTGGATAAGGGTGGCAGAGGTATTCGCCCATTTCAGGTACACCACACGCGGCTCGACATTGAAGAAAGTAGCGGCAATCAACGCGTTCAATCCTGCGCAACGAAAGGCTACGGGGCCATCGGTGAGCCTGCTTGGATCCTTGGTCCTCGCAATGGCCGAACCCTGGCGAAGCTGGTGTGCGCGTTCGGCATAACTGCGGATCGTGCAGGCCTTGGGCTCTGCCTTGGTGGCACATTGATTTCGCGCGTCGACCCAGAAGCGCTGTTCGATCTCGACCTTGTCGGGGCGCGGTACCGAATGATCGTCCGTGAGCGCCAGGCGATAAAGGCGTGTCAGTTCAATCTCCATCCGCTTCAGCTGTGGGTCGCGACAGATCAGCTTCTCGACGGATGCGCTGGCCCTGGCGCAGTCGAAGCTGGTTGCCAGGACCGTAGTCGTCCCGGCATTCGCACAAATGCTCATTACCGCACACGCGCTGGCGGCGATGAGAGCGGCCAAAAGAGGCGTGACCATTTTCATGTCGGCTTCACCCGGATCATTTCGTGAGGCCCGTGGTGTAAGGCAATCCATCGAACCCTTGCACCGTCATTCGTTCATGGGCTGTATCGCAGTTTAAGGCAGTGTGCAAAACCTGCCACACCGGGGAGGGTTCCAGTGGGGCGACAACGCCGGTTGTGCAGCCTTTGCGGAGCTGAAATGGTTATTGCCTGATGGTCATTCGTTGCCTGCTCGCGAAGAACGATAACCCGGTATTCAGAGGTGATCACTTCATTGAAATGTTTAACAGATTAAACATAAATAGTCCGACGATTCGAGTGCCCGGAAATTTACCTATATTTAATAATTAAATTGTCGATTGTCCGACAATAACTCCCGTCTAATATTTTTTTAACTCAATACTTTCTCAGTACGCCCACTGTTTACGGGCACATTCCTGAATGCGCAAATTTGACGTCAAAAAAGTAGTGGACGTTTGATTTCTAATTGTGTCAGTTTTCCTACGCCTTCATTGGGCGAGTGATAGGACGATCTCGCCAGGGATCGTCTTTATCTGACAAAAACTGTTCCATAGCTAAACAAGGAAGTGTGTTTATGTCGAAAGTAAAAGATCACGCTATTGATTCCGCCGAACAGGTGCTGCTGCCACTGTCAGCATTGGCGGCAAGCAGTTCTGCATTCAATCAGATCAATAGTTTCAGCCATCAGTATGATCGGGGCGGCAACCTCACGGTCAATGGCAAACCGTCGTTCTCCGTCGATCAGGCAGCCAACCAATTGCTGCGCGACGGCGCTGCTTACCAGGACAAGGATGGTAGCGGCAAAATAGAGCTGACCTATACCTTCCTGACTTCGGCATCGTCCAGCACGATGTACAAGCACGGGATTACCGGATTCAGTCAGTTCAGCGCGCAGCAGAAAGCCCAGGCCGTGCTCGCCATGCAATCCTGGGCCGACGTGGCCAATGTTACCTTCACTGACAAGGCCAGCGGCGGCGATGGCCACATGACCTTCGGCAACTACAGCGGCGGTCAGGACGGTGCGGCTGCGTTTGCCTACCTGCCTGGTACCGGGGCCGGTTACGACGGGACTTCCTGGTACCTGATCAACAGCAGTTACACGCCCAACAAGACCCCGGACCTGAACAACTATGGCCGGCAAACCCTGACCCACGAAATCGGCCACTCCCTGGGCCTGGCCCACCCCGGCGACTACAACGCCGGCGAGGGTGCACCGACCTACAATGACGCGTCCTATGGGCAAGACACCCGCGGCTACAGCGTCATGAGCTACTGGAGTGAAAGCAATACCAGTCAGAACTTCAGCAAGGGCGGCGTCGAAGCCTACGCGTCCGGCCCGCTGATTGACGATATCGCTGCCATTCAGCAGCTCTACGGTGCCAACACCACCACTCGCACCGGCGACACTACCTACGGTTTCAACTCCAACGCCGGTCGCGACTTCCTTGGCGCGTCTTCTTCGGCGGACAAGGTGGTGTTTTCGGTCTGGGATGCAGGCGGCAAGGACACCCTGGACTTTTCCGGGTTTACCCAGAACCAGAAGATCAACCTCAATGAAACGTCGTTCTCGGACGTCGGCGGCTTGGTGGGTAACGTCTCCATCGCCAAGGGTGTCACCGTCGAGAACGCCATTGGCGGTTCGGGCAACGACTTGCTGATCGGTAACAACGTGTCCAACGAGCTCAAAGGCGGTGCCGGCAACGACATCCTTTACGGCGCTGGCGGCGCGGACAAACTGTGGGGCGGCGCAGGTTCGGACACCTTCGTGTTTGCGGCCAGCAGTGACTCCAGGCCAGGTACGGTCGACCAGATCCTCGACTTTGTCAGCGGTCTGGACAAGATCGACCTGACCGGCATCACCAACGGCGCGGGCCTGCACTTTGTCAGCGCCTTCACCGGGGCGGTGGGCGATGCGGTGCTCAGCACCTCGGGCGGCAACAGTTTGTTGTCGATCGACTTCTCGGGGCATGGCGCGGCTGATTTCCTGGTCAGTACCGTGGGCCAGGCGGCGTACTCGGACATCGTGGCTTGATGTGAGGTGAACAAGGAGGGCGGCGCCCGATGCGCTGCTCTCTTACCGTAAGCAGGGTTGCGGCCCGGAGTACAAGAACCTATGACGCACAGCGTCTTTTCCCGCAAGACAAGCGCGTGGCTACTGGCAGCGTTGATGATGTTTTTTGGAGAGGAAACCATGGCAAGCAGTCTGAAACTGGCGGATCCGTCAGAGTTGGCTGGCAATTGGCTGGCTACGCTAAGAGCCGCGCAAGACACGGACAAATCACCGCTCGTTGCTTCGAATGAATGCTTGATCGACTTTCAGCCAAATCAAACCCTGGGTGCTGGCGCGGACTGTTTCACCGCCTGGCTTGGGGAGCAGGTGATCGGCTGGTTTCCCGAACCGGACGGCATTGCAATCACCGGCAAGGAAGGCTCAAAAATCCTGTTTTTCAACCGTCAGTTCGAAGGGCTTTATCAAGGTACTTTGCAGTCGGGTCGGATCATTACCCTCAAGCGGCCGACGCGTTAGCCGCAAAAGCAGTCAAGCGCAATCCCCCGGCACTTTATCGATCACAAAACATTGTTCGTTATTTGTAAACGATAACGGGCAAACAATGTCTCGACCGTGTGCGGACAGTTAACTGGAACCTCGCCCGCGCGTGGCGATAAATATCAGCTCAGGAATAACCAATGAAGATGGCGAAGGCCCCAGCCACCGCACCATTAATAAAGGCACTGGGGGACTATAAGAGCATCTTGATCAGCGTCGGTTGTTTTACCGCCCTGATCAACATTCTGATGTTGGCGCCCTCTATCTACATGCTGCAAGTCTATGACCGGGTACTGTCTTCGCAGAATGAAACAACACTGGTCATGTTGTCGCTGATGATTGTCGGGTTCTTTGCCTTTATCGGTTTGCTGGAAGCTGTCCGCAGTTTCATCGTCATCCGTATTGGCAGTCAGTTGGAGCGACGGTTCAATCTGCGGGTCTATCGGGCGGCGTTCGAGCGCAACCTGTTCAAAGGCGAAGGCAATGCGGGACAGGCGCTGGGGGATCTGACACATATTCGCCAGTTCGTCACCGGCCCGGCGTTGTTCGCGTTTTTCGATGCGCCGTGGTTCCCGGTGTACCTGTTGGTGATTTATTTGTTCAACATCTGGCTCGGCGTTTTTGCCACGGCGGGGGCTCTGCTGCTGATTGCGCTGGCCTGGCTGAATGAGTCCATGACCAAAAAACCGTTGGGCGAAGCCGCCGCGTGTTCCCAGCAATCCAGCCAATTGGCCACCAGCCATTTGCATAACGCCGAAACCATTCAGGCCATGGGTATGCTGGGGGCGTTGCGCAATCGCTGGTTTCAGGTGCATTCACGGTTCCTCGGCCTGCAAAACCAGGCCAGCGACACGGGCGCCGTCATCAGTTCCTTGAGCAAAACCCTGCGCCTGTGCCTGCAATCGTTGGTGCTGGGCCTTGGCGCATTGCTGGTGATCAAGGGTGACATGACCGCCGGAATGATGATCGCCGGTTCGATCCTGATGGGCCGTGTGCTGAGTCCTATCGATCAGTTGATCGCCGTATGGAAACAATGGAGCGGCGCCAAGCTGGCTTACCGCCGTCTCGACGCCTTGCTGCAAGCCTTCCCGTCGGGCGACGAGGCCATGGCGCTGCCGGCGCCGAAGGGCCAGATCACCTTTGAGCAGGTTAGCGCGGCGCCTCCGGGGCAACGGGCGGCGACCCTGCACCTGGTCAGTTTCAGCCTCGCAGCGGGTGAGGTTATGGGCGTGCTCGGTGCTTCCGGTTCCGGTAAATCGACACTGGCACGGGTACTGGTGGGTGTCTGGCCGACGCTCGGTGGTACGGTGCGGCTCGACGGTGCGGACATCCATCGCTGGAACCGCGACGACCTCGGGCCTTACATCGGTTACCTGCCGCAGGACATCGAGTTGTTCAGCGGCAGCATCGCGCAAAACATCGCGCGTTTCCGCGAGGCCGATCCACAGAGCGTCGTGGCCGCCGCACAGCAGGCCGGGGTGCATGAACTGATCCTGCGCCTGCCGCAAGGGTACGACACCGTGCTCGGCGAAGACGGTAGTGGCCTTTCCGGCGGGCAGAAACAACGGGTGGCCCTGGCCCGTGCGCTGTACGGCCAGCCGCGCCTGGTGGTGCTGGATGAGCCGAACTCCAACCTCGACACCGTGGGTGAAGCGGCGTTGGCCAGCGCGATTGCGCAAATGAAGGCCCAGGGCACCAGTGTGATTCTGGTGACCCATCGTTCTTCCGCGCTGGCCCAGGCGGACAAGTTGCTGGTGCTCAACGAAGGCCGCTTGCAGGCGTTCGGTCCGAGCCAGGACGTGCTCAAGGCACTCTCGGGGGCTCAGCAAGCACAACATGAAAAAACCGCGCAAGCGCCGGGCGGGCTCAGCATGAGCTGGAAGTCTCAGCCCGCGACAAGGAGTTCGGGCGTATGAGCCGCAGGCAGGTAAACCCTCAAAACGAAGCGACGATGGAGCACGACTACCTGGCTGGACAGCCTGAACGCGATGCGCGTTACTTCGCTCGCCTGGGTTGGATACTGGCGATTGTCGGCGCTGGCAGTTTCTTCACCTGGGCCAGCCTGGCCCCCCTCGATCAAGGCATACCAGTACAGGGCACAGTGGTGGTTTCGGGCAAGCGCAAGGCCGTGCAGTCGATGAGCAACGGCGTGGTCAGCCAGATTCTGGTGAGCGAAGGCCAGCGGGTGAAACAGGGCCAGCCGTTGTTCCGGCTCGACCAGACCCAGGTCGCCGCGGACGTGCAATCGTTGCAAGCGCAGTACCGCATGGCCTGGGCCAGCCTTGCCCGTTGGCAAAGCGAGCGGGACAACCTCAAGCAGGTGAATTTCCCCGCCGAGCTAAGCAATGATCCCGACCCGCGTCTGGCGTTGGTGCTCGAAGGCCAGCGCCAGTTGTTCAGCAGTCGTCGCGATGCCTTCGCCCGCGAGCAGGCCGCGTTGCGCGCCAGCATCGAAGGCGCCGGCGCGCAACTGGCCGGCATGCGCCGTGCCCGTACCGACTTGAGCGCTCAGGCCGATTCCCTGCAACAACAGCTAAACAATCTGACGCCACTGGCGGAAAACGGCTACATCCCGCGCAATCGGTTGATGGAGTACCAGCGGCAACTGTCGCAAGTGCAACAGCAGTTGGCCGAAAACCTCGGCGAAAGCGGTCGGGTGGAGCAGGGCATTGTCGAGTCCCGCTTGAAGTTGCAACAGCATATCGAGGAGTACCAGAAAGAAGTACGCACCCAACTGGCCGAAGCGCAGCTCAAAAGCGTGACGCTGGAGGAACAGTTGACCTCCGCCGGGTTCGATCTGCAGCACAGCGAGATCATCGCCACGGCTGACGGCATTGCGGTCAATCTGGGTGTACACACGGTAGGCGCGGTGGTGCGCCAGGGCGACAACCTGCTGGAGATCGTGCCTCAGGACACGCGCCTGGAAGTGGAAGGGCACCTGCCGGTCAACCTTATCGACAAGGTCGGTACGCACCTGCCGGTGGATATCCTGTTCACCGCCTTCAACCAGAGCCGCACCCCGCGAGTACCAGGTGAAGTCAGCCTGGTCTCCGCCGACCAGTTGCTCGATGAGAAAACCGGCGCACCGTACTACGTGCTGCGCAGCAGCGTCAGTGACCAGGCCATGGAGAAACTCAATGGCCTGGTGATCAAGCCCGGTATGCCGGCGGAAATGTTCGTGCGTACCGGTGAGCGTTCGCTCCTCAATTATTTGTTCAAACCGCTGCTCGACCGGGCAGGCTCCGCGTTGACCGAGGAATAAGGATGTTCGGCTGTATGAAAAAGCTTTCGATGCTCGGGGCGGCGTTGATGTTGTTCGCGGGCAACCAGGCCGTGGCGGCCATGGGACCGTTCGAGATCTATGAACAGGCACTGCACAATGATCCGGTATTCCTCGGCGCCATCAAGGAACGCGATGCAGGCCTTGAGAACCGTGCCATCGGCCGCGCCGGGTTGTTGCCAAGACTGGGTTACAACTACAACAAGGGCAGGAACAGCTCCAAGGCTACCTACCTCAACGAGCGCGGGCAAAACCAGAGCGATGACCGCAACTACAGCAGTTACGGTTCCAGCCTCACCTTGCAACAGCCGTTGCTCGACTACGAGGCCTACGCGGCTTATCGCAAGGGCGTCGCGCAATCGCTGTTTTCCGACGAAAATTTTCGTGGCAAGAGCCAGCAATTGCTGGTGCGGGTGCTGGAAAACTACACCAAGGCGTTGTTCGCCCAGGACCAGATCGATATCGCCCTGGCCAAGAAGAAAGCTTTCGAGCAGCAGTTCCAGCAGAACGAGCAGATGTTTCGCCAGGGCGAAGGTACTCGCACGGACATTCTCGAAGCCGAATCGCGCTATGAGCTGGCCACCGCCGAAGAAATCGAAGCACGTAATGAACAGGATGCATCTCTGCGCGAACTCGGCGCGCTGATCGGTGTGCCGGCGATCGACATTGCCGACCTTGCACCACTGGATCAAAACTTCCAGACCTTCACCCTGCAGCCGGCCAATTACGACACCTGGCATGAGATGGCCGTGGCCAACAACCCCAACCTGGCTTCCCAGCGCCAGGCGCTTGAAGTGGCGCGCTACGAGGTCGAGCGCAACCGGGCCGGGCACCTGCCCAAGGTCAGCGCCTACGCCACGGTGCGTCAGAATGAATCGGAAAGCGGCAATACCTACAACCAGCGCTACGACACCAACACCATCGGCATCGAAATCAATGTGCCGCTGTACGCCGGCGGTGGTGTTTCTGCATCGACCCGCCAGGCAAGCCGTGCGATGGAACAGGCCGAGTACGAACTGGACGGCAAAACCCGGGAAACCCTGATCGAATTGCGACGGCAGTTCAGCGCCTGCCTGACAGGGGTGAGCAAGCTGCGTGCCTATCAGAAGGCCCTGGTCTCCGCCGAAGCGCTGGTGGTCTCGACCAGGCAAAGCATTCTGGGCGGTGAGCGGGTCAACCTCGATGCGCTCAATGCCGAGCAACAACTGTTTACCACCCGCCGGGATCTGGCCCAGGCCCGCTACGACTATCTGATGGCCTGGACCCGGTTGCATTTCTACGCCGGGACCTTGAGCGAGCAGGACCTGGCCAAGGTGGATGAGGCCTTCGGCCAGGGACCGAGGGTGCAGTAGCTATTAAAAACAGTATGGAGAGGACTCAAAAAATGCCTGTCTGTTGAGGAACTGAACACCGCAGCCTCTGTAGTGGCGCGTTTTAACCAAGAGGAATTGAGGCAAGGCTTCTAACAACAAGGATTTTGGCAACACAACTAAGGAAGGTAGCTCGATGAATAACAAGTACAACAATCTAGCCGTGCTCTGCGTGTTGGCCACACTGGGCACCGCACACGCGGCACCCTACGTGGAAAACGGCAGGACAGGCGATCCCGAAAGCTGGCGCAGCACAGAGTTCAGCGCTGACTGGGGCCTGGGGGCGATCAACGCGCAGGATGCCTATGCGGCCGGTTACACCGGCAAAGGCGTGAAGCTGGGGATCTTCGACCAACCGGTATACGCCTTGCACCCGGAGTTTTCCGGAGCCAATAAGGTCATCACGCTGGTGACCAGCGGCATCCGCGAGTACACCGACCCGTACATTCCGGTCAAGGTCGGGGACGCCTTTCTCTATGACGGTTCGCCCTCGGTGGGCTCCAACGGCAAACTCGGTGCCCACGGCACCCACGTTGGCGGGATCGCCGCCGGCAGCCGCGATGGCGGACCGATGCACGGCGTCGCCTTTGGTGCACAGATCATCAGCGCCGACAACGGCGACCCGGGCCCGGAAGACGGTATCGTACGCGGCAACGACGGCGCGGTGTACAAGGCCGGTTGGGACGCCCTGATCGCCAGCGGCGCGCGGATCATCAACAATAGCTGGGGCATCGGCATCACCGACCGCTTCGACCTCGGCGGTCGGGACCCGGCGTATCCGCACTTCACCGTGCAGGATGCACAACTGCAGTTCAACGAGATCCGGACCTTGCTGGGGACCAAACCCGGCGGTGCCTACGACGGCGCCATCGCGGCGGCCCGCAGCGGCATCGTGACGATTTTCGCCGCCGGTAACGACTACAACCTCAACAACCCGGACGCCATCGCCGGCCTCGGTTATTTCGTCCCCGAGATCGCGCCGAACTGGATGACCGTCGCGGCCTTGCAGAAGAACCCGGACACCAACAGTCCCGCCCCCTACAACATCAGCACCTTCTCGTCGCGCTGCGGCTACACCGCGAGTTTCTGCGTGTCGGCGCCAGGCAGCCGGATCTACAGTTCGATCATCAGCGGCACCGATGCCGCTGACCTGACTACCGGCTACGCCAATTACAACGGCACCTCCATGGCGGCACCGCACGTTGCCGGCTCGGTGGCGGTGTTGATGGAACGCTTCCCGTACATGACCGGCGCACAAGTCGCCAGCGTGCTGCGTACCACCGCCACCGACCTCGGCGCACCCGGCGTCGATTCGCTGTATGGCTGGGGCATGATCAACCTGCGCAAAGGCATCGACGGCCCGGCGATGCTCGTCACCGAGCAGGACATTCCCGAAGAGTTCCGCATCGACGGCGCCTACGGCTCCAGTCAGTTTGTCGCGGACTTGCCGGGTATCGGCGCGATCATCGACGCCGGCAAACCTACCGAGCGTGTGTGCAACGACGTGCACTGCGGGCTCGACGTCTGGCGCAACGACATATCCGGCCACGGCGGCCTGACCAAGCAGGGCATCGGCACGCTGGTGCTGACCGGAGCCAACACCTACACCGGCCAGACCCTGGTCAATCAGGGCCGATTGGCCGTCAACGGTTCGCTGCTATCGGCCGTCACCGTCAATGACAATGGCATCCTCGGTGGTAACGGCAGTATCGCGGCACTGACTGCGAAAAGCGGCGGTACCGTGGCGCCCGGCAACTCCATCGGCACCTTGCAGGTGACGGGCGACATGACCTTCGAGCCCGGCTCGACCTACGCCGTAGAGGTGTCGCCCACCCGCAGCGACCAGATCATTGCCGGCGGCACAGCCACCATCGAAGGCGCAACGGTCAGCCTGACCCTGGAAAACAGTCCAACGCTGCTGACCACCGGCGAGGCGAAAACCCTGCTGGGCAATCAGTACAACATCCTGCAAGCCGCTGGCGGGATCGAAGGGCGTTTCGGGGCGGTGTTGCCGGACTACCTGTTTATCGGTGGCACCCTCGGTTACACGACGGACAGCATTCAACTGGCGGTGGAGCGCAATGCGACATCTTTCACCAGTGTAGGCCTGACCCCGAATCAACGGGCCGTGGCCGCTGCCGCCGAGCAACTGGGCACCGGCAATCGGCTCTACGAAACCCTGCTGTTGTCGCCGACCGCCGCTGTCGCGCAACAAGCGTTCCAGCAACTGTCCGGTGAGATTCATCCGGCGATCGGCACGCTGCTGATCAACGACAGCCGCTACCTGCGCGATGCGGTCGGCGAACGTCTGCGCGAGCGTGATCTGTTCGACGCCAGCGCACCGACCGATGACCGCAGCAATGCCTGGCTCAAAGTGCTCGGCGCCTGGGGCAAGAGCGATGGCGGGAATGACAACGCCAGTTCCAACAGCTCCATCGGCGGGCTGCTGGCCGGCGTCGATGGCTTGATCACTGAAGACACACGACTGGGTTTCGTTACCGGTTATAGCGACAGCTCGTTGAGCATGGGCGATGGCACGCACTCGTCGGCATCGGTCGACAGCTACCACTTGGGCGCCTACCTGGGCCACGAAATCGACGCGCTGCGCCTGAGCGTCGGCGGTGCTTACAGCTGGCATCGCATCGACGTCAAACGCGACCTGCAATTCGGTGACGTCAGCGGCAAGCAGAAATCCAAACGCGATGCGACCACCGCGCAACTGTTCACCGAAGCGGCGTATCGCCTGGACCTGCAACCGCTGGCACTGGAGCCGTTCGTCAACCTGGCTTACGTGCACCTGAACAGCGACAGCTTCAGCGAAAAAGGTGACGCCGCCGCACTCAAGGGCGGTGAAAACAACCGCGACGCGGTGCTCTCGACCCTTGGCCTGCGGGTGAGCAAAGCCATTGCGCTGTCCGATCAGCAACAACTGGAACTGTCCGGCACGCTCGGCTGGCAGCACAACCTGGGCAACACCCGTTCCGAAGACCACCTGGCCTTCGTCAATGGCAACACCGCGTTCAGCGTGCAAAGCGTGTCCATGGACCGCAATGCCGCGGTGGTCGGTGCCCGGGCCGGCTGGGCGCTGGGACGCGATACCCGTTTGAACCTGGACTACAACGGACTGCTCGGCTCCCGGGAAAAAGACCATGGTGTGGGCCTGACCCTGGACTGGCAGTTCTGATTTGACGCAAAGGAAGCAAGAAAATGGGACTGTTTGATTACAAAAATGCCGGCAGTGAGGCCGGCAAGGCGTTGTACTCCGACGCGATCGCGCTGGCGCTGTACGCGTATACGCCTACCGGCCAGCCACTCCCGGCGACCGCCTGGGCTATCAGGGCAAGGTTGGCACCCAAGGTACCTTCTATGGCGAGAAGGACGGCTTCACCAGCGCCGAAGCCGAAATCCTCGGTAAATACGACGGGGCCGGGAACCTGATCGGCCTGGGCATCGCCTTCCGTGGCACCGGTGGCCTGGGGTACAGCGACACCTTCGGCGACATGAAAAACAACCTGTTGGCCGCAGTCGGCCCGGTGGATTATGCGAGCAACTACGCGAAAAACGCTTTCGACAGCCTGCTCAAGAACGTCGCTGCATTCGCCATCGCCCACGGCCTGAGTGCCAGGGACGTTGTGGTCAGCGGGCATAGCCTTGGCGGTTTGGGGGTCAACAGCCTGGCGGAGTTGAGTGGCAATGACTGGGGCGGTTTCTTCAAGGACGCCAACTACATCGCCTTCGCTTCGCCAACCCAAAGCGCCACCGGCAACAATGTGCTCAACATCGGTTATGAGAACGACCCGGTGTTTCGGGTGCTCGACGGCACTACCTTCAGCAGTGGCTCACTGGGCAAGCACGATGGTCATCAGGATTCAGCGACCAACAACGTCGTCAACTTCAATGACCAGTACGCCTCCACCGCGCAGAACCTGGTGCCCTTCAGCATTCTCAACCCGCTGAACTGGTCGGCCCATGGATCGCCGGGTTACGCCGACGGACTGAACCGGGTGATCGACTCTGCCTTCTATGACCTGACCGGGAAGGATTCGACCCTGATCGTCTCCAACCTGTCGGCGTCGTCTCGCGGCGCCACCTGGGTCGAGGACCTCGGGCGCAGTGGCGAGCCGCACACGGGCAGCACGTTTATCATCGGCACCGACAGCGCCGATTGGCTCAAGGGCGGCGCCGGCAATGACTTCATCGAAGGCCGGGACGGCAACGACCGTTTCCGCGACGACGGCGGCTTCAACATACTTTTGGGCGGCAAGGGCAACAACACGTTCGAACTGCTCAAGCCACTGCAGAACTTCAGCTTCGCCAACGATGGCGATGGCACGCTGTTCGTGCGTGACGCCTATGGCGGCATCAGCATGACCCGGGACATCGGCGCGCTGGTGAGCCAGGAGTCCGGATCATGGTGGAGCACCAGGGACATCACCTGGACCGTCACCGGCAACGGCCTGCTCAACGGCAACGAACTGACCCGCTACAGTCATTCGCTCAACGGCGATGCCCTCGGTAATACGCTGTTGGCCGACGCCCAGGGCGACTGGCTGTTCGGCAACGGCGGCGATGACGTATTGCGCAGCGACAAGGGCCACGTGACCTTCGTCGGCGGCAACGGCAACGACGTGATGCATTCCACCGGGGACGGCAGCAATACCTTCCTGTTCAGCGGCGCTTTCGGATTTGATGCGATCAATGGCTACCAAGGCAGTGACACCCTGGTGTTCATGGGCGTTGAAGACGCGGGGCAGGGCTATGACTACCGACAGCATGTCTCCCAGGCCGGTCAAGACACGGTGCTGAAGGTTGGCGACTTTTCCGTGACCCTGGTCGGGGTGGGGCTGGATAACCTGTCGACTTCCGGTTTTGTGTTTGCCTGACAGATTTTTGTAACAGCACTGGAGGCTCCGGGCATCTCGCGATCGAGGTGTCCCGGCTGTGAGCTATCTCTGACAATTCCAACAAAGAGAGAGGCAATACCCATGGGTGTGTACGACTACAAGAACCTTGGTACAGAAGACGCCAAAGCGTTGTTCACCGACGCGATGGCAATCACGCTGTACTCCTATCACAACCTCGACAACGGCTTTGCCACCGGTTACCAGCACAACGGTTTCGGCGTGGGCCTGCCGGCAACGTTGGTGACCGCGCTGATTGGCGGCACCGACTCCCAAGGGGTGATTCCCGGTATCCCCTGGAACCCCGATTCGGAAAAGGCCGCACTGGACGCGGTACAGAAAGCCGGTTGGACACCCATCACCGCCGCGCAGCTGGGTTATGACGGCAAAGTCGATGCACGGGGAACCTTCTTCGGTGAAAAGGCCGGCTATACCAGCGCCCAGGTGGAAATCCTCGGTAAATACGACGCCCAAGGGCACCTCACGGAAATCGGCATCGCCTTTCGCGGCACCAGTGGCCCTCGTGAAAGCCAGATCAGTGACTCCATCGGCGATGTCATCAATGACCTGTTGGCGGCATTGGGTCCACAGGATTACGCGAAAAACTATGTGGGTGAAGCGTTCGGCAAGCTGCTCGCCGACGTCGCGGCTTTTGCCCGGGCCAACGGGTTGTCCGGTAATGACGTGCTGGTCAGTGGTCACAGTCTCGGCGGGCTGGCAGTCAATAGCCTGGCGGATTTGAGCCGCGAAAAATGGGGCGGTTTCTTCCAGGATTCCAACTACATTGCGTACGCCTCGCCAACTCAAGGCAGCAGCGACAAAGTGCTGAACGTCGGCTATGAAAACGATCCAGTGTTCCGCGCGCTGGACGGTTCGGCGTTCAACCTGGCATCGGTCGGTGTGCACGATGCCGATCAAGCCTCGGCCACCAACAACATTGTCAGCTTCAATGACCACTACGCGTCGACCGCATGGAATCTGCTGCCGTTTTCCATCCTCAACATTCCGACCTGGATTTCCCACTTGCCGACCGGTTATGGCGACGGCATGACCCGGGTGCTGGAGTCACGGTTCTACGACCTCACCAGCAAAGACTCGACCATTGTTGTTGCCAACCTCTCGGACCCGGCGCGGGCCAACACCTGGGTCCAGGACCTGAACCGCAATGCCGACATCCACAAAGGCAGCACTTTCATTATCGGCAGTGACGGCAACGACCTGATCCAGGGCGGCAAGGGCAACGACTATCTGGAAGGCCGCGACGGCAACGACACCTTCCGTGATGCCGGTGGCTACAACGTCCTTTTGGGCGGCAACGGGCACAACGTGCTCGACTTGCAGCAGTCGGTGAAAAACTTCGACTTTGCCAACGACGGCGCCGGCAACCTGTACATCCGCGATGCCAATGACGGCATCAGTATCACCCGTGACATCGGCAGCATCATGAGCAAGGAGCCGGGCTTTTTATGGGGGCTGGTCAAGGATGACGTGACCCACAGCGTCACCGCAAACGGGCTGGCGGACGGCAACCAGCTGACCCGGTACGAGTCGTCGATAAAGGGGGGCATGGGGAACGATACGCTCAAGGCGCAGGCGGTCGGCGATTGGTTGTTCGGTCTCGACGGCAACGATCATTTGATCGCAGGCAAGGGCAACGACGTCTTGATCGGCGGGGCCGGCAACGACCTGCTGGAATCGGGGGGCGGGATCGATACGTTCCTGTTCAACGGCGCGTTTGGTCACGACCGGGTGTTGGGCTATCAGTCGAACGACAAACTGGTGTTTCTCGGGGTACAGGGTGTTACGCCGGCCGACGACTTCCGGGACCATGCCACCGTGGTGGGGCAGGATACCGTGCTGACGTTTGGCAATGATTCAGTGACATTGGTCGGGGTCGGGCTGGACAGTTTGTCGGGTGCGGGGTTTGTGATCGCCTGATGGTGAGTTGGCGCCGGTAAGGGCCTCTTCGTCGGAGCGCCGCCCGGACCAGGCCCGCTCCCGCAAGGTTGGCGCATACCCTGTGGGAGCGGGCTTTCCCGCGATGAACGATAACGCGAAATTCAGTCTTCCCTGCGAATCGTGGCCACTTCATCAGCCTTGACTTTCACTTTCGCCCCGGAAATATCTTCGAACTCGAAGAAGCCATCCTTTGTCTTGGTTTCCGGCATGTCCTTGGTCAAATACTGGGTGCCGTTCTGCAGGGTCACCACCGTTGGCGTCGAGCAACCGGCCAGCATCAGCAGGGCCGCCGCCGCCAAGGGCAAGCCCAATGTCTTGATGTCCATAATCACCTCCCGTACGTTTTGAAGCAGCACCATCAGCTCGAGGCTGTCACCGTTTCTCTCTGGCGGTTGGTGCCGCCCGGGGGCAGAAAGTTCTACTGCCCGGAAAAAATACCGTACAGCGCCGCCATTTATCCTTTTCCGATTGCGCCGCGCAGGGCGGAACTGGTATCTGTACGCATAACCAGTATTCGCTCGCCATGGCCCATTTCCCTGTGACTGCAAATCCCCTCGACGATCCGTTCTACTACTTGAACAACTTCATGCAAGTGCTTGATTGGCTTGAGCAGCGCTCAAGCGATTTGTTGAGCGTCGAAGAGCAGCGCTTCACACATGAGTTTAAGCGGTTGCCCCGTGAATCGCAGGCGCTGCTGGTCAGAATGGTGATGCGCAAAGGCGTTCATTTCAGGGCGAGCAAGCTGCATTACGACGAAATCGGCGATATCGGCACCGCCGCCGGCCCGCTGCTCGAGCTGCGTTGGGTCGAAGGGCAAATGCCCATCGCCATCGACGAACTGTTCGAGGTGCTGCTCAAGGCAGAAATCCTCCAGGCCTTTGGCCCGGTCATCGATCAACCCAAAGGCAGGAAAGCCGATTGGTTGCCGGCGCTGTGCGAGCAGTTTCCCCAGGTGCAAAGCTTCAACGACTGGTGTCCGAGCCTGGACGAGCGTCTGTTCAGCCTGACCATCATGCAATTGTGCGATCGCCTGCGCCTGATGTTTTTCGGCAACCTGTATCAGGACTGGTCGGAGTTCGTATTGGCCGACCTCGGTATCTACACCTACGAAAAAGTCGAATTCTGTGCCGAGTCCCGTGGCTTGCGCAGCCGCGAAGACGTGGATGCCTGCGTCCTCCTGCACGCATACCAGCAACAATTCGAGGCCGGTGAAGCGCTGGAAGAGGTGGCCGAGCGGATCAAGGGCCTGGCGCTGGACAATCCGTGGTTGCAGCGCCGGCGCGGCAAGCTGCTGTTCCAGATGGCCCAGTACTGCGAACGCATCGCCGATTTCTCCATGGCCCTGAACCTGTACCGCGAATGCGCTTTTCCCGGCGCGCGTGCGCGGCTCATTCGCGTGCTGGAACGCAGCGGCCAGTTTGAACAGGCGATGGACCTGGCCGTGCAGGCCGAACAGGCACCGCAAAGCGCCGCGGAACACCAACAGTTGCTCCGCGTCCTGCCACGTCTGCGGCGCAAGCTCGGCGGGCCGCCCATCAAGCGGGCAGCGCCTCGGGAAATGCAGCGCCTGGACCTGCAATTGCCCAGGACAGACCCGGCATTATCGGTCGAGTTCTATGTTCAGGCGCATCTGGCGCAAGATTCGGCGCCGGTGCACTACGTGGAAAACAGCCTGGTCAATTCATTGTTTGGCCTGCTGTGTTGGCCCGCGATCTTCGCTCCTTTGCCGGGGGCGTTTTTTCACCCGTTCCAGCGCGGGCCGGTGGATTTGCTCAGCGAAGACTTCCATGTCCGCCGGGCCGAACTGTTTCAGGCTTGCCTGGCCGAACTCGACGACGGGCGCTACCGGCAGACCATCCGCGAACGTTATGCCACCAAGTGGGGCGTGCAGTCGCCGTTCGTGTACTGGAGCGTGCTCAGCGAAGAGTTGCTGGAGCAAGCCCTCGATTGCCTCCCGGCCGAGCACCTCAAGCACTGGTTCAACCGCCTCTTGCTGGACATCAAGGCCAATCGCGCCGGCATGCCGGACCTGATCCAGTTCTGGCCGCAGCAAAAGACCTACCGCATGATCGAGGTCAAGGGCCCGGGCGATCGCCTGCAGGACAACCAGTTGCGCTGGCTGGAGTTCTGTCATGAGCACCAGATGCCCATCGCCGTGTGCTACGTGCAATGGGCGGAGCAGGGCGATTGAGCTACAGCATCGCGGTGCGGGCGCTGTGCGAGTTCACCGCCAAGGCCGGCGACCTCGACCTGCGCTTCACACCGTCACCGACCGCGCTGGAAGGTATCGTCGGGCACCGTACGGTGGCCTCGCGGCGCAGCGAGGGTTACCAAAGCGAAATTGCCCTTGAGGGCCAGTATCAAACCTTGACGGTCAAGGGCAGGGCGGATGGCTATGACCCCGGGCAAAACTGCCTGGAGGAGGTCAAGACCTACCGCGGCGACTTGAGCAAACAACCGGCCAACCACCGCCAATTGCATTGGGCCCAGGCCAGGATCTACGGCTGGTTGATGTGTCGGAAACTGCACCTCTCGCGGATCAGTCTGGCACTGGTGTATTTCGACATCGTCAGTGAAAAGGAGACCTGCCTGGTCGAGTCTTTCGACGCCATCGAGCTGCAACAGTTCTTCGAACGGCATTGCGCGCAGTTCCTGCAATGGGCCGAACAGGAAGTCGCCCATCGAGAAGGGCGCAATCTGGCTGCGCAGGGCCTGGCCTTTCCCCATGCCGGTTTTCGACCGGGGCAGCGTCATCTGGCCGAATCGGTGTTCAAGGCCGTCAGCACGGGGCGCTGCCTGATGGCCCAGGCGCCCACGGGCATCGGCAAGACCCTGGGCACCTTGTTCCCGATGATCAAGGCGCTGGCGCCGCAGCAACTGGACAAGGTGTTCTTCCTTACGGCGAAAACCCCGGGACGGCAACTGGCCCTGGACGCCGCGCATGTGATGCTTGCCAGCGCCGATGCGCCGCCGTTGCGGGTGCTGGAGATGATCGCCCGGGACAAGGCCTGCGAACATCCGGACAAAGCCTGCCACGGCGAGTCCTGCCCACTGGCCCGGGGGTTCTACGATCGCCTGCCCGCCGCACGGCAGGCGGCCAGTCAACTGAGCCTGTTGAACCAGAGCGCCTTGCGCGAGGTCGCCCTGGCGCACGATGTCTGCCCGTATTACCTGAGCCAGGAAATGGCGCGTTGGGCCGACGTGGTGGTTGCCGACTACAACTATTATTTCGATTTCAGCGCGTTGCTGTTTGGTCTGGCCCAGGCCAACAACTGGAAGGTCGCGGTGCTGGTCGACGAAGCCCACAACCTGGTGGAACGCGGCCGGCAGATGTACAGCGCCAGCCTCGACCAGGCGACCTTCAACGGCGTGCGCAAAACCGCGCCCGAAGCGCTGAAAAAACCGATGCAACGGGTCAGCCGCGAGTGGAATGCCCTGCATAACGCGCAAACCGGCGCCTATCAGGCCTATGACAAAGCGCCGGAAAAGCTCCTGCAGGCGCTGTCATCGTGCAGCGCCAACATCGGTGACTACCTCAACGAGCACCCTCAAGGCCTGGATAGCGCACTGCAGGGATTTTACTTCGACATGCTGCACTTTTGCCGGGTCGCCGAACTGTTCGATGAGCAGTTCCTGTTCGACATCAGCAAGCGCGACCTCGAGCGCCAGCGCAACCTCTCGCAACTGTGCCTGCGCAATGTAGTCCCCGCCGGCTTCATCCGCCCGCGCCTGACCGCCGCGCGTAGCACGGTGCTGTTTTCCGCGACCCTCAGCCCCCGGCACTATTACGCCGATTTACTGGGAGCGCCGCAGGACACGGTGTGCATCGACGTCGAGTCGCCGTTTCACGCCGATCAACTGCAAGTGCACATCGTCGACCAGATCTCCACGCGGTTCGTACATCGCCAGTCCTCTCTCGAACCGATCGTGGACTTGATCGCCAGACAGTTCTGCAAACGCCCCGGCAATTACCTGGCGTTTTTCAGCAGTTTCGATTACTTGCAGCAGGTGGCGCAGTTACTCGCCGAGAAACATCCGAATATCAGTCAGTGGTCGCAGTCCCGAGGCATGGGCGAAGCGCAGCGTCAGCAGTTTCTCGATCAATTCCACGTCGAAGGCCAGGGCGTCGGCTTTGCGGTATTGGGCGGGGCCTTTGGTGAAGGCATCGATTTGCCCGGCGCCAGGCTGATCGGCGCGTTTATCGCCACGCTGGGGCTGGCGCAACTCAATCCGGTAAATGAGCAACTGAAACGGCGCATGGCCGCCATTTTCGGTGCCGGTTATGACTACACCTACCTTTATCCCGGCGTACAGAAAGTGGTTCAGGCCGCTGGACGGGTCATCCGTACGCAACAGGATCAAGGAGTGGTGATGTTGATCGACGACCGTTTTGGCGAGCACAAGGTCAGGCAATTACTGCCGCGCTGGTGGTCGATTGCGCCAACGAATTCTCGCTCTGCGCCGTAGGAATCTTTACCTTTAAAAACAAATACATACCTTGATCAAAACAACGAATTGAACAATCAACGCCAGCACGCTTTATTGGAGAGGCTAGATATCACAACCCAATTCTTTGATAAGGAAATCAAGGTATGTCAGAAGCACCGAAATACAACTATTCCTCAGACGACGTGATCAAGGCGTTCGACGAAATCTTCCCTGCGCTCTTCGTCGGCAAAACTGCTGAAGCCATCCCAAAGTTGCTGATCACCGCCGGAGTGGAGGGCTCGGGCAAGACTTACTTGTTGGAAAAAAGCTTGCTGCCATCCGGGAATTACGGGAACTACATTCGACTGTACCTGCCTGAATATCGAAAAAAACACCCGCATTACGCCGACATGATCAAGCTCGGCGTTTTGCACGCCTACGAACATACAGAAGCGTTTGCCAGGGAACTCGGTGAGAAAATCTTCGCCAACGCGCTTTCTCAAAGATGCAACATCATCATGGAGTGCGCGTTCGATGACATCGGTTTTGCCGGATTGGCAAAATTTGTTCCCGGTTATCAACTCGAAGTCCATGTCGTGGGCTGCAATCACGCGTTCGCCCATCTGTCCAGCATCAAAAGAGCATTCTCCAGCCTGGAAAAGCAGGAGATGGAACGGTTTGTCAGCTATTCGAGACTCGAATCGAGCATCAGTAACGCCCCTGCGGTTCTCGTTGCGTTCGAGTTCATCGCAAAGACAGTGAGTGGCTCGCAAATCTTCCTGTACGAGCGCGGTCTGGGCACGCTGAGCGAACGGGTACTGCGTGCTCACAGCACCTATACCCTGGACCCAAATGGGAATCTGAACGAAGTTTCAACGTTGCTGCCATATGCGTACAGGGCCTATGACACTATCCTCAGAAGGTCCGTCTATTCGATGGAGGAGCGTGACGAGATGGTCAGGGAATGTCATCTGCAGCTGCTTAAAACCAGCAAATATGACAAACAGGTTCCCGATTTTGTCTACAACGACCTTTACTCCTATATCACCAAATACGTGTATCGCTAAGCCGGGATTGCAGGCTATGAAGCAAACTGCCGCAGTCATGGCTTTCCAAATTGGCAGTTTGTCTCATACTCCAGAAAAACAATCATGACGCGAGAACTCAATGAGCGAGGATCGAAACAGGCCGAGTACCGTTGAGGACAAGCGCTTTCGCCTGTTGATCGATGCAGTGATCGACTATGCGATCTACATGATTGATCCCGACGGCATCATTACCAGCTGGAACGCCGGCGCCAGGCGTTTCAAGGGCTACGAGGAAGCCGAGATCCTCGGTCAGCATTTCTCGCGCTTCTACACCGATGACGATCGCCGTGCTGGCTTGCCCCAGCGGGCACTGGACACGGCGATTCGTGAAGGGCGTTTCGAGGGCGAAGGCTGGCGGGTACGCAAGGACGGCACACATTTTTGGTGCCATGTGGTCATTGATCCGATCTTCGACCCGTCGGGTACGTTGCTCGGTTTCGCCAAAATCACCCGGGACCTGACCGATCGCAAAATGGCCGAGGAAGTCCTCAAGCAAAGCGAGCAGCAGTTTCGCCTGCTGGTGCAGAGCGTTACCGACTATGCGATCTACATGCTTTCTCCGGACGGCCGGGTGAGCAACTGGAACCCCGGCGCCCAGCGCATCAAGGGTTACTTGCCGGAAGAGGTCATTGGCCAGCATTTTTCGATGTTCTACACCCCGGAGGATCGCGATGCCCGCGAGCCACAACGGACGCTGGAAATCGCCGTTCGTGAAGGGCGCTTTGAAAACAAGGGCTGGAGGATGCGCAAGGATGGTACGCGGTTCCTCGCCCATGTCATCGTCGACCCGATCTGGGGCGACACCGGCACATTGCTCGGTTTTGCCAAGATCACCCGGGACATCACTGAAGTCACCCAGGCGCAGCAGGCGCTGGAGCAAACCCGTGAGGCCTTGTTCCAGGCGCAGAAAATGCAGGCCATCGGCCAGCTCAGCGGCGGGATCGCCCACGACTTCAACAACCTGCTGACGGTGATCCTCGGCAATCTGGAAATCGTGCGCAAACGGGTGACGGATGACCCCAAAATAACCCGCCTGATCGACAACGCCACCCAAGGTGCCTTGCGCGGTGTATCCCTGACCCAGCGCATGCTGGCGTTTGCCCGACGCCAGGAGCTCAAGTCGGTACCTGTGCGGATACCGGCGTTGGTGGAAGGCATTTCCGGGCTATTGCGCAGCTCCCTGGGGCCTTCGGTGAAAGTCGAAACACGCTTTCCCGAGGATCTTGAACCGGTGATGGCGGACATCAATCAACTGGAACTGGCCGTACTGAACCTGGCGACCAACGCCCGCGACGCCATGCCCCACGGCGGGACCATCATCTTCAGTGCCAGGACCGAGGAGGTCACCGGCGGCGCCTCATCATTGGCCGCGGGGCGTTATGTGTGCCTGAACATTGCCGATACCGGCGAGGGCATGGATGAAACCACGCTGGCCTCGGCGATGGACCCCTTCTTTACCACCAAGGGCGTCGGTAAAGGTACGGGCCTGGGGTTATCGATGGTCCACGGTTTTATCGAGCAACTGGGTGGGCGCTTCATCCTCAAAAGCAACAAGGATCAGGGTACGACGGCCGAGTTGTGGTTGCCGGTTGCCACCCGGGGTTCGGTGGCTGAGCCTGTAGCGCAAACGCAGACCGTGGAAGTGCCCCGCCTGTGCGTACTGGTGGTGGACGATGACAGTCTGGTGTTGACCAGCACCAGTCTGCTGCTCGAGGACCTCGGGCACCGGGTCATCAGTGCGCCTTCCGGAGCCAGGGCGCTGGAGCTGTTCGGCAGTGAACCGGATATCGATCTGGTGATCACCGACATGGCCATGCCACAGATGAGTGGCGCGCAACTGGCCAACGCCATCAGGCTCATTCGGCCGAGCGTGCCGATCATCCTCGCCACTGGTTTTGCCGAACGCCTGGAAGGCATTGCCGAGCGTCTACCTCGTTTGTCGAAACCCTTTACCCAGCTCAACCTGGTGGAAGTCATTGCCTTGGCGATGAAGTGACGCGGCGGTTATGCCGTTCATAGCGGGCAAGCATCGGCTGGGTGCTGATGCCGTGGACCAGAATGCTCAGGGCGACCACCGAGAGCGTCAGGTCGGCACACACCGTTGCCACTGAAGGCAGCAGACCGTGGTTCAAGGCATAGAAAAGGTAGTAGAAACTCCCGATGCCGCGAATTCCGAACCAGCCAATCAACCAGCGTTGCGGGCCATTGAGCAGCGAACCCCATGGCATCAGCCAGACCGTCAGCGGGCGAATCATCCCGAACAGCACCAACGCGACCAGCAACGCCCGCCAGTCCCAGTGCGCGATCAGCACAATACCGAGCAAGGTGACCAGAAAAACTTCCATGGCCCGTTCCACCAGGCTGCCGAACGACAGCATGTCGCCCATCATGATCCCGGCGGCGACTTGCGTGTCTTCCAGGTGCTCCACATTGCCGAGCACGGCCGCCTCGGGTTCGACATGCTGATGACCGACCACCGCTTGAACCAGGTGTTCGGCCGGTGTGTGGGCGTCACTGCTTGTCCTGACCTCGGCCCGGCGCAAGCCCAGGCCGGCGGCAAACACCGAGAGGAACCCGTAGCCGCCGATGGTTTCGGCCACGACGTAGGCCAGTGCGATCAAGGCCAGGGCAAGGTAGTCATTGGGGGAAAACGTGCTGTCGGCATTCTTGATGCGCATGATTAATGTCAGGTGACCAATACCGCGCCCCATCCAGTAACCGGTCAGCAGTCCGGCGGGCACGCCCCACAACAGGCGCTTGAAAAACCAGTCATCCAGACCGCTGCCAAAGCTGCCGTTTTGCTGCAAATACAACAGTCCCAGAATCACGAACGGAAAAGCGATTCCGTCGTTCAGTCCCGCCTCGCCCGAGAGCCCGAACCGCACCGGATCATCATCCTTGGCGTCATTGACCTGAACCAGCGAGGCCAGGACCGGATCGGTCGGCGCCAATATCGCCCCGATCAGCAGCGACGGCCCCCACGCCAGTCCGAAAGCGAAATGCAGCAGCAGGCAGACGCCGACAATGGTCAGCACCATCACCGGTCCCGCCAGGACGAACGCCACTCGCCATCGGCGATCACGAAGAGGAGGTCGCAGCTTGAGCCCGCAGACAAACAATGAAAACAGCACCGCGACTTCCGTCAGGTGCTCGATCCAGAACGCCGCCTCCTTGATATCCAGCCTGAGCATACCCAGGCCCGCCGGCCCGATGGCGATGCCCAGGACCAGGCACACCGCCGAAGTGGTGACCGGCATCCAGCGCAGGTACGACGAAGTCAGTGCCAGGGTCAGCAACACCGCGCCCAACACCGCCACCCAGGCAACGAAACTCATGGCTCAGATCCCGAAACAACCGTCAGTGCAGGGCTATAGGCTGTTGAGCATTGAAGGGCTGCATCGGTTCAATTATTACCTGCAGGAGTGAGCCTGCTCGCGATAGCGCCGTGTCAGGCAACACATTGCCGACTGACAGGACGCCATCGCGAGCAGGCTCACTCTCACAAGGGGATAGGTATGGCTAGAGGGGGCGGGTCAGGCCTTGAGATGGCGCAAACTGCGCTCCATCCGCGCAATGCCTTCTTCCAGCAGCGACCTTGGGCAGCCGAAGTTCAGGCGCACGAACTGTTTGCAGCCATTGCCGAAGTCCAGGCCGGCGCTCAAACCCACCTTGGCCTGTTCGAGGAAAAACTGCTGCGGGTCGTCCAGCCCCAGTGCCGTGCAGTCGAGCCACGCCAGGTAGGTGCTTTGCGGCAGGTTCATGGTGATGCCCGGCAGGCGGGTGTGTACGGCCTCGGCCAGGTAATCCCGGTTGCCTTGCAGGTAGACCTTCAGCTCGGCGAGCCATGGCGCGGCTTCGCTGTAGGCGACGCGGGTGGCTTCCATGCCCAGCGGATTGACGCTGTCGACCATGCCGCAACGGGCGTGGTTGACCTTCTCGCGCAGGTGGCGGTCCTGGATGATCATGAAGGAGGTCTTCAGGCCGGCGATGTTGTAGGCCTTGCTCGCCGACATCAAGGTGATGGTGCGCTGGGCGACCTGTGGGCTCAGGGTCGCCATCGGAATGTGCTGGCGGCCGTCGAAGCACAACTCGGCGTGGATCTCGTCGGAAATGATCCAGGCATCATGCTCAAGGCAAATGTCGGCAATGGCTTGCAGCTCTGCCCGGGGGAAGGCCTTGCCCAGCGGGTTATGCGGGTTGCTCAGCAGCAGTGCGCCACCACCTTGCAGCGATTGGCTCAGGGTATCCAGCGGCGTGGTGTAGGTGCCGTCGGCTTGCGCATCGAAATTCAGTTCGACCTTGTTCAGCCCCCAATGCCCGGGCGCATGACGCAGCGGTGGGTAGTTCGGCACCTGCACAACGACATTCTGTGGCGCCTGCACCAGTGCCTTCAGTGCCATGTTGAAGCCGGACTCGACGCCCGGCAGGAATATCAGCTCCTGGGGCTCGACGCGCCAGGCGTACTTGTTCCAGAGGTCGGCAACGATTGCCTCGCGCAGGTCATCCTGGGCCACGCTGTAGCCGACCATCGGGTGTTCCAGTCGTTTTTGCAGGGCCTGGATGATCATCGGCGGCGCGGCGAAATCCATGTCGGCGACCCACATCGGCAACACATCGGCGGGGTAGCGGCTCCACTTGGTGCTGCCGGTGTTGTGGCGGTCGAACACCTGATCAAAATCGAAAGTCATGCGGGGTCTCGTAACGGCAGGTTGGTTATGGCGCCATGATAAGCGCCAACCCCCTGTAGGAGCGAGCTTGCTCGCGATGGAGTGTCAGTCGACACTCACTCAGCTGATACACCATCGCGAGCAAGCTCGCTCCTACAGTGGGTAGTGTCTGGAGGGCCGACGGTCGGCTGTCATGGTGAATTCGACAGCATTGACTACAGTTTGTAGTGTCGGCAGCCAGACTGCCGCGACCGTGGTTGTTCGAAAAAACCCGGCCATGTACCGGGTTCCACCTGATCAGGAGTGCACGATGGATCTCAGCCGTCGTCAGTTCTTCAAGGTCGCCGGCATCGGCCTTGCAGGCTCTAGCCTGGGTGCGTTGGGCATGGCCCCAACGCTTGCCTTTGCCGAACAGGTGCGTCACTTCAAGCTCGCCCACACCCATGAAACCCGCAACACCTGCCCGTATTGCTCGGTCGGTTGCGGCTTGATCATGTACAGCCAGGGCGATACGGCGAAGAATGTCGCGCAAAACATCATCCACATCGAAGGTGACGCCGACCACCCGGTCAACCGCGGCACCCTTTGCCCTAAAGGCGCAGGCCTGCTGGACTTCATTCACAGCCCCGGCCGCCTGCAATACCCGCAGGTGCGCAAACCCGGCAGCACCGAATGGACCCGCATCTCCTGGGATGAAGCGCTCGATCGCGTCGCCGACCTGATGAAGGCCGACCGCGACGCCAACTTCATCGAAAAGAACGCCGAAGGTCAAACGGTGAACCGCTGGCTGACTACCGGTTTCCTCGCGGCATCGGCGGCGTCCAACGAAGCCGGCTATATCACCCACAAGGTGGTGCGCAGTCTCGGCATGCTGGGGTTCGATAACCAGGCGCGTGTCTGACACGGCCCGACGGTGGCAAGTCTTGCCCCGACGTACGGCCGTGGTGCCATGACCAATACCTGGACCGATATCGCCAACGCGAATCTGGTCCTGGTGATGGGCGGCAACGCAGCAGAAGCGCATCCGTGCGGCTTCAAATGGGTGACCGAAGCCAAGGCGCACAACAAGGCGCGGCTGATCGTGGTCGACCCGCGTTTTACCCGGACCGCCTCGGTGGCCGACTATTACGCGCCGATTCGCACCGGCACCGACATTGCCTTCATGGGCGGGTTAATCAATTACCTGCTGACCGAGGACAAGATCCAGCACGAATACGTGCGCAACTACACCGACGTGTCGTTCATCGTCAAAGCCGGCTATGGCTTCGAGGACGGGATCTTCAGCGGCTACGACGCCGCCAAGCGCCTTTACACCGACAAGTCCGGCTGGGGCTATGAACTCGGTGAAGACGGTTTTGCCAAGGTCGACCCGACCCTGCAGGACCCACGCTGCGTCTATCAGTTGATGAAGCAGCATTACAGCCGCTACAGCAAAGAACTGGCGAGCCAGATCTGTGGCATGCCCGTCGATGCCATGCAAAAAATCTGGGAGGAAATCGCCACTTGCTCGACACCGGGCAAGACCATGACCATCCTCTATGCGCTGGGCTGGACCCAGCACTCGATTGGCGCGCAGATGATTCGCAGCGCGGCGATGGTGCAACTGCTGCTGGGCAACGTCGGCATGCCGGGCGGCGGCGTGAACGCCTTGCGCGGGCACTCCAACATCCAGGGGCTGACCGATCTGGGCCTGTTGTCCAACTCACTGCCGGGCTACCTCACGCTACCCGGCGATGCCGAACAGGACTACAACGCCTACATCGTCAAGCGCACGCAAAAGCCGTTGCGTCCGGGGCAACTGTCCTACTGGCAGAACTACGGCAAATTCCACGTCAGCCTGATGAAAGCCTGGTACGGCGCCAACGCCACGGCCGAGAACAACTGGGCCTACGACTACCTGCCGAAACTGGACATTCCCCAATACGACATCCTCAAGGTGTTCGACCTGATGGGGCAGGGCAAGGTCAACGGCTACATGTGCCAGGGCTTTAACCCCATTGCCGCATTGCCCGACAAGAACCGGGTGATGGCGGCGCTGGCCAAGCTGAAATGGCTGGTGGTGATGGATCCGCTGGCCACCGAGACCTCGGAGTTCTGGCAAAAGGTCGGGCCGTATAACGACGTGAACAGCGCCGACATCCAGACCGAAGTCATTCGCCTGCCCACCACCTGCTTTGCCGAAGAGGACGGTTCGCTGGTCAACAGCAGCCGCTGGCTGCAATGGCACTGGAAGGGCGCCGACGGACCGGGTGAAGCGCAGACCGATATCCGCATCATGAGCGAGCTGTTCATACGTCTGCGTCAGCGTTATCAGGCCAATGGCGGCAAATACCCCGACCCGATGCTCAAACTGTCGTGGCCGTACAAGATCCCCGAGGAACCTTCGCCGGAAGAGCTGGCCAAGGAAATCAACGGCTCCGCCACCACGGACTTCGCCGACGCGACGGGCGCGGCGATCAAGGCCAATGCGCAACTGGCCGGGTTCGGCCAGCTCAAGGACGATGGCAGCACGGCGTCCGGTTGCTGGATTTTCTGTGGCAGCTGGACTGAACTCGGCAACCAGATGGCGCGGCGCGACAACAACGATCCGTTCGGCATGCACCAGCATCAAGGCTGGGCCTGGGCCTGGCCGGCCAACCGGCGGATCCTCTACAACCGCGCCTCGGCGGACCTGCAAGGCAAGCCGTGGGATCCGAAAAAACGCCTGGTGTGGTGGAACGGCAAAGCCTGGGCCGGCACCGATGTGCCGGACTACAAAGCCGACGTGCCGCCGGAAGCGGGGATGAATCCGTTCATCATGAACCCCGAGGGCGTGGCGCGATTCTTCGCCGTCGACAAGATGAACGAAGGCCCGTTCCCCGAGCACTACGAGCCGTTCGAGACGCCGATCGGCATCAATCCGCTGCACCCGCAAAACAAGAAAGCCACCAGCAACCCGGCGGCGCGGATCTTCGATTCGGTGTGGGATTCCCTCGGCGTGGCCAAGGATTACCCGTACGCCGCGACCAGTTACCGGCTGACGGAGCATTTCCACTTCTGGAGCAAGCATTGCAAGCTCAACTCGATTACCCAACCGGAGCAGTTCGTGGAAATCGGCGAAGTGCTGGCCAAGGAAAAAGGCATCGTCGCCGGCGACCGGGTGCGGGTCAGCAGCAAGCGTGGCTTCATCGAAGCGGTGGCGGTGGTGACCAAGCGGATTCGTCCGCTGCAGGTCAACAATCAGGTGGTGCACCAGATCGGCATTCCGTTGCACTGGGGGTTCACCGGCCTTACGCGCCACGGTTACCTGACCAACACCCTGGTGCCGTTCCTCGGCGATGGCAACACCCAGACCCCGGAATCCAAGTCATTCCTGGTCAACGTGGAGAAAGTCTAAATGGCCAGCCAAGACATCATTGCCCGCTCGGCCACCACCACACCTGCGCCCTCAGTGCGCGGCATGGAGGAAGTCGCCAAGCTGATCGACACGACCAAATGCATCGGCTGCAAGGCCTGTCAGGTCGCCTGCTCGGAATGGAACGAGTTGCGTGACGAGGTCGGCCATAACTATGGCACCTACGACAATCCTCAGGATCTCACCGCAGAAACCTGGACATTGATGCGCTTCACCGAGCACGAGACCGAAGCCGGTAACCTGGAATGGCTGATCCGCAAGGATGGCTGCATGCACTGCGCAGAGCCCGGTTGCCTGGCGGCATGCCCCAGCCCGGGGGCGATCATCAAGCACGCCAATGGCATCGTCGATTTCGATCAGGATCATTGCATCGGTTGCGGCTATTGCATCACCGGGTGTCCGTTCAACATTCCACGGATCTCGCAAAAGGATCACAAGGCCTACAAATGCACCTTGTGCTCTGACCGGGTGGCGGTAGGGCTGGAGCCGGCCTGCGTGAAAACCTGCCCGACCGGTGCCATTGTGTTCGGCTCCAAGGACGACATGAAGGAACATGCGGCCGAGCGTATCGTCGACCTCAAGAGCCGGGGTTTTGAAAACGCCGGCCTGTACGACCCCGAAGGCGTTGGCGGTACCCACGTGATGTACGTGTTGCACCACGCCGATACGCCAAGGCTGTACGCCGGCTTGCCCGATCACCCGGCGATCAGTCCGTTGGTAGGGCTATGGAAGGGCATCAGCAAACCCCTGGCACTGTTGGCCATGGGCGCGGCGGTGCTGGCCGGGTTCTTCCACTACGTGCGCGTCGGTCCGCAAATCGTCGAAGAGGATGAACATCCGGAGCCGCCGGACAACGCCGTGCACGAAGTCGATCCATCGGTGCACACCTTCGATCCCCGAGGGGAGGGCAGGCCATGAGCGACAAGACGATCCTGCGCTACACCAGCAACCAGCGCACCAATCACTGGCTGGTGGCGATTCTGTTCCTCATGGCCGGATTGTCCGGGCTGGCGCTGTTCCACCCGGCGCTGTTCTGGCTGAGCAACCTGTTCGGCGGCGGGCCATGGACACGCATCCTGCACCCGTTCATGGGCGTGCTGATGTTCGTACTGTTCCTCGGCCTGGTGTTTCGCTTCTGGCGCGCCAACTACTTCATTGCCAATGATCGCCTGTGGCTAAGGCGCATCGACCGGGTGATGAAAAATGAAGAGGAGGGCGTCCCGCCCATCGGCAAATACAACCCCGGGCAGAAGCTGCTGTTCTGGACTTTACTGCTGTGCATGCTGGTGCTGTTGTTCAGCGGGCTGGTGATCTGGCGTGCGTACTTCAGCGAGTATTTCGGCATCACCACCATACGCTGGGCGATGTTGCTGCATGCACTGGCCGGTTTCGTGCTGATCCTGAGCATCATCGTGCACATCTATGCCGGCATCTGGATCAAGGGCTCGGTCAGCGCCATGTTGCACGGCAGGGTCAGCCGCGGCTGGGCCAGGAAACACCACGAACTCTGGTATCGCCAAGTGACTCAAGATGAGACCCGCGGCGAAGCGCCCAAACGACCGATCACCAAAAAGGGCTGACATTTGCCAACCATCCTTGAACCCGGAGAAATCGAAGCGGCGGCCAGTTCGCCGCCGTTTCTGTACATGCCACCGCATAACCTGTTCAGCCTGCGTGGCCAGCGCCTGGAAACGCTGGCCGAAGGGCACCCGATGGCCGATTACCTGCGCCTGATCGCCGGGTTGTGCCGGGTGCAGCAACAGGTGCTGGACGACCCGCCGCCAAGCGACCCCCTTGACCGACAACGCATCGAGTTGTGCCAGCAACACGGCTTGCCGCCGTTCGCGGCCGACAGCCTGGCGCGCGAAGACGATTGGCAGCCTTACCTCGATGCCTTGCTGCAGTGCTATAGCGCACCGTCACAATCCGCCGTGGCCGATGCCGTGGACACCTTGCGCCTGGTCGGTGCCGGGCAACGTCGCGCCTGGGCGGTGGCGCTGGTCAGTGGCCAGTATTCGCTGGTGCCAGCGGCGCTGGTGCCGTTTCTCGGTGCGGCGCTTCAAACAGCCTGGAGCCACTGGCTGTTGAGTACGCCGAACCTCGCGCTAACTCCCGGCGACAGCCTCAGCCAGTGCCCGGCCTGTGGCTCGCCGGCCATGGCCGGGGTCATCCGTCATCGCGGCAAGCACAACGGCTTGCGTTATCTGGTCTGCTCGCTGTGTGCCTGCGAGTGGCATGTGGTGCGGGTCAAATGCGTGTATTGCGAACAGAGCAAGGGCCTGGAATACCTCAGCCTTGAAGATGATCGCCATGCCGCCAACCAGGCGCCGTTGCGCGCCGAAGTCTGCCCCGGTTGCAACAGTTATCTGAAGTTGCTCTATCTGGAGAACGATGCGGACGCCGAAGCGTTGTCGGCAGACCTGTCCAGCCTGATGCTCGACATGCGCCTGACCCAGGACGGTTATCAGCGTCTGGCACCCAATCTGTTGCTGGCGCCGGGAGACGAATGACCGCAGCGTCTACACTCTGGCGCGAGGGCCATTCGTTTTCAGGAGCGCCAGATGTCTGCACGCAGTGCCAGCCAACCCCTGCGTCTACCTTCCATCGACAGTTTGTTGCGTCACCCCGCGTGCCGGCCGTTGGCCGAGCGCTATGGACGCGACGCCTTGCTGGGTGCCTTGCGGCTATTGCTGGAGGAACTGCGCGAAGGCGTACGGCAGGGTTTGCTCGAACCTGTGGAAGTCAGCGCCGACGTGCTGGCGGGCAGGGTCGGCGAGCGATTGGCAACCGAGCATCGCAGCCATGTGCGTCGGGTGTTCAACCTCACCGGCACGGTCTTGCATACCAATCTCGGCCGGGCGTTGTTGCCCAAGGAAGCGATTGAAGCGGTGCAAATGGCCGCGCGCTATCCACTCAACCTCGAGTTCGACCTGCGCAGCGGCAAGCGCGGAGATCGCGACGACCTGATCGAAGGCTTGATCCGCGAATTGACCGGCGCCGAAGCGGTGACCGTGGTCAACAACAATGCCGCAGCGGTGCTCTTGACCCTCAACAGCCTGGGCGCGCGCAAGGAAGGGATTATCTCCCGGGGCGAACTCATTGAAATCGGCGGTGCCTTCCGCATTCCCGACATCATGGCCCGCGCCGGGGTGAAGCTGGTTGAAGTCGGCACCACCAACCGCACCCATGCCCGCGACTACGAGACTGCCATCGGCCCGCGCAGCGGCTTGATCATGCGCGTGCATGCAAGCAACTACAGCATTCAAGGCTTCACCACGAGTGTGGCGACGGCTGAACTGGCGCAAATTGCCCACCAACATGGACTGCCATTGCTCGAAGATCTCGGCAGCGGCAGTCTGCTGGACTTGACCCGCTGGGGTTTGCCGGCAGAGCCGACGGTGCGTCAGGCCCTGCTCGATGGCGCGGACATCGTCACCTTCAGTGGCGACAAACTGCTCGGCGGACCACAGGCCGGGTTGATTGTCGGCCGCAAGGAACTGATCGCCAGGATCAAGAAAAATCCGCTCAAGCGAGCACTGCGGGTCGACAAAATGACCCTGGCCGCCCTGGAAGCGGTGCTGGGTTTGTACCGAAACCCGGACCGACTGGCCGAGCGTTTGCCGAGCCTGCGCCTGTTGACCCGGCCACAGGCCGAGATTCTCGCCCAGGCCGAGCGTTTGCGGCCGGCGCTTGCCCAAGTGCTGGGTGACGGCTGGAGCGTCAGTGCCATGCCGGCACTGGGCATGATCGGCAGCGGCAGCCAACCGGTGGCGAGGCTGGCCAGCGCAGCGCTGTGTCTGCGCCCGCTGACGTCCAAGCGCTTGCGCGGGCGCTCGTTGTTGACGCTGGAAGAAGCCTTTCGCGACTTGCCGATTGCGGTCCTGGGGCGCATCGACGATGACGCCCTGTGGCTGGACCTGCGGCAACTGGACGACGAGCCGGCATGGCTGGCGCAACTCGAACAATTACACGTGGAGGGCCGGGCAGGGTGATTGTCGGCACCGCAGGGCATATCGACCATGGCAAGACAGCGCTGCTCCAGGCGCTGACCGGTCAGGCGGGTGACCGGCGCCGCGAAGAGCGTGAGCGCGGCATGACCATCGACCTTGGCTACCTGTATGCCGAGCTGGAGGCGGATGCGCAGCTGACCGGGTTCATCGACGTTCCCGGCCATGAGCGCTTCACCCACAACATGCTGGCCGGAGCGCAGGGCATCGATCTGGTGTTGCTGGTGGTGGCCGCCGATGACGGGGTGATGCCGCAGACCCGCGAGCACCTGGCGATTGTCCAGTTGCTGGGCATCCCCCGGGCACTGGTGGCGATCAGTAAGTGCGACCGGGTCGACAGTGCCCGGGTACAGATCGTGCGTGAGCAGGTCCGTACCTTGCTGGCGCCCGGAGCGTATGCCGATGCGCCGCTGATTGCGCTGTCGAGCGTGACCGGCGAGGGCATCGAAACCCTGCGCCAACAATTGCTGCAAGCCCAGCGTGAAGTACAGCAGCGCAGCACTGAAGGCGGTTTTCGCCTGGCGATCGATCGGGCTTTCAGCGTGGCCGGGGCCGGTATCGTGGTGACCGGCACGGCACTGTCCGGCCAGGTCGCGGTGGGCGATACCCTGCTGTTGGGACCACAGGGCAAACCGGTGCGCATTCGCGGCCTGCACGCGCAAAACCAGGCCGCCGACCACGCTTTCGCCGGCCAGCGCGTGGCCTTGAACCTGAGTGCCGAACGGCTGGCCCTGGAACACATCCATCGCGGCCACTGGTTGCTCGCCGAAGGCCTGTATGCGCCCACCCGGCGCCTGGACATCGACATGCAACTGCTGGCCGGCGAACCCCGGGCTTTCGAACACTTTCAACCGGTGCACGTGCACCTCGGCACCCAGGACGTGACCGGGCGCGTCGCCTTGCTGGAAGGCACCAGCCTGGCGCCCGGTGGACGGATGTTTGCGCAACTGCTGCTCAACACAGCGGTGCATGCAGTGAAGGGGGATCCGCTGATCCTGCGTGACCAGAGTGCCCAACGAACCCTGGGTGGCGGCCGGGTGCTCGATCCGTTTGCCCCGGATCGGCAACGCCGCAGCCCCGAACGTCTGGCGCAACTGAGTGCGCTGGCGAACAGTGCCGGGCTGGAAGATGTTTTGCCGGCGTTGCTGGCCCACAGCGACACCGGACTCGATCCGCAGCGCCTGGAGCGGCAGTTCAACCGACCGCGCAGCAGTTGGGTGTTGCCCGCTGATGTGCGCCTGATCGATACCCGTCAAGGCCCATTGCTGTTCAGTGCAAGTCGCTGGGAATCGTTGAAAGCGCCCTTAGTGGATCAGCTCGCGCATTTCCATCAACTGGAACCGGATCAGATGGGGCCGGACCGGGATCGCCTGCGTCGATTCACCGGCAGCACGCTGGATCGCCCAACGTTTATCAGACTGCTCGACGAGTTGTTGGCCAGCGGCGACATCGCCAGCAGCGGCCCGTGGTTGCACCTGCCCGAACATCAGGTGCGCTTGAGCGAAGAGGACGAAACCCTGTGGCTACAATTGCAGCCGCTATTCGAACAGGCCGGATTCGACCCGCCCTGGGTGCGCAACCTGGGACATGACGAAGCAACCGTCCGTGCATTGCTGCGCAAAATGGCGCGCCTGGGCTTGATGCACCAGGTGGTACGCGACCTGTTTTACACCGACAGCATGATTCGCCGATTGGCGGCTATGCTGTTGCAACTGGCGGACGCCAACCCGGTGATTCAGGTGACGGCGTTTCGTGATGCGGTGGGCCTGGGGCGCAAGCGCAGCATTCAGATACTGGAGTATTTTGACCGTGTCGGCCTGACCCGGCGCTTTGGCGATCGTCGGCAGATTCGCCTGGACAGTGCGCTGGCCCAGCGAAATGAGCTTTGATTCAGAGGCAATAATTCAAGGAAGGCAATCGCGCCCGGTGGCGCGGCCGGGCTTCAAACCCGGTTGGGGACGGCATCCGTTCCCGGGCAGGTTCGACTCCGGCTGCCTTCCGCCAATCAACCCCACACGTTCTGACTCAACCGAATCCCCTGTGGGAGCGAGTCTGCTCGCGATGGCAGTTGGTCGAAGCAACACATTCGTCCAGTTTTTACACGGGGGTTGGAAAATGGATCGTCAGAGATTGCGCTGCGCTTCCATCCGATCATGAAGGATCCTGATGATCGCAATACCGTACGCAGTGATTCGAAAATAGATCATGTGCCGCTCCACACTACAGCGCCGATAACCAGGACGGATAGCGTCGCAGGCCGGCGCCTTTTTCGGGTGCTCGGCCAATTGCGCAAATGCTGAGGTAAGGATATCAATGTAGCGATTGGCCTGATCCAGACCCCACTGGCGAGCGGTATAACTCCAGATTGCCTCAAGGTCACCCTCTGCGGCAGGCGTCAGACGATATTCAGCCATGCGCGGTTAACATTCTCTGTTTGAATGCAACAGGATCGAATGGGCGAGGCTTTCCGCTGGATTCACCTTCCCGAAGGGCGGAACGGATCGTTTCGAGTTCAGCGCTGCGCTCCTGTTCACGACGGATCAGATCGCGAATGTATTCGCTGTCGTTGGTGTAATGGCCCGCTTCTATCTGCGCTTTGATCCAGTTGTCTTGCTGGTCAGTCACGGTGATGGTTTTTCGTACGGTTCCCATGAATGGGCCTCCACGGAGATGGTCGACTGCGTGCAAGCTATCATACTATTGGTGCGGATTCGAGCAGCCTGGCCACTATTGCTAACCTTCCAATCCGAACAGAATTTGCAGATTTGCGGCAAGCCCGCTCCAACAATTGAATACATTCCAAACATTGCCGCGTGGTTTGCTCAGAACTCCAGCGGGTACTCAATCACTACATATATCCGGTCTATGTCATCACCCGCCTGCGCCTCATTGGCCCGATGCGAAACGTGTGACACCTGTACCGACAGGTCCTTCGCCGCCCCCGTTTGGACGATGTACTTCAAATCAATGTCCCGCTCCCAATGCTTGCCGCCATCCCCTTGTTGCGGCACGTAGGTGCCGGTCACCGGGTCGAACGGGTTGTAGGCCCCGCCTTGTGGTGCATGGGTGCCGTCGATCTGGTCGCCGGTGACGTAGCGGGTCATGAACTTCAGGCCGGGTATCCCGAAGGCAGTCAGGTCCAGGTCATAACGAACCTGCCAGGAGCGTTCGTGGGCGCCGTTGAAGTCGGCGTACTTGATCGAGTTGGCCAGGTAGATGGAATCGCCACCGACGAAATCGAATGGCGTATCACCGTCGACTTTCTGATAGGCCAGGGTGAAACCATGGGCGCCCAGCGCGTATTTACCGGACAGGCTGTACGCCGTGTTGTCGATGGCACCGGCCAGCGCCTGACCAGTGTCCCTGGTGTGATAGAGGTTGGCGTCGAGGAACACCCCGGACTGCTTGAAGTGCAGGTTGCCGTAGTACTGATGCCAGGTGTCCGTCAGATCCGAGGCATAAAGGGCGCCGCCAACCGGGCTTTGGGTAAACAGATCGGCGCCGACAAACGAAATGCCGCCGGCCTCGGTATTGGCGCCATAACCGAAAAAGTTGCCCTTGCCTGAAGCACTGTCCTGATTCTTGAATGCCGTGAAGTGACCGGCTTGCAGGTTCATGCCGTCGATTTCGCGGTTGTTGAGCAGAAAACCTGTGGCGTACTCCGGCTGCAGGCGTTTGTCCGCGGTATCGAACACAGGGGATTCGACCTCCATTTCGCCAAACGCCAGGGTGGTGTTCGATGCCTTGAGCTTGATCGCGCCGCCACCGCTGGAGTAATTGCTTTCGCTACGACCGTCACTGCCCACGGGCAGCAGACCGGTTCCGGAATGGCCTTTGCCACCGTCGAGTTTCAATCCAGCAAAGGCATGGGCATCGAGACCGAAACCAACTGTGCCCGGCGTGAAACCGGATTCAAAAGCGCTGATAAAACCTTGAGCCCATTCGGCTTTGTAGTTTTTTCCGGTCGGTGAGGGGGATCGATAGTCGCTGTTCAGATAAAAGTTTCGACTGAGCACGCCAAGGGTCGAGCCCTCGAAAAATCCTTCTGCGCCTTGCGCCGATTCCTCGGCCGGTGCGTGGTTGGCCAGCAGGCAGAAAAACAGGGCAATAGGCGCCCTGAAGTCTTGCAGGGAAAGGATCATCAATGGATCACCAAAGGGGCAGGGTTATGCCAGGTTCTGCCTTTGCAATGGCCATGACACTGTCCTTACGGGGGGGAGTGAGGTGGTCATGGTTACGTAGATCGGGTCGGGAATATTGAATCGGTGTGCTGTCTTTGATGCCTGGTGCGCAAAGTGCGCTAGAACCCCAATTGGGCTGTCCATCGGCACGGCCCTGCAAGCGGCCGGCTATCGATTATTCTGGTAATGAGGCAAGCGCTGCCGGCCGAGGAGGGGACGCAATCATGTCTGCACAGGATCGAGAACTGCTGGACCAGGTGCTTGCCGCCCATGGCGGCCTGGTGCGCTGGAACAGTTTCAATAAGGTCTGCGCCACGATCGTCACCGGCGGCTCGCTCTGGGGCATGAAAGGGTTGACCCAGGACAGCGCTCCACGCCAGATGACCGCGTGGCTGCATGAACAAAGAGCCTCGGTGAAACCCTTCGGCGCACCGGAGCAATTCACGGCCTATACGCCGAACCGAATCGCCATCGAGAATACCGCGGGCAAGGTGATTGCCGAGCGCCATGCGCCCCGGGCATCCTTCAAGGGCCATGGGGAACACACGGCGTGGGACCCGTTGCACCGGGCCTACTTCAACGGCTATGCGATGTGGTCCTACCTGACCATGCCCTTCCTGTTCACCTTGCCGGGCGTAACCTGCGAGGAAATCGAGCCCCTGCAAGAGGGGGCCGAACTCTGGCGGCATTTGCGGGTGCACTTTCCCGACAGCATCGCAACCCACAGCGCCATCCAGGACTTCTATTTCGGCGATGACTTTCTGCTGCGCCGCCACGACTACAACGTCGATGTGAGCGGCGGCATGCCTGCTGCCCAACTGGTTGGTGACTACGTTGAAGCCGACGGATTGCGCATGCCGGGCAAGCGGCTAGCCTATCGACGCAAGATCGATGGGCAGGTCAACAAGGAGGCGTTGCTGGTGTCGATCGACTTGAGTGAAATCCATTACTCGTAGCAAAAATCGTGTCTTGGCGTAACCGGGCGGAGCGCGAAGCTAGCCGTCGCGTCCTGTGGGAGCGAGCTTGCTCGCGATGAGGCCGGCACATCCAGCATTGATGCCGGCTGACACTCCGCCATCGCGAGCAAGCTCGCTCCCACCTTGTTTTGTGGTGTGACAAGCATTAGTGGGCGTCACTGAAACCTGTGGGAGCGAGCTTGCTCGCGATAAGGCCGGCACATCCAGCATTGATGCCGGCTGACACTCCACCATCGCGAGCAAGCTCGCACTGGGCCCTGGAGTTTCCATGTCGCCAAAATGAAATGAGCGCCACCAGGGCGCTCATTTTTTCAGATCCTGTTCATTTGGTTTTCACCACCGCCGGTGGGGTCCAGTCGCCGTCGAGGACATCGGCTTGCGGCCAGTAGGCGCGGATGTACAGCGAGAATTCGGCACCTTTGGGCGAGGGCAGCCAGTTGCTTTCCTTGTCCTTGCCCGGTGATTCACTTTGCACGTAAATGGTCAGCGAGCCGTCAGGATTGGTTTGCAGGGATTTGTTCTTGGTGCCGATGGAGTAACGCTTGAGCTCGTTCGGCGAGAAGAAGTGCTGTTCGTTGTACAGCGTCAGCGACCAGAACCCCCTGACTGGCGGCAGCTTGCCTTTGGCGAATGTGACGCTGTAGCCGTACCGGCCGTTGAGGCGCAGGCCGTTCTCATCCAGGTCCTGGTAGAAGTATTTGGTCTCTTTCTGCTGGTTCACGAATATGTTCGAACGCGCGACGGCGGTACGGGTGAAATAGTCGGTGCCGAACGCTGCACCGTTGCTCACGGTGCTCCAGTGATTGGGCAATTGCAGACCGTAGTTGCGGAACTGCAACAGCGGGTCGATCACTTCGCTGTCGGCCTTTTTCGCCTCGTCGATCATCGCAGCGCGAAGTTGCGGGTCGGCCTTGGCGATGGCCGCGAGGGCGGCCATTTGCGCGTAGCGGGCTTCTTCCCCCGGCAATGGCTTGGCGTCCTTGAGCAGGAGCGGCAGTTCATCGAAGAACTTCTCCGGCACCACCCACCTGGTTTCGGCATTGCCTTCAGAAGCCTGGGCCGGGAATTTCGGCAGCTTGGCCCAGTTGCGCTTCTTCATCTTGCCGTCGTATTGCGACAGCGGGTACATGTCGATGCCCGACAAAGCCGGCTGCACGGCCTGACGATCGGCGGCGGTGTCGTCCTGGAATACCCGTGGGATCACGAACCCGGTGTTCGTACGCGCCCGGTACACCCGCTTGATGCCGGGCGGCACCTTGCCGTTCCAGTCCGGGCCGACCAACAGGTAGAAACCCGGTTGGGTGTTATACATTTTGCCCATCTCGACGAAGCTGTCCGAACGCAGGTCCACCACCTGATACACCCAGAATCGGCCGTCGAAGTCCGGCACTTGCAGCACCACCGGCTCAATGTCCAGGGCGATGCTGCCGGCGCCGTACACCACGTCCTGGTTCGGACAGGCCACCAGCCGCTCGGCCGGGTCGATGTAGTCGCTGAGCATCGACAGCCGATTGATCGGGGCCACGGGTACGATGCCGCCCATCAAGCCGGGTTCCGGCAAGTTCTTGAAGGCCTGGCGACGATTGAAGATGTTGGCCATCGGCCAAGCCCAGAAATACGCCTCGCGCGCCATCATGCGCACATACGGTTCGGTTACTTTGGTGCCGGCGACAGGGCCTGAGACAGGGCTCGTGACCGGAGCGGCAACAGTGGCTTGCGCTGCGTAACCCGGCGCACTCAACAGGGCTGCGGCTGTGACCGTACTGGCGAAAGTCAAGGCGAGGAGGGCATGGCACCGGGGTAAACGATTCATGAAGCGTCCTTACTTGTCGGCAGTCACCGAATGCAGGTGATTCGCTCTCAAGATAGCTCATCCTTTACCCCGGTGCTGTTCAGCGCAGGCGCGAGGGCCTCAGATCGACCTTAAAGATGATCGGCATCAATCACCGCCTTGGCGAACGCCTGCGGATCTTCCTGCGGCAGATTGTGGCCGATGCCACCATTGATCAACCGGAACTCGTATTTGCCGGTGAAGCGCTTGGCATAGTCTTCAGGCGCCGGGTGCGGTGCGCCGTTGGCATCGCCTTCAAGGGTGATGGTCGGCACGCTGATGGACGGCGCCGTGGCCAGTTTCTGCTCCAACGCTTCGTACCGACTTTCGCCCTGGACCAGGCCCAGGCGCCAGCGGTAGTTGAACACAGTGATGTCGACATGGTCGGGGTTGTCCAGCGCCTTGGCACTGCGGTCGAAGGTGGCGTCATCGAACGCCCATTTCGGCGAGGCCAGTTGCCAGATCAGCTTGGCGAAGTCATGGGTGTTCTTCTCGTAACCGGCGCGACCACGGTCAGTGGCGAAGTAGAACTGATACCACCACTGCAATTCCGCCTTGGGTGGCAGCGGGTTCTTGCCGGCCGCCTGGTTGCCGATCAGATAACCGCTGACCGAGACCAACGCCTTGACCCGTTCCGGCCACAGTGCCGAGACAATGCCGGCCGAACGCGCACCCCAGTCGTAGCCACCGAGCACCGCTTGCTTGATCTTCAGGGCATCCATGAAGTCGATGACATCACTGGCCAGTGCAGCCGGTTGGCCATTGCGCAGGGTTTTGTCGGACAGGAAATGCGTATCGCCATAACCCCGGGCATAGGGCATCAGCACCCGATAACCCTTGGCGGCCAGCAACGGCGCAACCTCATCATAGCTATGAATGTCGTACGGCCAGCCGTGCAGCAGGATCACCACCGGCCCGTTGGCCGGGCCTGTTTCTGCGTACGCCACGTCCAGCAGCCCGGCGTTGACATGCTTGAGCGGGCCGAAGGGCGAGGGCGCCGCCTGGGTGGTACCGGCAGGGGCCACGGCTGGCTGCGCGGTGGCGGCCGTTTGCGCGTGGGCCGCACCGAGCACACCGAACAGCGTCAGCGCGAGAATCGAAGGACCGACCAGGTGGCGGCGAGTCTTGCCGGATTTGCTGTTGCGCAGTGCCATCTTCATGGGATGTCTCCATTACCAGCCGTGGGTCAGGGGTTCCGTCCGAACCCCTTCAAACCTTACGAGCATTCAAGCGCGACAACGTATCTGGCCTGTGTCCAATTGCAGGCCGGATGAAAGTCTGTGTATCGAGGTGTCACGCCGATACACTGTGATACACAACAGGTCAGACACTGGAGGGGGGCAGGATCAGTATGAAGACTAACTCGACTAAAGCACTATTTAGTCGAGTTATGTTGGCAAATGCTTCGATTATGCCAATAAAGTTGCGATTTAAAGGCAGGGAGACAAAATGAGTCCAAGCACCACGAAAATTGCAGAGCTGATCAAAACCCTGGCCCTTGAGCCCCATATCGAAGGTGGTTTCTTTCGCAGAACCTACCAGTCGGACGACCAGGACATGATTCTGACGTCCGCTGGCCAACGGCATTGCATGACGTCGATTTTCTATCTGCTGACCCAGGACGCTCCAATAGGTCATTTCCATCTGAACCGGTCAGACATCGTTCATTACTATCATCTGGGCGATCCGATTCAGTACACGCTGATTTTTCCGGACGGCACATTGAAAACCATTGTGATGGGTCACGACGTTCTCGCCGGACAATGCTTGCAACTGCATGTGCCCGGTGGCATCTGGAAAGCTTCGCAGGTGATGCACGGCGCAGCAGGATTCGGCTTGATCAGTGAAGCGGTTACGCCAGGCTTTGATTTCGCAGATATGGAAATGGGTGACCGGCAAAAGCTCGGTCAGCAGTTTCCTGAGCATTGGGCGTTGATCGAAAGGCTGACGCGAGGATGAGGTGGTTCCTTGCTTCAAGATCTGTGTGAGTCTGGGCCAATCTGGCCATATCGTATTACGTGTAATGTATATTATGTTAAACGACAGGTCATGTCATAGATGTTCATGAGCTGCCTAAGCCACTGATTCGACAAACCTGCTTCTGACGTCCACGCTCTCAACGGGCCATGTACTTCGTGTTCATGGTGAGACATTGAATGAGGTGGCTGCCGATGAAGCTGATTCAGTGCCGTTACTCTTCCGGTCAGCGTGTACCGCTGCTCGTGCAGACCGGAGATGCGGCGCCATTGCCCATGCTTGTCCCGTTCATCTACGTTCAACTCAAGCTCAGATACCGCGCTTACAACACTGCGGCGGCACATCTGCGATCGAGGCTGTATTTGCAGACGTTGCCGAATAGCGGCTGCATTCGCGAGCACCTTCATCACTTATCAGCTATTTGAGGTTCCTTGGTCCTGCCTGCGTGGCCTTATCGGCGTTGAAACCGTGGAAGTATTCCAAGCCGTCCATAAGCCAGAAAAGGCCGACTCTCGCGACCAGTCGCGCTGGAGCCTTTCCAAAAACCTGGCTCTTGAACAATCAATTGCAAGGTCGTACCCGTCAGTTGATTTCTCGATTGCATCAAGGTGTCGCGACATTGAAAGTCGCCTGGCCCTGAATCGAATCAAGCCCGAACTCGAATCGTACCGCCTTGGCGATTCCACTGATCACATCATCCACCAGCCACCGTCCTTTGTCCGCGCTTGAGTCCAGCGCAGACGACAGTACCCCACTGGCTGGCACCCATTCAGTCCGCGCGGGGTACATGTCGTAAACCGGGAACTGCGCCGGTCCGTGATCAGGAATTTGGTCAAGGAATACCAACTGCGGGTAGTAATGCAGCATCATCGATGTTTCGATGACCGCTGCATGTTCCAGCGCAATCCCCGGAAAACCGTCCGGAAAGATTCTGTCGAGCGTCTGTGATTTCACGAACTCCCAGTGTTCGAGGCGCATGACCTCCAGTCCGGCATTCGGACCGATATCGCGCATGGCCAGTTCAATACCCTCAGTGACAAACCACTGGTTTTCGTAATGACCGATCACCAGCACCAGGCGCGTCACGCCATGACGATGAAACTCGCGTACGGCATCCCTTACCATGGCGATCAGCGTGGCCCCATCCACGCTGGTTGTTCCGCAGAAGTGCTGCCCTCCTCCACATTTCGGCTGAGATTTATAGCCGTAGGAAAGCGCTGGGGCGACGATGCCGTCGATTTCCCTGGCGACATCTTCACTGATCGCACTGGCCAGCAAAGCATCGGTGCCCAAAGGCAAATGAGGCCCGTGCTGTTCGGTCGCACCGATAGGCAGGAAGACCACCGAGCCCGATTGCACGCGGTGCTCATAGTCGACCCAACTGATGTTATCCATCCTTACGTTGTTCATGGCTGCACTCCCATTTCGATTGGTCATAGCGAACGCCCCGGCACCAGATCGGCGCCAAGACGTTTGCGCGTTGTCTTACGCTTGCGCCGGGTACCACGCTTCGGGCTCCGGGTAGTCCCAGTCCGAAGGAAATGCATAGGTTTCAAATACGGTGGTGGTATCGGCCTCGGTGCCGAAGAACGCGAAATGATTCACTCCCATCCATGACCCGGACTGCACGCATTTGAAGCCGCGTCGCGTCAGCTCCGTAATGCGATCCTCAAACGGAATGTTGTTGCAGTCGTAGGCAACGTGCTGGATGCCTTCGCCATGTTTCTCCAGGAAGTCGGCAAAGATGGTCGGACCGGAGACCGGCTCCATCAACTCCCAGACCATGTTGCCGGACTGTGCGAAGCAGACTTTAAGAACAAACTCGGCCGGTTCGCCATGGTAAGTCTGGTTTTCAGTGTTTTCCGGGCTGAAGGTGTACACCCGCCACGGGCCGATCCCCAGCTTGAGCAAGCCATCCATTGTGCGCTTGTGATCACGCGTAACGATCGCAATCTCCACAACATTACCCAGGAATGCATCAACCTCGGTTCCAGCATTCAATGCTTTCAGCACATTAGTTTGTTCAAGATGGGACATACGCAGTTTCCTTTTTAATCGTTTAATGATTGAACACAATGAGTTTACTTAGCCAGCACCGAAGAGCTGACAACTTCCGTACGCCGTGAACGATGCAATAAATAGTAGATCCCCCCTCCCACACCAAATCCTGCCAGCCAGGACAAATCAATTCCGCCCAATGCCATTGCGAGCGGGCCTTGCAGTGATTTAATTGTCCCGACCTGAAATAACCAGGCTGCAAGTATTCCCACTGCAAGTGCAAATATGCCTCTCCAGTTCACATCAGCGCATGCACTTTGGGAGTGGTGGCAATACAGCGATTTCAAATCGACCTGACCACGGCGAATCAGGAAAAAATCAACCAGCGTGATACCAGCCCAAGGACTGATCCACACCACGAAGAACACCATCAGGTTTTCAAAGGCATGTACAAACTCGCCCGATTGCAGAAACAGGTAGAGCATGAACAGCGCAACCACGCCCGAGACCATCGAAACCGCCCAGCGTGGAACACGCAGATCCAGAGACAACGTCGCCAGCGCTGCGGAATAAATGACCACGATGTTGGTGGCTACCGGGCCATGCAACAGCACAAGCAGAACCGGCAGCGCCATTGTGCCGAACACCGCGATGATCAATTGTGCAGGATCCGAACCTCCGCCCGCGGAAGCAATGGTAGCGCCCAGAAAGGCCAGCCATACAGTGGGCAGGAACATGCCCAGGAACGTCGACCGAAACACCTGGCCGTCAGACAGTTTGCTCTGGGTGAAGCGGGTGTAATCAGAGGCGTATACCAGCCATGAAATGCCCCAACCGATCCCGATCGCCGTCATCAGGCTGCTCATGGCCGACAGCTTGCCGAAGCCCTCGGTGGTGGATGCCTGCCACTGGATATCCACATGGGTGAAGGCCAGCACGGTCATTACTACCATGATCAACAGAATCACCGGCATGGTGTAGCGCTCGAAGCACTTGATGGCGTTAAAGCCCCATGCCGCAATGCCGACCTGAAGAATCATGACCGCCAAAGCGATCCCGTACTTGAGTTCCATGCCACCGCTGATACCGATTTTTTCCAGGGCTGCCACTGCAAGATCAAGAACGATCCAGGTGTTGGTGGCCACCCAGCCCATAGGCATCAGCACTTGCATGATGGTGGGGAGGTAGGCACCGCGCCGGCCAAACGCCAACCGGGAAAGCACCATTTGCGGTACGCCCGTGCGGTGTCCCATGATGCAGATGCCGCCGAACAGAGCCGCGCCCAACAGGTTGCCGACGACAATCACCAGCAGGGTTTCCCACAGGCTCAAACCCAGCTGGATACCGATTGCACCGAGCACCCAGTTTATAGGCGCGACATTAGCCCCGGCCCAGATCCAGAACTGGTCCAGCGGCGTTGAAGTGCGATGGCTATCGGGCACGGGCTCAATGCCCAGCGCATCATAATTGGCCTCGTTGATTACGCTTTTTTCAGAATTGCGACGGGTTGACATTATTATTTTCCTCGCTGACCGGCGACCACGTGAATCGCCCCGAGCCATTAAAGCGAGGTCTGTTCTTTTACGTAATTGATAATAACTAAAAGATCCTTTAGGAAAATTACCGCCTTAAGTTTTACTCAATTGCACCCGCGATCAGTCAGTCCATCCTCCTTTTAAAAATCGAAGTTGACATCCACGCCCGCAAATAAAAATCGCTTATTGAGTTTTATTTAACGCACCTCAAATTAATGTCAATAGCCTCACCCTCGATGGTCGTGGCCAACTTGTTGCAGCCATTGAGGTAATTCCGCCTCAGGTTCAAAGGAAGTTCCACATGACCACCCTTCTTCATATCGATGCTAGCGCACGATCCGATCGTTCCCTGAGCCGCAAACTGTCCCAGGCATTTGTCGAGGCTTGGGTTGATCGCGATGACAAGACGCAAGTCATTGTCCGTGACGTTGGGCACAACCCTCCACCGTTCGTGACGGAGGCATGGATTGCCGCAGTTTTTACTCCCGAAGAGCACATGACGCCGGAAAAACGCGAAGAGATCCGCCTCTCGGATGAGTTGATCGATGAGATCGATCGCGCCGACGTCATCATCATGGGTACGCCGATGTACAACTACGGAATGCCGGCAGCCCTCAAGTCCTGGTTCGACAAAGTCATTCGCATTGGCAAGACCTTCACCTTTGATCTTGACCGCGGCGACTACCCACTGGAGCCGATCATGAACGGCAAGAAGCTGGTCATTTTATCTTCCCGGGGTGAATTCGGATTTGGCCCGGGAGGTGTGCGCGAAGCGATGAACCACCTCGACACTCACATCCAGACCTGTGCTCACTACCTGGGCGTGAACGAAACCCACGTCATCTCCATCGACTATCAGGAATTTGGCGACGCCCGCCACGAAGCCTCCATCGCCGATGCGTTCGATGCAATTCCGGTGCTGGTCAGGCAGTTGGTTGAAGATCGCCAACGTCAGCTTTTGCCGGCCTGATTGCCAGGTACCGCCGTCAAAATGGGAGAAACCATGATCACGATGATGCAAACCGCTGAACGATTGAGACAAGGCCTGACGACACCCGATAAGTTGATCGAGTCGGCCTTGGCGGCGATCAAAAACTCGGCGTACGTGTTCATTGATGTGCTTGAACAGCGCGCTTTCAATGATGCGGAAGCGTCAACCAGGCGTTGGCGTCAAGGGGCTCCCTTGAGCCCTTTTGACGGGATTCCCTATGCGGTCAAGGATCTGCTGGATGTCGTCGGTAGTCGAACAACTGCCGGCTCCATCACCCGGATCGACGCTCCGATGGCGGTCGAGGATGCGGAGGTGATCGCAGCCCTCGCCGCACTCGGTATGATCCCGCTGGGTAAAACCAACCTCACGGAATTTGCTTACTCCGGGCTTGGCCTGAATCCGCATTTCGGAACACCGACCTGCGATGTCGCGGTCAGCGAGAGCCGCGTTCCTGGCGGGTCTTCCTCGGGCTCGGCCATCGCTGTTCAACGAGGTATCGTCACCTGCGCCATCGGAACCGACACTGCCGGTTCGATCCGCATTCCGGCGGCATTCAATGGATTGGTCGGGTACAAGGCTTCTACGAGTCGTTACAGCATGAAAGGCCTTCACCCACTCGCCATTACGCTGGATAGCCTGGGCCCTTTCGCCCATACCGTGGCGGATTGCGTTGCACTGGATACGGCGATGCGAGGCTTCAAAGACGTGGCCATCGAGGCTGCCAACCTTTCAAGCCTTCGCTTTGTGGTCGACGACGGTGTGATGTCTGACCCGGCGTTACAGCCAGTGGTCCAGCACAACCTTGTTTCGATGATGGAGCGGCTTCGTGCAGCCGGTGCACAGGTTGAGCGTCGGCCGGTTCTCGCGGTTGCCCGCACCAGAGAACTCATTGCCCGCGAGGGCTGGCTGGGTGCGATAGAAGCCTGGCGCCTGCTGGGAGCGATAGTCGAAGGTCCGCAGGGGCATCAGATGGACAGGCGCGTGCGCCATCGTCTGCGCACGGCCAAGGAGGTCGATCCAGCGAGCGAAGCCAGGATCCGCCATCTGCGCACGGAGCTGATGGCGGCCATGGAGCGTGAGCTCGATGGCGCTATTCTGGTCATGCCGACGGTCAAGCACGTCGCCCCGCCGATGGCGCCACTTTCGAATGACGACGAACTGTTTGCGAGCGTCAATCTCGAGACCTTGTCACTCACCATGATTGGCAGCCTGCTGGATATGCCGGGTGTGGCAATCCCGTCCGGCAAGGACAGCATTGGCCTTGCAACGTCGACTTTATTTTCGACGACCCAAGGCCGCGACGATCAACTGCTCAGTGCGTGCCTGGCTATAGAAACGCGCCTTTGTGACTAATGCCTATCAGTCACGCCATGGCGCTAACTCAGGAAGTGACAGCCAACGGTTGTCCTGCCAGATCATTCAGGGCATTTTCCCTGAATGATTTGGCTTCGCTCAGGAGCCAGTTTCTGAACAACGAAAGGCTGCGGCGCGCACTGCAGTGGTGGTCTTCTATAAGGTGGTAGGTGAAACCAGGCAAACTCGGACCTTGCAGTCGATGCATCTGTCCAGAACGAAGCTCATGGTCAATCAATACATTGCTGCACAACAGCGGCCCAATCCCGCGCTCAACCGCATGTAGCGCCAGGGTTTCCTCGCTGTACCAGGAGATACGAAATTCCCACGATGAATCGTGCTCCACCTGAGCCAGCCAAGCTGACCACGAGGGCGCTTCGAGCGATTGATTCTTCCATTTGAACGCCAGCAGCGAGCGATTATGAAAATCGTTGATCGTTGCAGTACGGTTGGCCGGACAGATACTTTTGTCCGCGACCGCGATGTATCGATCCTCGAACAGCACCGGCCCCATCGCATGGGCATCGAATGGGCCATAACGAATCGCCAGATCGACAGTCTCGGAACGCAGGTCCACGACTTTCTCCGAGGCATGGATGGACACTACTATGTTTGGATAGATCGAGTTGAACTTCGTCAGTCGCGGCATCAACCATCGCTCCGCGAACGCGCGCGTGGTGGACAACTGAATGGCATCCCCCTCCTTTGGCGAACCGATCAAGGCAAACGCTTGGGCAATTTGGTCAAAACCGTCTCGTAACAGCGGGTAGATCGCTTTTCCGGCGGACGTGAGGGTGACCGTACGGCCCCTTTCCAGAAGCTTTTGCCCCAGCCCGTCTTCCAGTTGTCGGACCTGATGGCTTACCGCCGCGACCGTGACAGAAAGCTCATTGGCAGCCGCGGAAAAACTCTGGTGACGTGCTACCGCCTCAAACACTCGCACAGAATTGAGTGGGGGGATTTTGCGCATGGTTTTCTCCGGACACCTGACTGTGTGCTGGCAACGGGTTCAGTGTCCCGCCGGCAGACATCGCCCGCCAGCATGTTTTTTTGAGATCAGTTGACGCTGTAGTGAACATCCTGAGGCTGCATGCCATTAACCGCCGTAATGTCCTGAGGACAGGCAGAGAGGACCACAATAGCGTCCATTTCAGCTTTAAGGCAGACGTACTGCCCAGGTTCACTAACTGGCGCGGCGAATTCGATGCATCCGTCCTGATGAACCGGAACGTTCATAAAGAGATTCAAGGGGCTAGGTGTTTCGTGGACCTTGAGGCCGAGGTTTTCCAAGGCTAGAAAAAGGTTTTCATTGCAACTGTCGTGATGGCCGACAACCCCCAGTTGCACGTAACGGGTCGGGTCACACGCGGCGACCAGCGTGTCGTGCACACCGGGCGTGGTGTCCTCGGTGAGCGTGAGGATTTTCTGTCGTTTGTTGGTGAGGAAGCTGTCACCCTCGCTTGGGTTAAGCTTCAACCAGAACGCACGGCTGTGCTCCATCGACATAGCTTCGGCGAGGTCTGCCGGGTTAAAGGCCCAAGTGTCCACAACCTGCTTGCCATGGGTGTTTATGAGTTTGATGGATTGCCCCTGTTTCAACCGGATCGCTACGCCCCGTCGTGCAGGCAGACGGGTCAGTTTACCGGGTTGGATCGACATCACTGCGTTCATGCCTTTGTTCTCCTCTTTTCAGGCTGATGGCCGGCGTACCGGGTATCTGAATTCAAGGAAAACACAGCACAACTCTTCAAACCAATAATATAAAGTGGCCTCGGTATAAGCTAAATCTATAGGGTATCCCATGCGAATCCGGCAGCTCGAGTGCTTCAGAACTTTGATGATCCACGGCACGATGACCCGAGCGGCAGAGCTGTTGAGTATTTCCCAGCCCGCCATTAGCAGCACCATCGCCAATCTGGAGCATGAGACGGGCTTGAAGCTGTTCGTGCGCAAAGGTGGTCGGCTGCAACCTACGCCGGAAGCACGGCTGTTTTTCGTTGAAGCTGAACGGGCGCTGGAGGCGGTGGAAAAAACCAATCGGGTCGCCAAGGAAATCCGAACGGGAAAACGAGGCCATCTGGCGATCGCCGCCTACGCCAGTATCTCGATCAACCTGTTGCCACGGGTGATGGCCGGGTTCGCGAAAGAGCGTCCGGGGCTTGAGCTGAAAATCATTACCCGAAACTCTCAGTCTGTCCGTGAGCTAATGAACACGCAGCAATTCGACCTGGCCATTGCCGAGTTGCCCCTCGACTACCCCACCTCCAGCATGGAAGTGATCTCGTATGAATGTCAGTGCATGGTGCCGCTCGGCCATCCCCTCGCTCAACTGGAGGTGATCACCCCGTCGGATCTGGATGGCGTACCCTTCGTTTCACTGTTCAAGGGCGACCCTATCTACCAACAGTTGGCCATGGCTTTTTCGGCGCACGGGTCAGCCTGGAACGTGGTGGCCGAGACTGAGTTCTTCTCGACGGCGTGCGAATTGGTTTGCGCTGGCATGGGTGTCGGGATCGTCGACCCAGTGGTCAGCTGGCCCTTCACCAAAAATCTGGTTCTCAAGCCCTTCTCGCCAGCGATCAGATACGAAATTGCACTGTTGCTTCCCACGCAGGAAGAGCCCTCGCAACTGGCACGAGAATTTGCCCATTTCCTCAAGCAACACCTTTAACGATGCTGCCGATGGTTGAAAATTGACCATAACCGAGCCGGGCGAGTGGCCGGATTCTGGAGAGGTCGATACGTCCGTCAGTGAGGCAGGCATCATTGATATGAACGCCGACCACCCGCCCGATGATCAGCAGATTTTCCTCTAGCTCCGATGGAAGCTCGACGGCTTCTAACAACACGCACTCAATGTGTATTGGCGATGCTTTGACTCGTGGAGGCTTCACCAATGAGGACGCTTCGAACTCCAGTCCCGCCCGTTCAAACTCATTGATTTCGGGCCGCTCCACATCACTGGTCGTCCGGACCTGAACACGCAGATCAAAGCTGGCCATGTTGCAGACGAATTCTCCGGTTTCAAGGACGTTTCTGGCTGTGTCTTTAGCACCGTGTGCATGACGGCCATTGGAGCCGAACACCACAATCGGCGGGTTCTGCGACAGCGCATTGAAGAAGCTGTAAGGCGCGAGATTCGGTACCCCGTTTTTACCGAGTGTGGAAATCCATCCGACAGGTCTGGGGACCACACAACTCATCCAATGCTGGTTGATCTCTTCATCATTACGGCCAACTACAAGAAACATGAAATACCCTCCCGAGTTCAGTGATAGCGGGAGTGGAACACCATTGCCGGTCAATAAATAATATTGAATCTTGCACTGACTATAAGTGAATCTTATACAACCATAGATGGATGGGCGTTGCCTGTTAATCTGGCGCTGGAAACGCTCGGTACCAATCGATACTCCTCCGCTGTAAGCATCCGGTGACACATCACCTCATTTCCCAAGGCCGGAAGGTTTGCTTACCATCATCTTACATCCATGGCACAGACCTCGAAGCGAATGGGCCGACGGTAACTTCCTGTTCCGGGTGCTGCCGAAAGCAGACCTTGACGAACGTCCGCTTTGGGTTGTGGATTCAACCGGTCACGACAGGCAGCAATCGGCCAAAAGCTGTCTGTCGATTCCGCCGAATAAAACACAGGCGATCTGCTTCTTATTGCCGCTCAATGCGGTCCACAGAAACGTGGGTGATACAGATATCCAGTTCGAAGCCTGTATCGAGCGCTTTTTTGGAGCACTTTGATAAGTCAACGCGCCTCTTTACTCTGGTCTTTCAGCTTCTGCGTAGCCTCCTCTTTCTCCTTCTTAGCTTCCATGATCAATTGGTAGGCAATGTAGTACTTGTAGATATTGCTAACGTAGGTAACCGTCTCCGCACCGATCTTCTCGGCGGCAACATACTCAACGTTGTGAAACCAGACGTTCGGATCGAGTCCACGCAGGGCGGCTTCTTTACGAAGTTTGGAAATCCTGCCCGCACCTGCATTGTAGGAAGCGAAGGCGAACAGGGCCTTGTCCAAGTTGGTCATGGGCTCCTTGCCATAGTACTGGTCGATCATCCAACGCATGTACTTGATCCCGGCATTAATGTTTGGTTCGACTTCAGCAATGTTGCCGACGCCAAGTTCCTTGCCGGTGGCGGGCATGACCTGCATGACACCAATGGCGCCCACCTTGCTCTTGGCTGCCTGATTCAGTTGAGACTCCTGGTATCCCTGGGCTGCCATCAGTAACCAGTCCACAGAGTATTTGTCCCCGTACCGCTGGAAGTACTGAATCAATGCGATAAATTTCTTGCGTTCGGACTCGGCGGTGGAGGCCTTCACATATTTTTCGTTGATCAAATAACGGGTCAGAAGCATGTTCCCGGTGGTAGTCCCTTGGCCGTGGCGAGCAATGAAACCATTGACAGCAGCCTGGAGCTGCGGACTGCCCTTGCGGACTGCCCTTGCGGATCGCCCAGGCGATTTCGCCGCCGGTGCGTAAGGTGATCTCATCATGCACCGTGATATTCGGGAAGACCTTCTTCCAGAAAACCGCCTTGTGCTTATCCACGACGATCAAAGGAATCATGCCGGCGCTCAGCATCTCTATCAGGTCCTCATCCTCCAAAGCTTCCGGTGCCTCCTTGAGGATTACCGCAGGTTTGTTCTCGCTGACGAAGCGCTGATTGAGGGCTATCAGGCTCTCGTAATAACTGGAGGACTTGCGAACGAAGACTACCTGTCCCGCTAACTCGTCCACGTTGGCCACTGCGGGCGAGTCGGGACCGGATACCACTACCTCGCTGACGTTGCGATAAACAGGCGAGGAAAAATCGACTAGGTTCTTGCGCGCCTCGATCACAGTTAGGTTAGACGCCGCAATATCGCCCTTGCCGGCAATCAACGCCGGCAGCAGTTCATCCCGAGCGACAGGAATGAACACCACCCGCACTTTCAGAGCCTTGTGTTTCAGTTTTTTATCCTTGGCCAGTTCCTTGTTCAGATCCTCCTCGAATACGCGAAAAGCGTCGTAAGTCAGACCGCGCTGGACACCCCTATCGACAAAATAGAAAGTTTTGCTGTAGACCGACAAGACGCGAATGACCCGTCGTTCGATCATCCCGTCGAGATCACCAGTCCACGGCTTCGCGATCTCGATCGAGATGGTGAGTTGCTCGCGTTGCGGTGTCTGAGGGGACGACTTTGTCTCGACTGCGGCATAGATCTGGCCAGCGAAAAACGTGAGCGCCGCAACGGTGTAGATGATCGGAGCTAAGCGTGCAAAAAGACGACCTGAACGGTGTATTACCAGATCGCGCGCGCCCAACATGGTCAGTGCTCCACAAGTTGTTTTCGCCTAACTTGTTCCAACTGCTCCGTCCCTAAGTTCAGCCGTGCCAAGATGGCCAAGACCATTCATCCAGAAGAACACAGCAAAGCTTAGTTCAGTGATGACAGCCGTTCCATGCCTGGTTGCCGGATGCTTGATCTGGAGGTCGCGCCATAGCAGAACGATTCAGAGATGCTATCGTTCCAACAATCGCAAGCGATCAGAATGCATAGAGAGTGACTGATCGACGTCAAAAAACCAGTCGCTTCGAAGCAGCCGACACCTGTAGACGATCGTTGAATCGACGCCACGGGCAATCGGATCGAACACTTTTCGAGTGATGCATGACTATGAAAATCACCAGTCTGGTTGTCGCGCTGCTTGTACTGATACAAGGCTTACAAGGCTGCACCATGACGCCGCCTCGCCTACCCGCGGTGCCGTCCGAATTGACGGCGAGAGCGCAGATTCCGGGAATGACCGGGGTGCGTTATGTCGGTGGCGGAGACATGACAGAGCTGAACCGAGTTGCGCTAGAAGCGCTGCAGCGGGAACAGGCTTACCTCGTGAAGCTGGGGCACAAGGGCCCCATGCCGCCAGTGACATATCTGGCAATTTCGGGCGGTGGAGACAATGGCGCGTTCACCGCGGGGTTGTTGAATGGCTGGACGGTTACAGGAAAGCGCCCTGAATTCAAACTCGTTACCGGAATCAGCACGGGCGCACTGATTGCGCCTTTCGCCTTTCTCGGGCCGAAGTATGACGCAACGCTGAAGCGGGTCTATACCACTCTATCGCCCAAAGACGTCATTGCACCGCGCAGCTTTATCTCAGGCGTTTTGAGCGACGCAATGTCGGACAATGCGCCGCTGTTGAAGCTGACGCGCCAATCAGTGACCGAGGACATGCTCAAGGAGGTCGCCGCCGAGTACGCGAAGGGCCGCTTTCTGTTGGTCGCTACCGCAGACCTCGATGCGCGTCGCCCCATTATCTGGGACATGGGAAAAATCGCGACCTATGGTGGTCCTGAGGCATTGGACCTTTTCGTGAAAATCATGATCGCTTCCGCCTCTATTCCAGGAGGATTTCCGCCGATGATGATCGATGTGGAAGTCGACGGTAAACCCTATCAGGAAATGCACGTCGACGGCGGCATCATGGCGCAGGTATTCGCTTACCCGGCCGGGATCCGTATCAACGAGGAAGCTGCAAAAGCGGGAGTCACCCGCGAGCGTAAACTCTACGTGATACGCAACGCGCGACTCGATCCGGACTGGGCGCAGGTCGAGCGCAGCACGATGAGCATCGCTGGGCGCTCGATCGCCTCGTTGATCCACAGCCAGGGCATCGGCGACCTCTACCGGATCTACGCCACCACCCAGCGCGACGGTGTGGACTTCAATCTTGGGTTCATACCGGCGAGTTTCAACTTCCCCCACAAGGAAGAGTTCGACAACGAGTACATGCGCAAGCTCTACGCCACCGGTTATGACATGGCGCTGCAGAGTTTCCCGTGGCTCAAAGTGCCGCCCGGATTCGCTTCTCCGGGTACAACAACGGGAAAATAAGCTCGATTTCGTTGAGCAAAGGAGTGGAAATGTCTCCTAGCAAAAAAACCAAAGGTACAACAAAAACAGCGGAAGTCACGGAGGACGCGCCGGTCTTTCATTGCTGATCTCTTTCACGGAGGAATGACGTTTTCGAACGCTGACCTACTCCCTTCTCTGCTCTTCAAGATCAATCATAACTTACTAGCCCTCGAAGCCGCGATCATGGAGCTTACCCTTTGGATCGAGCAGCGCGGCTCGGGTGAGATTGGAGGCAATGTGCATAATGCGTTGGCAACAATCAGCAAGAACGAAGAGTTAATCAACATGACGCTAGCGATGGCCATGACGCCTGAATGACTTTTTCCTGACAGACAGCAATCCGCCAAAAGCAGTCCCTTTTTTTGGGGGAACCTCAGCTGTAATTTGTCGATCGATTCTAATGTAGGTGAAAAGAGATTAGATGGTGATTTATGACGGCGACCGAGGATCTGATTGTTTGGAATGGTCGATGGCAAATTGCTAATGGCATCGTGTCTTGCCGAACTTGCCACGCCCAGCAAAAAGAGATTGATCGTGTTGACGCGTTTCAACACTCCCCAGATTGCGGGTACGCAGGACAACGGTGTAACCCGTGGAATGACCTGGATTTGATCTGTAAAAAATTCGGGAGTACTCCTAGATCCACGCAAGCACGCAATGGTTTTTGATTGATACTGCAATGTCCGATATGGGGCGACTGCTGCCCGTCACGACAGACAGAAGTCGGCTGTGGATTCAGGTCCACAGCGCAGATGCGTTCAAACTCGTCCTCATCGTAGGTGCGTAGGGTCGCCGGCGCGCCGCGCCAGGAAATACCGGCGTTGGCAAATGCCACGTCGAGACGCCCGAACTGCTTGACGGCCTTACGCACCACTGATTTCGTCGCATCGGCATCGGCATCGGCATCGGCATCGGCATCGGCATCGGCATCGGCATCGGCATCGGTGACGTCGTGCTGGAGGTTGCTGGCTAGTACTCCCCTATGAACATAAATCGATGAACAATATCCCCACGATTCTGCCTATACTCCCCCAGAGCAAGGAGACGGTCCTCTTATGAACACATGACATCGCCCACAAGTTAAATGCTGTATTAAAGCAGATCCCCGCCTCAGTTCTGAGGTCCACAGCTCTAGCTCTCTGAACCAACTCTTTGAATTCTCGCGAACTGATTTGTAGATTTGCCATCGATGCTTCAGACATTAAGTTTTCGTGCTCACCCTGCGATGTGTCCGAAGCAATATCGACGCTGGATCAGTGGGAATCCACGAGCAATAAGAAACCGCTTGCTACCCGGTTTTCAGGGCGTCTTTGAACTATGATTTTCTCTGGGATACCGGAGGCGACAGCCACTCTTTCTCCCCGTGGTCGCTTGGCCCAGGCGATCTTCGGGTCGATAAATCCAAAGGCGTCGAGGGTCGCACCCAGTTGCCGAAGATGGTCCAGGATGCGATGAGGTGAACGGCCCAAGGCACTTTCGTCTGACACCCTGAAACGGAGAAGCCAACGTGAACACCTTGAAACTTCACCCTGCACTGGACAATGGTCTCCAGCCTGCCGCTGCGAATTTCACAGGAGGCACCCTGCAATGCTTGTGTGCGACCGACAAGGTCGAGGTCAAGATCGACGCACAAACCCTGCATAACCACGCGTGCGGCTGCAGCAAATGCTGGAAACCGCAAAACGCGACATTCGCCGTCATTGCCGTAGTACCTCGGGATAAGGTCAGCGTCACTGCCCACGGTGAAAAACTGGCAATTGTCGACGAAACCGCCACCATTCAGCGGCACGCCTGCAAGCAGTGCCACGCCCATCTCTTCGGGCGCATCGAGAACAAAGACCATGCATTTTATGGTCTGGACTTCGTCCACACCGAGCTCTCCCCCCAAAGTGGATGGGCTGCGCCGAGCTTCGCGGCGTTCGTGTCGTCCATCATCGAAACCGGCACACCGCCAGCACAAATGAAGGCCATCCGTGAGCGCCTGCGCTCGATCGGCCTGGAGCCCTATGACTGCCTGTCCCCGGACTTGATGGACGCACTGGCGACTCATGTCGCCAAACAGAAAGGCCTGCTCCCCGCCGCCTGATTGATCGGCCGCCGCGGTTTCTTCGTCGGACCGCGGCCCCGACATCCCAAAAAAACCACTTCCCGCACAGTGAAATGACGCTGACTACTGCCATTCGCACCGCTGCCACTTCTGCACTTGCCGCCCGCTACCTCGCCCGACCGGACAGTCGCCGAATGGCACTTATCGGCAACGGTTCGCAGAGCGAATTCCAAGCCCTGGCACTCGATGTAAGGCTTCGGGCCTGACTCCACTCGACTCTCCATAGCGTTCACCTGGCGGCCCCTTCGGCTGCCAGGCGGAACCCTGAACAAGGTCTCGGTCTTTTGAGCTTTTTTTCAGCGCCATCCGCTGCGCGAGCCACCCGGTCCAGTGCGGACTCGCCACCTGAATGATCGTCAACAAACCGTTATTTCTCCAAAACATCTCATAACCGCTAATCAGCTTTATCTGTTTTTTGACGCTTCCCCGATATGCGGTCACAACTTTTGCGCTCCGGTGGGTCATAACACGGTAGCTGCCGATGGAGTATTGGCATCTGCCGAGGTTTTCGCCTGACACGGAGATAAACTCATGATTTTCAATGTCCAAAATTTTGGCGCCAAAGGAGATGGCATCACTGACGATACGGCGGCGATACAAAATGCAATTGATGCGGCGGCCGCTGCAGGCGGGGGGCAGGTGTACATGCCGACCGGAACTTACATCGTTTCGGGAGGTGAGGAACCCTCCGACGGCTGCCTGATGCTCAAGAGTAACGTCTACCTTTACGGCGACGGCATGGGCGCAACCACCGTCAAGGTGGCTGACGGTTCCGACACCAAGATCACCGGAGTCATCCGCTCCGCCTATGGCGAGCAAACCCACGACTTCGGTGTCAGCAACCTCACCATCGACGGCAACCGTGACAACACCACGGGCAAGATCGACGGTTGGTTCAACGGCTACATTCCCGGCGAAGCGGGCTACGACTCCAACGTCACCCTCGACAGCGTCGAGATCAAGGATTGCTCCGGGTACGGTTTCGACCCCCACGAGCAGACCGTGAACATGGTCATCAGCAACAGCGTGTCCCACGGCAACGGCCTGGACGGTTTCGTTGCCGACTTCCTCAGCGACAGCACCTTCGAAAACAACGTCGCCTACGACAACGACCGGCACGGTTTCAACATCGTCACCAGCACCCACGACTTCACACTCACCAATAACGTTGCCTACAACAACGGCGGCACTGGCATCGTCGTGCAGCGCGGCAGCGAGGACATCCCCTCCCCCAGCAACATAACCATCACCGGTGGCGAGGTGTACGGCAACGGCGCCGAAGGGGTGCTGATCAAACTGTCCAGCGAGGTGACCGTCAGTGGCGTCGACATTCACGACAACGCCAGTGCCGGGATCCGCATCTACGGCAGCAACCACGTCGAGATCATCGACAACACGCTCAACAACAATTCCCTGGGCAGCCCCGTACCGGAGATCATCATCCAGTCCTACGACGACACCCTGGGCGTGTCCGGCAAGTACTTCAACGGCAGCGATAACACCATCCAGGGCAACCTCATCACCGGCAGCAACCTGTCGACCTATGGCGTTGCAGAGCGCAATGAAGACGGCACTGATCGCAACGCCATCATCGGCAACACCATCAGCCACACCAGCAACGGTGCCACGCTGGTCTATGGCGACGGCAGCTACGTCAGCGCCACGGTGCCGATGACCACCGTGCAAGGTACGGCTGGCAACGACACCCTGCTGGGCAGCGCCGCCAGCGAGATTTTCTACGGCGTTGCCGGCAACGACACCCTCAATGGCGGGGCCGGTGGCGACATTCTGGTGGGTGGTGCAGGCATCGACAAACTCACCGGCGGTACCGGCGCCGATACGTTCCGTTTCGCCGCTCAGTCCGACAGTTACCGCAACGCGACCACAAGCTTTGATGACACCATCACCGACTTCGACGTCACCCAGGACAAGATCGACCTCGCCGGCCTCGGCTTCACAGACATAGGCAATGGCCGTGGCGGCACCCTGCAGGTCAGCTACAGCGCCAGCAGCGACCGCACCTACATCAAGGACTACGACGCCGACGCCAGTGGCAATCGTTTCGAGCTGATCCTCTCGGGCAACCTGACCAGCACCCTGACGGCCAATAACTTCATCTTTAATCGGGTGATCACCGGCACCAGCGGCAGCGACTCGTTGTTGGGCAGCGATTCGGCCGACACCCTGTTCGGCCTGGCCGGCAACGACAGCCTCAGTGGCGGCGCGGGCGACGACAAACTCGACGGCGGCGCCGGCATGGACACCCTCACCGGCGGTGCCGGGTCGGACACGTTCGTGTTTTCCAATCGCCTGGACAGTTACCGCAACTACAACACCGGCGGTGCCAACCTTGGCGACCTGATCACCGATTTCGATTTCACCGCCGACAAGATCGACCTCTCGGCCATGGGTTTCACCGGCCTGGGGGATGGCAAGAACAACACCGTATACCTGGTGCTCAACAGTGCCGGCACCAAGACTTACATCAAGTCCCTGACCGCCGACGCCAATGGCAACCGCTTCGAAGTGGCACTGGACGGCAACCACCTCGACAAACTGACCAGCGCCAATTTCATCTTCGCCACCTCGTCACCGACCAACCAGGCGCCGGTGCTGACCACGCCGCTGCTGGATCAGAACGCCACCGAAAACACCGTGTTCAGCTACGTGGTGCCGGCCACCAGCTTCACCGATCCGGACAATGACAGCCTCAGCTACACCGCCACCCTGGCCGATGGCAGCGCCCTGCCCGCGTGGCTGAGCTTCAATGCCAGCAACCTGACCTTCACCGGCACGCCGACCAGCACCGCGTCCGGTAATTACAACGTGCTGGTCAGAGCCACGGACCCGGCCGGTGCATCGGTCAGCGATAGCTTCGCCCTGGCGGTGGCCGATGCGCCCGCCAACACCGTCACCGGCACCAACAATGCCGAAACCCTCAACGGCACGGCGGGTGCCGACCTGATCCTCGGCCTCGGTGGCAACGACACGATCAAGGCCGGCACCGGCGCGGATATCGTCGACGGCGGCGCCGGACGCGACTCGCTGTACGGCGGCGACGGTGCCGACACCTTCCGCTACAGCAACGTGCTCGACAGCTACCGCGACTACGACACCGGCGGTGTCACGGCCACCGACACGATTTATGACTTCACCGCGGGCGTCGACAAGATCGATGTTTCGGGCCTGGGCTTTCTCGGCCTCGGCGATGGCCACCATGGCACGTTGTACATCACCCTCAACGCGGCCGGCGACAAGACCTACATCAAGTCCGCCGAAACGGATGCCGATGGCAATCGTTTTGAAATCGCGCTCTTCGGCAACTACCTCAACACCCTGACCGCCAGCGACTTCGTGTTCGGCGAGAGCACCCAGCAGGACATCCTCTATCTGCCCACCCTCGGCCAATCCAATGCGCGCCTGCTGCGCATGACGGAGGACGACAATCAGTCCGGCACCTCGATGCTGGTCAACGACCTGGACCGCTACACCCCCTATGACGTGCGCAGCCAGTTCACCGATGCCGATGGCAACGGCATCGACATCGCGGTGGGCGGCAGCACGGTCACCGGCCTCTCGACGCTGAGCGCCGGGGAACTCGAGTTGTGCTGGTGGCTGACCGACACCAACCAGCCCGGGGCCGCGTTGTTGCGCGCCGTGACGCTGCTGCGGGGTCAGCTCAGCGAACTCCAATCGATCAGTAACGTCACCATGGGCATCATTTGGGGCCAGGGCGAGGAAGCAGCCCAGGAGATCGCCCGAGCCACGGACAAAGCAGCGGCAGCAGCGGCGTACAAGGCCGCGACCCTGAAGGTGTTTGATTACCTGCATGCCCAGTTCGGCAACTTCAGCGTGTACATGATGGAAACCGGTCACTACGAACAGGACGCAGCGCGTGCCCGTGGTTATTCGGAGGAGAAAATTGCCTCCATCGTCGAGGGGGGTGGTTATGTACGCGCAGCCCAGGAAGCCATCGCCGCCGAGCGCGCCGACGTCAAGCTGGCGGTGGACTACACCGACCTCCCCTTGCGCCACGAAGTCGATCCGCTGGCGTATCCCGACGACGTCTGGCACCTGCACGAGGAGTCGGCGGAGATCGTCGGCCAGCGCCTGGCCGACTACATTGCCAATGACCTTGGCTTCCAGGGCAACCCCAACGACAACAACAGCGTGCAGGACATTTTCGACAACGCCCGGAACATGATTTCCGGTACCGACCAGGCGGATACCCTGGCGGGCAGCTCGGGCAACGACACGCTGGATGGCAAACTGGGCGCCGACACCATGACCGGTGGCAATGGCAACGACGTCTATGTGGTCGATAACGCGTTCGACCGCGTGGTGGAAACCAACACCTCGACCTCGCAGATCGATACGGTGCAGGCCTCGGTCAGCTGGACCCTGGGCGCCAATCTCGAGAACCTGGTGCTCACCGGCGTGTCGGACATCAACGGCACCGGCAATGAGCGGCACAACTTCATCACCGGCAATGCCGCCAATAACGTGCTCAATGGTGCCGCAGGGGCCGACAGCATGAGCGGCGGCGATGGCAACGATACCTACTATGTCGACAACGCCCACGACGCAGTGATCGAGACCAACAGCAATGCGGCGCCTGGAGGAGTCGACAGTGTGCACAGCAGCCTGGCGGCCTTTACCCTCAGCAATAACGTTGAACATCTGTATGTCGATAGCACTGGCGCCGCCAATGGCACGGGCAACGCGTTGGACAACACGCTGTTCGCCGGAGCCGGCAACAACGTGCTGGACGGACGCGATGGCATTGACACGGTGTCTTTTGAGCGCGCCCTGTCCGGCGTTACCGTAAACCTCTCGACGTCAGCGCAACAAAACACCACGGGTTCCGGGCTCGACACCTTGAAATTCTGCGAAAACCTGACGGGAAGCGCCTACGCCGATAGTCTCTCGGGCAACAGCGCCGCGAACGTTCTGAACGGTGGTGCGGGCAACGACTCACTGGTGGGCGGTTCGGGCGATGACCGGCTGATCGGCGGTACAGGCACCGACAACCTCATCGGTGGCACTGGCGCGGATACCTTCGCGTTCAGTGCGTTGTCGGACATGGGCGTCGGGGCTTTGCGCGATGTGGTCAACGGTTTCAAGAGCACCGAGGGCGATCTTCTGGATTTCACCGGCCTGGACGCCAACCCGCTGACCACCGCTGTCGACACCTTCGCCTTCATCGGCAGCAATGCCTTCGACCCTGCCAACGCCACCGGTCAACTGCGCTTTGCCAATGGCATTCTCCAGGGCAGTGTCAACGCCGACGCCACCCCCGAGTTCGAAATCCAACTGGTGGGCGTCCAGGAGCTGCACGCCAGCGATTTCACAGCCTTGGGTTAAGCCCACACCCTGCGGTAGTGCGCCTGGGGCGGGTGTGCGCGATTGAAGCCAGCCGTATCTCCCTCGAAAGGGGCAGCATCGCTGGAGATCCCGGCGCCCTTTACATCGACTGCGCGGATCAGTGGCCATCCTGGTCGTGCGCTGGCGCTGGCGCGCTTTCTCGACCTCAAACGCCTTGCACAGCCAGACAAGCGCATGAACCGGACTTTTTCGTCTAACTTCATTGGATGCGTTTGCATGATCCACTTCCTCTGAAAATGGAGTTTGACGATGAAAACAATCTTTTCCTGGCTGACGATTTCGCTTTTTGGTCTGTTGCTTGGCGGCTGTGCCGCGGTGGGCGCCGGGAGCGGAGGCGCTGGCGAGATGGAGATCCGCTCGGGGAAAATCGAGCAGATCACACAGACCCAGATGCAGACCAATCACGATAGCGGCGTCGGTGCCATCTTGGGCGGTATTGGTGGTCTGGGCCTGGGTAGCCTGATCGGCCAGGGTACCGGCCGGGATGTGGCGATGGTCGCCGGAGCTCTCGCGGGGGCGGCAGGCGGCAACTACGTCGAAAAGAAAAAATATGATCAGCCCGTGGACGCACAGCAGATCATCGTTCGCACCCAGAGCGGCGTACTGGTTTCGGTAACGCAGCCGATCAACCCGACGCTGAGAAAAGGCATGAACGTGTACGTCGAGGGTGCCGGAAACGAAGCGCGGGTGGTACCACAAAGCTAGGATGGCTACCGGACGTTGCGCAGCGGACAAATGAGCCGTCGTCACTGGCTGCGCAACATCCTCATGGCGAGCGAGTACGGTTGACACTCAATGACTCATGCACGACCTCAGGCCAATTGCTGGCAACCCATGGATCTATACCTCTTGCGCACTTAAACTTTGAGTCTCTCGCCCTCCTCGCCGATTGTTGAACGGGTTTCATGACTGAGCAAGCCAAGTACCATCACGTGTCCGAAGTACCAGGCCTGGTGCTGGGGTCCGCACGTTTTGCGGATGTCGGCTTCGATCGCCATTACCACCTCGATTTCCACATTGGTTTTGTCACCGAAGGCATCCAGCGTCATCGAGCGAAAGGCGAGTCGTTTCTTTTGGGGCCGGGAAGTGTTGCCCTGATGCCGCCGGGTGAAATCCACGACGGTGTATCCGAAGACGGCGGCGCTTATACGCTCAAGACATTCCGTCTATCCCAGGCGCTGGTCGCGAGCCTGGCCGAGGAGATCAGCGGTCAACCGAAAGAGCTTGAATTGACCGGTGTGTTGCTCGAAGACACGGGGCTTGCCGGCAAGCTGCGCGGGTTGCACGATGCAATGCAGCAGGCCGTTGGCCCCGGCAGCCTCGCGGTGCAGACGCAATGGTTCACCCTCCTTGAACAGCTGTTGAGCCAGTCACGGGCAATCAAGCCCGAAACGATTACCGGCTCGCTATCACCCCTGCAATGGTCTCGCGTCAGGGACTATTGTTTCAGCCACATCGATGAGCGAATCACCCTCGATGATCTCGCCGGACTATGTGGGCTGGGGCGTTTCCCGTTTCTCAAGCAGTTCAAGCGGACCATCGGCATGACGCCCCACGCATGGCTGCTTCGCCTGCGTCTCGAACGGGCGTGTGGCCTGCTGTCTGGCAGCGAGCAACCGATCATCGATGTCGCCCACGCCGTCGGCTTCTACGATCAAAGCCATTTCAACCGCGCCTTTCGACAGGCATTCGGCGTCGCGCCATCACGCTACAGGACTTAGGCCGTCGACCAACGGCGAGCGTCAATTTTTTACAAGCGCAACAACCGTCCCCCTCCATAGGATGCGCCAATCCGGGCGAAACACCTTCGCCTGCGCAGCCGAGAACTGGATGATGAACGGTGAAACAAGCAGACCGCCCGCGCTGGGTTTTTCAAGTGACAACATCGCCGGTGCATCGCCGGAGGTGGCACAGGCCCTCGTCAAACACAGCTCGGGCCAGGCGGGTCCCTATGGCACCGACGAGTTGACGGCACAGGTCAAGCGCAAGTTCTGCGAGATCTTCGAGCGCGACGTGGAGGTCTTTCTCGTGCCCACCGGCACCGCCGCCAACGCCCTGTGCCTGAGTGCGATGACACCACCCTGGGGCAACATCTACTGCCACCCGGCCAGCCATATCAACAACGATGAATGCGGCGCGCCCGAGTTCTTTTCCAACGGCGCGAAGCTGATGACCGTCGACGGCCCGGCGGCCAAGCTGGATATCGTCCGATTGCGCGAGCGCACTCGCGAAAAAGTCGGCGACGTACACACGACCCAGCCCGCCTGCGTCAGCATCACTCAGGCCACTGAAGTCGGCAGCATCTACACCCTGGATGAAATCGCAGCCATTGGTGACATCTGCAAGTCCTCTTCCCTGGGATTGCATATGGATGGATCGCGTTTTGCCAACGCCCTGGTGTCGCTTGGCTGCTCCCCGGCCGAGATGACGTGGAAGGCCGGCGTGGATGCCCTGTCGTTCGGTGCCACCAAGAACGGCGTGCTGGCGGCGGAAGCGATCGTCCTGTTCAACACCTCCCTTGCCACCGAGATGAGTTACCGCCGCAAACGTGCAGGCCATCTCTCTTCCAAGATGCGTTTTCTGTCGGCGCAGATCGATGCGTACCTGACCGACGATCTCTGGCTGCGCAATGCACGCAAGGCCAACGCTGCCGCCCAGCGCCTGGCGCAAGGGCTTGAGGGCCTGGGTGGCGTCGAGGTGCTCGGCGGCACCGAGGCGAACATCCTGTTCTGCCGGCTGGACTCGGCAATGATCGATGCGCTGCTGAAGGCCGGCTTCGGGTTCTACCATGATCGCTGGGGACCGAATGTCGTTCGCTTTGTCACCTCGTTCGCCACCACCGCCGAGGATGTCGATCACCTGTTGAACCAGGTGAGGCGAGCTGCTGACCGGCCACAAGAACGTTAGTTGATCGCAAGTGGCGGCTGTGCTCGCTCTGGTTTCAATGAGCAGCCGCCAAAGCGGAGTTTACGCCGTCGATGTCATTTACCGCCCGGGCCCGGCTTCGATGTGGTTGAATTGACTGCTTCGCTCAACAATGCTCAGCACAGGAGACATCCGCTTGAGCCTGGAAGCAGAATGCATCTCGAGCCGCCCGCGATGAAAATCGGCGTCATCTCCGACACCCACGGTTTGCTCCGCCCCGAAGCCATTGCCGCCCTGCAAGGCTGTGATCGCATCCTTCACGCGGGTGACATCGGTAGCGAGGCGATCCTCGACCAATTGGCCGCAATCGCGCCGGTGGATGCGGTGCGGGGCAACAATGACCTGGACGCATCCTGGGCGCGGGAGTTGCCCGATTGTCTGCACCTGGAGCTCAACGGCTGGACGGTGCTGCTGGTGCATGACATCGCCGACGTGGCGGCCGATCTTGATAGCCGCATCAAGCTGGTGATCACCGGTCATTCCCACAAACCGCGCATCGACTGGCGCGGTGAACGGCTATTCCTGAATCCCGGCAGTGCCGGCCGCCGACGCTTCAAGTTGCCTGTCACCCTGGCGTTGCTTGAAGTGGTTGACCAGTCAATCGAACCGAGGCTGGTGTCGCTGCTCGACTGAATCGCCTTCAACCGTTCGATTCACGACTCGCCGGCAACCACCCTCACTCTGTGGCAGTCGGACGGTCCGAGTTTTTGGCCGCTCGAGGAGCGAACTTCAATCGGCATCAGGGACTGGCCGTACTCATTGTCCAACAGCACTGAACGCGTCTCGTCCCCCGTGAACAGAAACCGTTCGCCCCACTGCCTCATACTGACCACCACAGGAAAGATCTCACGCCCTTTCTCCGTCAGGACGTATTCCTTGTAGGCACTTCCATCCGACGCCGGTTGAACGTCGAATACACCGACCTCAACCAACGTCTTCAGGCGCGATGCCAGAATGTTCCTGGCCACCCCCAGACTTTTTTGAAATTCGCTGAATCGGCGAATGTCGTCAAACGCGTCGCGAATGATCATGAGCGACCAACGATCCCCGATGGCTTCCAGTGTTCGTGCTACCGGGCATTCGCTGCTTTGCGATAAAGGGTCTACGACCATCGTGTTTACCTTTTGGATAACGACTGCCAAGTCCGTCGACCGGTCTTGAGCAATGTGGTTGCAATATGAAACCTGATTCGATAACAATGAATCCAGTTGCTAATTGAAACCAGTTTAGCGCCACGGAGGCTCACGTGAAAGCAGATACCGATTCAGCCACCCATCCTTTCCTCGCGCAGGCTTCGGGGCTGTCTGCGCAACTCACGTTTCTATTTTCTGTCACCTGCGCGCTTGCCGTCGCCAACGTCTACTTCGCACAACCTTTACTCGATTCAATGGCCCGCAGCCTTGATGTTGCCCCATCAATGATCGGGTTTGTGGTGACGGCGACTCAAGTCGGTTACGCGCTGGGGTTGCTGTTCATCGTCCCTCTGGGCGACTTGTTAAACCGAAAAGGGCTGATTCTGACGCAAATGCTGCTGTCTGCGATTGCGCTGGCGGGAGTCGGCGCCGCACAGCAATGGCTGACCCTGTTGGGGGCCATGATCGCCGTGGGTTTGCTGGCCGTGATGGTTCAAGTGCTGGTGGCCTGCACCGCCGCGCTGGCAACGCCGTCACAACGTGGCCAGGCCGTGGGAACCGTCACCAGTGGCATTGTCCTGGGCATTCTTCTGGCGCGCTTCACCTCCGGGCTGATCGCCGATCTGGCGGGCTGGCGCGCCGTGTATTTCGTTTCCTCGGGATTGATGCTGACCCTCGCGGCGGTGTTCTGGAAAGTGTTGCCTGCGGCAGTGACGCCACGCAGTCGATACACCTATCCGGCACTCATCCGCTCACTCTTCACGCTGTTCATGACCGAACCGGTGTTGCGCATCAGGGGCCTGCTGGCCTTGTTGATCTTCGCCGCTTTTTCCGTGCTCTGGACATCCATGGTGCTGCCGTTGAGCGCCCCACCACTGTCGCTTTCGCACACGGTCATCGGCCTGTTTGGCCTGGCGGGCGTCGCCGGCGCCCTTGCGGCCAGAAGATCCGGGCGCTGGGCCGACCAGGGTTTGGGGCAACGCGTCACCGGTATTTCGCTGGCGATCCTGACGCTGTCCTGGCTGCCCATCGCCTTTGCACAGTCGTCACTGATCGCGCTGGCTTGTGGAGTGGTCTTGCTCGACTTCGCTGTGCAGGCCGTACACGTCACCAACCAGAGCCTGATTTTCGCGGCACGGCCCGACGCCCATAGCCGCATGGTAGGCGCCTACATGTGCTTTTACTCGGTGGGCAGCGCGCTGGGTGCCGCCGCCGCGACGCAGGTTTATGCGCTATGGGGGTGGGTTGCCGTCAGCTTGCTGGGCGCTTCGATCAGTGTCACGGCCCTGGTGCTGTGGTTGTTCACCTTCCAACTGTCAACGGGTCCCAAAGCCGACCTCGCGCCTGAGTCAAGCATCGACCTGCAACTCATGCAGAAGAAACCCCAGTGAATCCGGGGCTGCGCAATGACTTTTTGCCGAGCGTTGTTCATCCCACGACATAGCATCATCGGTGCAGAAATCTCCAACACACTCCATGCTCAACTCGCCATCGAGAAGTCCAAGCGGAATCCAGTAGTAAGGCGTTTCGCGAAGAACATTAGGCACGGTCGAGCCACATCGTGAGCAAAAGTCATTTCTGTACCCGCTGGGTTTGCGCCACCCCGTGATCGTCCCTTGCCCTTCCTCCCACCGGAAGTCGCGAGCGTTGACCAGCGTGGCAAGATTATGGCCAACCCCGGTTTGCTTGCGGCACAGGGTGCAATGGCAGCGATAGAAAAATCGGGGTTCAACCGCCAGGGAAAAACGTACCGCCCCGCAAAGACATTGCCCTGATGCCATGAGTATCTCCCTTGAAAAATGCTTCATCCGTATTTGCCGGTTAGTGGGTTGGTACTGGAAAAGGGGGACTGTCCTGTTACTGGCCCCCTGTTGCCACGTCGGCTTGGCAAAATGATAACCTTGGGCTTTTCCTGCCCCTATTTTACGCAGCTCCCCACTAGCCCCCCTGCATTTCAATGACGTTGAACCTATCAGTCGTCGTTGTCATCACGATCACGGTAGCGACGGTGATCGCGATCATAGTCACGACGATCATAGTCACGGTCATAACCTTGATCATCGTCCCCTCTCTGGTCGTAACCACGTCGATGGTCATGATCGTGATATCGCCCGTACCGCTCTCCGTCATCCCAGTGCGGGCCGCACCCTCCCAACAAGACGGCGCTGGAAATGGCCACGATCAAGATTACTGCGCGATTCATATGAACGTCCTAAACGTCGGAAGTATGGAAGGGTCATGGCTGCTCGAAACCTTCGTCCGGGCAGTGTTCAGACATAGCTATGACCATTCGGTAACCCAATGATTCCGCTGAAAAATACAAACAAGTGACAGTCACTCCCCCATCGAACGCCCGCCGAGACAGCCCAGGCCTGTCATCAATAGCCAAGGGGCTGTCGTCGAATGAAAAGCGCCCCTGATAAGGGGGCTATCTAATGGCAGTACTGAAAAAGTCTCTGGTGATGAGTCGACGTAAGCGACTGCTGCGCCTGAGTCACGAGTTGCCTGGTACGCCAGGCAGGAGAATAACAATATGACATTCGTGAAAAGTCTTCTGGCTGCCGTACCCCTCATGGCGCTGGCGATCGATGCCCACGCCTATGTATCGAGCCAGGAAGCCGCCCGGCTGGGCACCAGCCTGACGTGGGTGGGAGCCGAAAAGGCCGGTAATGCCGACGGTTCCATTCCGCCCTACAACGGTGGCCTGACCACTGCGCCGCCCGGTTTCAAGACCGGCGACAGCATGCGCCCGGACCCCTTCGCGGGCGAAAGACCGTTGCTGGTGATCAACGGCAAGAACGTCGAAGCTTACAAAGGCATGCTGACCGCCACCACTGTAGCGTTGGCCAAGCGCTACCCCGCCTTTCGCGTCGACGTCTATCCGACCCACCGCACGGCATCGCTCCCACAGGCGGTACTGGACAACAGCCGCAGAAATGCCACCAACGCCAGGTCCCTCAACGGCGGGATCGCCATCGACAATGTGATGCCTGGGGTGCCTTTCCCGATTCCGCAATCCGGCGCCGAAGCGATGTGGAATTTCCTGCTGCGCTACCAAGGCGTCAACATCCACTCCAAGTACGACTCCTGGAGCGTCGACACGGCGGGTGTACCGAGCCTGGCGGTCACCGGCGAGGCATTCGTCTCCTTCCCGATCTACGAGAACCTGTCGAAACCGTTCAACAGCTCCGACATCTACTATCAGTTGAAACTGTCCTATACCGGACCTGCGCGCCGAGCCGGCGAATCGATCATGCTCAAGAACGCGACCAACCCGGCGGAGTTCCCTGGCCGCGCCTGGCAGTACATGCCTGCCCAGCGCCGCGTCAAACAGATCTCGATCCTGGCCTACGACACCCCCAACCCCGGTACCGCTCGTGCACTCGAGCTGTACGACTGGACGCTGGTGGGCAAGCAGGAAATGATCGTGCCCTACAACACTTACAAACTCACCTACGCTCGCGCTGCCAAGTCGCTGACCACGCCTGACTTCATTTCCCCGGACTTCGTACGTTGGGAAAAGCACCGGGTCTACGTCGTGGAGGGCAACCTCAAGCCGGGGGCGAAGCACATCTACCAGAAGCGCCGCTTCTACCTGGATGAAGACACCTGGGCCGCGGTGGCCTCCGATCAGTACGACACCAGTGGCCAGCTATACCGCGGCTCCTTCGCGTTCTTCAGCCAGAGCTACGACCAGCAGGTCCCGGACGCCACCCCTTTCATGACTTACGACCTGTCCAAAGGCACCTACAACATTAATGGCGTGGTGGGCCCCCATGGCGGCATCCGCTACATCGAGCCGCTATCGACGGCGCAGTGGGTGCCAGAATCCATGGCGGGTGCCGGTATCCGTTAGGTCCGCGGCGAACTCCCGATCATGCATGACCGATGAATAGCAAAGCCCCCAGGTTCAAAAGAACCAGGGGGCTTGAGATTTCGGGTGAATGTTTTCGTGCAGATAAGGAGCGATTGCAACACGCCAACCCTAGCGTTTGTCCTTGAAAAACGGGACTCTAATAACCCTTGAAACGATCAACCTCATTCAAGAATGGTCTACCCTCTCGCTCTCTCTGAAGGTTCTCGACGATCACTGCCACACCCCCTTCAATCTGCACATCACTCGCGATGTGCGGGGTCAACAGTACTCGAGGGTGTTTCCAAAAAGGGTTGCCCGGGGACGCAGGTTCCTGTGTCAGGACGTCCAGCACTGCGCCTCCCACGCGGCCTTCATTGAGCGCTGCAAGCAGATCTTGCTCAACCAGGTGGGCACCACGCCCCACGTTGATCAGCCCCGCTCCCTGAGGCAGTCGAGCTAGCGTTGCAGCATTGAGTATGCCCTTTGTTTCGGGGGTCAGCGGCAACATGTTCACAACGATGTCGCACTGAGCTAAAAACTCATCCAGTTGCCCAGGTCCGACATAACAACGCCCTCCAGGAACATCCTTCAAGGAGCGATTCCAGCCACTGAGTTGAAATCCCAATGGTTGAAGACGACCAAGCGCAGCTCGCCCCAGATTACCAAGCCCCATGACGCCAACTCGCCGCTGCGAACCAAGCACGATTGGCCTGGGTTGCCAGCGTCCTTCGCGTTGATCCTGCTGATACGCGAGGATGTCTCGATGCAGGGCAAGGACGGCAAACAAAACATACTCGGCCATGATGCCGGCCATCGAGTCATCAACCAGTCGGACGAGCGAGACCCCTGCCGCCAAACCGGCCAGATCGAACTGATCGACGCCAGCCCCCGCAGCGTAAAGGACTCGAAGATTGCAAAACTGATCAGCAAATTTGGGGAGAGGCTCCCAGGCCAGGAGGTAACGCACCTCTGCCGGGTTACCTGCATCAGGCCATTCGCGGAACTCCAGTTCAGGCGCCATCGATGACAGGCAATCACGCCACTTCTGCGCATCGGCCGGGTCTGCCATGTACAGGATGCACATTGAAAGCTCCTTGTCCGCAATCGGGAAACAACCACTGTTTTTTCAGAGTGGCCCCGTCAGATAGTTGATGAACCGCCGAAAAAGCTCGGCGTTCGTGGAAATATCGAGGCGCTGGTAAATATTGTGCTTGTGAACCTTCACGGTGCCTTCCGATATGTTCAGCACGGCGGCAATCGACGTATTGCTATGGCCTTGCAGGATCAGTTTCGCGATATAGCGCTGGGTCTCCGTAAGCTGTCCCTGGAGGATGTGAACGAACGCATCTTCGGATCTCGCCTCGGTACTTTCCGAGCCCATGTAAAAATCGCTGTGCTTGAGCCGGCAATGCAGTTCCAGCAACGAATTGATAACCGGTGCCAGTGTTTCCAGCGCATTCATTTCCCCGGTCAGGAAGGCTCCATTCCTGAGGTTCCTCATCATCGAATAAACGATGGCGACTCGTGCCTGGACGGGAATGATGAAGCCAATTTCTTCTATCAGCGTGCCATGCTCGGACGACACGCAGGGATGCAGATCCTTGGAGATTGAAAACCCCGAAGAAAAGAAAGTGTCGGGTGCCAAATCCCTCATCCGCCAGAGGCCGGCTGGATGATTATTGATGCAAGCGACATAGAACGGGTCTAGCAGGTAGCCGCCTCGAATGTAGGCATTCAGCGTTTTCTCCGGCACCGACTTGTTGTACCCGTTGTGTATCAGGATGGGCGGGTGATTGAAGCGGAACAGATAGCCGCAGCTCATATCGAAGCCCAGGATACTTCTCAGCGCTGAATCAATGGACGCGCCCATCCGCTCCGAGCCCACGGCACTGATCAGGGTTGAGAGCATTTTCGCGTCACTGGCTTTCATATTGACCACACTTGTTCTGCAAAAATGGAACTTCCCAATGGCGCAAATGTAAACGCACGACAGCATGCCAGGCCATCGTGCGTGACTTCGAGCTCAACCCGGGAACCGCAGGTCTCAGGTCAACTCAGGGGCAGCGCCGAGTCCACTCTCCTTGATGTCCTTCTCGCCCAGTTCCAGCGCCTTGGGCACCGCAAGCCAATAGGCAAGCATCATGCCGATCAGGCCGCCGCTGAGTTTGCCGATGATCAGGGGAAGAATGAGCGAAGGCTGGAAGTTGGCGGAGTAAGCCAGATGGTCGCCAAAGGTGAACGCTGCACAAACGGAAAAGGCAATCACCAGTACTTTGTCCTTGGGCGGCATGTCGGCCACCAAGCGGAACATCGCCAGTATGTTCGCCGAAGCCGCGAGCAGACCTGCCGCGCCCATAGGAGAAAGCCCCAATACAGCGGCCACTTTCTCTATGGGCTTTGAAAGGAAACGCTTGATCAGGTAGACCATCGGGAAGGCACCGCACAACATGATGCCGACATAACCTGCGATTTCGAGCGCCCGGAATTGATCTTCCTTGTCGGCAATGATGGGGGCGAAACCCCAAGTGCCGAATACCGAACTGAAGAACGAGGTGAAGTACTCGACGATCGAGGCCACCAATACCAGGGTCACGACACCGTATACGACCTGACCAAGCCTCAAGAACAACAGCACCATCAGGTTCGGGAAGTAGCGCAATGCGGCGGCCAGTGCACCGCAGAACAGAATCAACGGCATCAGGTTCTGAACCAGCATGCCAAGATTGAAATGCAATGCCTGAGTGGCCTCGCCCGCCGTGGCAATGTCCGGCCTTACACCCAGTCCAAGAAACTGCATGCCCATTGCAATAATGATGATGCTGATCGGAATGCTCAGCAGGCCCGCCATGATGCCTAGCGCCATGTACTTGTGATCGGCCTTGTTAAGCATCGCAAGGCCAACGGGGATGACGAAGATCACGGTCGAGCCGGACTGGAACCCGGTTATCAGCCCCAGGATCCAGCCTTCGGGGCTTTGGGACAGGGCATGAGCCAATTGATACCCACCCAGATCAGAGGCGATGAATATCGGCCCGGCGATACCCGCATCCGCGCCCATGGCGAGAAACATCGGAGCCAGGACCTGGCTTATGAAACTGGAGATGAAGGGGATGGCGGCCATGATCCCTGCCACAGGCAGGAAGATCGGTCCAATGCTGTGGATACCTGCGTTGAATTCCTTTCCGAGTTCGGACTCTGCATTGACGATGGAGGCTATGCCGCCAATAACGGCGCACACCATGATGATATAAATGACATACGTACCTATATGTTCCATTGCTGCCTCTGCTATTTAAGAGTTTTTGTTTGGCAGAATTCAGGTGCAAACGAATTTATTATTGGTGGTCAGTGTTCCGGCTCAGAGCGCGGTGTATCCGTTATCGACGAAAAGATGCGTGCCGTTGACGAAGCTTGAATCATCGCTGGCCAGGAACAGAGCCGCAGATGCCACCTCGCCGGGCTCACACAGACGCCCCTGCATCGCCCCGATTGCCTCGTCGCTAGCGTCCACGCCAAACCGGCGAAGCAGATCAAGCTCGCGCTGGCCATGGGCGGTACTGATAAACCCAGGGCAAATGGCATTGCTGCGAATGTTTCGATCGCGGTACTCGACCGAGATGGCCCGCGAGAACATATGGCAGGCCCCTTTGGTGGTGCAGTACAAGACTTCCATGGGCGTAGCGACCACACCGGAGATAGAAGAGGTGCAGATGATGCTGCCACCGCCCGACTCGATCATCCCCGGCAGGACAGCCTTGGTGACGAGGAACATGCTCTTGACGTTGATGCTCATCAGGCGATCCCAGTCGGCCTCGCTGGTTTCCAGGAACGGCCCGGCGGAAATCGTCCCGGCATGGTTCATCAACACCGTAATGGCGCCAAAGCGCTCCTCGGCTTGCCTGACAGCGCGATTGACCTGATCGGCCACCGACACATCCGCAGGCAGGAAACAGGCTACGCCGCCAGACGCGTTAATTCGCGCGGCGACCGCTTCGCCCTGGCTGGTTGGCAGATCCAGGATCGCGACCTTCGCGCCCTCCCTGGCAAACAATTCCGAAACGGCCAGGCCACAACCCCCTGCCCCACCACTGATCAACGCTACTTTGCCTACCAGTCGACCCATTTTTGGTTTTCCTTATTGAAATCGAAGTGAAGTTTGCGATTTCAAGCTAAGTGCCAGCGACAGGACACGTCCATATATCGACCGATATACAAGACTTCAACCTATTGTTTTTACTTGTTTTTTAGTACTGAAAGATATCGAGCAGCGACTGGCTTGCCGTCGCTGCTCGATCAGGGGGGGCAATTTCTAATGAATTACGACTTTGCTGAAGCGGACGACCAGGCCGTCTTTTGGGCGTGACGACGAGTATTCATCAGCCCCAATGCGATGATCACGATCGTCAAGGCCCCGGTAGAAAGCACCTCGCTACGGTGCGCGGGCATCGCGACCATGACGCCCAAGGCGAAAACGATAAAACCGATGACCAGCCACGTCAGCCAAGGGAACAACCACATCTTGAATTCGATCCGGGCACTGGATTTTTCCAGCTTCGCTCGCATGCGCAATTGTGAGAACGCAATCACCAGATACACCAGCAGGGCAATGGCACCGGAACTGGCGAGCAGGAACGCGAACACCTGCGACGGTGCAAAGAAATTCAATGCTGTTGTGGCGATACCGATTACCGTACTGGCGATCACGGCACCCCGCGGTACGCCGGCCGATGACGTGCGCTGTAGAAAGCCAGGCGCTTCATTACGCTTGCTCAGCGAATAGACCATTCGGGAGGAGATGTAGATCGCGGAGTTCAAGCAACTGGCAACGGCAAACAACACCACAATATCAACGATGGTTTTCGCGAAGGGTACATTCATGATCTCCAACGCTCGCTGATACGACCCTTGCACTGGCAGCAACGGGTCATTCCATGGCACCACGGAAATGATCACAAAAATCGAGAGCAGGTAGAAAATGCAGATTCGCCAGATGACCGACTTGGTCGCCCGGGCGATATTTTTAGCCGGATCCTTCGATTCCGCCGCTGCGATAGTGACCGCTTCCGTGCCGACGAAACTGAACATGGTGGTCAGCAACGCGCCGATGATGGCTTCCCAACCGTTGGGCATGAAGCCGCCGAACTCAGTCACTAGACGACTGACACCGCTGACTTCCCGACCGGGTAAAACCCCAGCAATGGCACAGGCTCCAAGCGCAATGAAGGAGACGATGGCTATCACCTTGACCATGGCGAACCAGAACTCGAATTCGCCGTATTTGGCGACGCTGAAGAGGTTCGTCAGGGTGAGCAAAGCGGTTACGCCTACCGCGAACACCCATGTTTCGACCTGAGGGAACCAGCTGTTGAGCACAACGCCAGCGGCAATGGCTTCAAGCGGAATCACCAACACCCAGAACCACCAATACAACCAACCAATGGTAAAGCCGGCCCAAGGTCCGATGGCGCGGTCGGCATAGGTGGAAAACGAGCCCGTATCGGGACTGGCGACCGCCATCTCGCCGAGCATTCGCATCACCAGTACCACCAGCAGCCCCGCCAAGGCGTAGGCGACGATCGCTGATGGCCCGGCTGCCGCGATGGCGTGGCCCGAGCCGATAAAAAGCCCCGCGCCGATGATGCCGGCAATGGAAAGCATGGTGACATGCCGCTGTTTGAAGCCAGCGGCCAGATTGTCATCCGTTGTTAGTTTGCTGTTAGTTGACATTAGTGAGCCCTTGTTATTTTTTTGGAGGCGAGCTGCCGCAATTCAGTGACTTGCAAATATGTTTGCAAGTATCAACTCTGAACTTTGAGAACAGCGTATTTCTAATGCTGTGGAACGTGAGGGTCAGGCTGGAAAGAACGAGATTTAAAAATCTGGGGTTTTATAGTCATGCATAATGCACCTCTTGTAACTTTAAGAATCATCACAATGCAAATCCTTATGACGGCCACGATGCTACGGCTTGCCCTGAGTCGCCGAATCGACTGGGTACGTCATTCGCTTATCTGTTTGCGACACAACGCCTCGCCAGCGCATCAATAAAAAACTTCCTGCACTAAGGCACTAGTTTAGAAAGACGCCCTTTAAAAGTTCAGTTATTGTTATATGTAACGAAGTCGAAATTCGCATTGTCTTACTCATCAACGCGGTTCTACCGCCGGGTCACCTGAGAAGGGAATACAAGATGCTTTATCTTCAGGAAATGCTGGGTATTGCGGTGTTTTCCATCACAGGTGTGCTGGCCATCAAGAAAGCCGATGTCGATTTGTTTGGTGCTGTGGTGCTCGGAATCATCACGGCTATTGGCGGCGGTACCCTGCGCGATCTGTTACTGGATCTTCCGATCTTCTGGATTGCCGACTTCAATTACATTTGGGCCGCTTTGCTTGCAGCACTCCTGGCGTTTTTTCTGACCAAAAGACTACAACAGCGTTACCGTCTGTTGCTTTATCTCGATGGGTTAGCTGCAGCGCTGTTCGGATTGGCCGCTACCGAGAAAGTCCTGGCATTACATCTCGCAGCGCCATTGGCAGTGATGATGGGAGTGCTGACCAGTATTGGAGGCGGCATCGCGCGGGATGTCCTGGCCGGAAGAGTCTCACTGCTGATGTCACGTGACATTTATGCCACGCCAATTTTGCTGGGATGCACGCTCTATGTTCTGCTGCGCAACGTATTCCCCTCGATCTGGATCGCCGGCTGGATTGCGTTGATTTTTACCTTCGGCTTGAGGTTTCTCGCCATCTACAAGCATCTCCAGATGCCGGCGATCTTCTCCACCAAACAGGGCTAGCAAAGCAAAGACAAGACCGGCCCCTAATCCCCATAGAAGCGCTAGGGTGCCCTGATTGCCGAGACCGAATGAATGCGTTACAAGGATTAAACCCAATGTGACGAGAATCAGCAAAAACGATTCTGAAAAACGGATGCGATCGCGAAATATTGCAACATCCAATAAGGCAATGAATGCTGGAAAGCTGGAAAGCTGGAAAATCCAAGTGTCGCCATTATCAGTTTTTTTGCCATTGCTTGATGCAGCACTCATCCCGACATTCGTGGTATTCGGGATGAGTGTGCATACTGCTGTCATCCGTTCGGTAGATTACCGCTCAGAGACGTCGATCCAGATGGTCTTGATTTCGGTGTACTGATCGTGGGCCCAGATTGACTTGTCGCGCCCGCCAAACCCGGACTCCTTGTATCCACCAAACGGCGTGGAAGCATCACCCTCACCGAAGCAGTTGACCGTCACAATCCCCGCGCGAATTTCGCGCGAGAGCTTGATGGCGTTGCGCAGGTTGTCGGTGTACACCGATGCCGCCAGGCCATACACCGAGTCATTGGCCAGAGCGATGGCTTCGTCAACGGTGTTGAACGTGGTGACCGCCAATACAGGGCCAAAGATCTCTTCCTGGAACAGTCGGCTGTCGACACCTACGCCATCGACAACGGTAGGCTCGACAAAGATATCGCGCTCGGTGTTGCCGCCAAACACAACGTCCAGTTTCTCGACGGCCGCTTGCTCGAGGTAGGAACGAACCTTCTCGAAATGCGCTTTGCTGACCATGGCACCAAGGCGATTGTCCGGATCCAGTGGATTGCCCATTTTCCATTCGCGCATCTGCACGCCGATGCGCTTCAACAACTCGTCCTTGATGTCCGCATGCACGATCAAGCGTGAGGAAGCCGAGCAGTTTTCGCCCATGTTCCAGAATGCGCCATTGACGACGTGGCTTGCGACCAGATCCAGGTCTTCAACGTCATTCATCACCACTGCAGGGTTCTTGCCGCCACACTCCAGCACAATGCGCTTGAGGTTCGAATCCGCCGCGTAGTTAAGGAACCGGCGCCCGGTGGCTGTCGAGCCAGTGAAGCTGACCATGGACACGTCCATGTGGCGGCCAAGCGGCTCGCCCACTTCACCGCCCCCGCCGGACAGCACGTTGAACACACCGGCGGGCACGCCTGCTTCATGAGCCAGTTCGGCGACACGCAGAGCCGTCAAGGTGGTTTCCTTGGCCGGCTTGACGATGATGGAGCAGCCCGCGGCCAGCGATGGGCCGATTTTCCACGCCAGCATCAGCAGCGGGAAGTTCCAGGGCAGCACCAGACCGACGACCCCGATGGCTTCACGCACCACCAGGCTCAACGCGCCGGAACCGACCGGTGCGGTGCTGTCGTAGATCTTGTCGATCAACTCCGCATGCCAGCGGATCATGTGAATGGTTTCCGGAACGTCCGTGAGTTGGCACTCGCGAACGGGTTTCCCGCTATCCAGACTTTCCAGGACAGAAAGCTCGTGGGAGTTCTGCTCCAGCAGATCGGCAAAGCGCAGCAACACCTTCTTGCGCTCGCCAGGGCTCAGTTTATGCCAGCGACCATCTTCGAAGGCTTCCTTGGCCTTGGCCACCGCGAAGTCAACGTCTTGAGCGTTGCAGGCCGTGATCTCGGCCAGCACGTCATTGGTCGCCGGGTTGGTTGTCGTAAAGGTTTTGCCCGACACCGATGTGTAGGACTCACCGTTGACGAACGACTGAGTCGGGAACTTCAGGTCCCGAGCGATGGCGGCATATTCTGCCGCGCTGAGAAGGCCAGTCATTTTGCGCTCCCGGTCACCTGGGCGACGTCACGTTTCAGAGTGGTGATGATGTCCTGCAAGGCCTGTTTCTCGTGTTCGTACAGAGGTTGCAGAGGCGAACGTACACCGCCAGTGCGAAGGCCGTTCAACTCGCAGCCAACCTTGATCGACTGCACGAATTTTCCGCTTTCCAGGAAGTCCATCAGCGGCATGAAGGCGCTCATGATCTTGCGGCCTTTATCGAAGTCTTTTTCCACGACACAGGCTTCGTAGAGCGCAACGTGCTCACGGGGAATGAAGTTCGATCCGGCGCAAACCCAGCTGCGTGCGCCCCAGGCGAAGAACTCCAGCGCCTGATCATCCCAGCCGCAGGACAGGCTGATGTTCGGGTATTCCCGTGCCAGGCGATGGACTTGCGCCATGTCGCCGGAGCTTTCCTTGATGGCCACGATGTTTTTGCTTTCGGCAACGGCCGCGAAATACTCCGGCCCCATGCTGACGCCCATGCGTGCCGGGTAGTTGTAGAGCATGATCGGCAAGCCGGCGGCACGATCCACGGTCAGCGCATGGATGGCGTTTTCTTTCTCGGTAGGCAATGCATAAGGCGGAGAGCCCACCAGAATCGCATCGGCCTTGATCTCGCGAGCGGCCTTGGCATATTCGACGGAGTCTTCAGTGCGGATTGCACCGGTACCAATCACCAGTGGCAGTCGTGCGCCGATCACATCTTTAGCCTGGGTCGCCAGTTCGATACGCTCTTGAGAGGTGTGGGCGTAGTACTCGCCGGTCGAACCGCCAATGATAATGCCGTGCACTTTCGACTCGATCAGATACTCCAGCACGTCGGCGAAAGCGGCCTTGTCGATTTCACCGCTCGCGGTCAAAGGAGTAATTGCCGGGGTATAAATGCCTTCGAATTTCATGATTGCCTCTCCATTACTAAGGGAATGTTATTCAACCTGGCGTCCACCGCCATTTATCAGGGACAACTCATCGCTTACGGCTCAGTTGCAGCTTCTCAACTGCTCAGCGCCGCTGCGTCGCGCAAGTTCAACGAACGTGTTTCAGGTGCCATGGCCCAAGCTGCCATCAGCCCGATAAAGGTGACCACGGCGGCCACATACATCGTGTTGCCGATACCCAGGGTCTGTAGCGAAACAGGTACCAGGTAAGTGCCAACCGCTGCTCCCACTCGGGAAAGGGAAGTTCCGATGCCTACGGCAAATGCGCGAACCTCTGTAGGGAACAACTCGTTCGGATAAACAAGCTGCAGAACTTGTGCTCCACCGATAAATACCGCGTAGGCACCGAACAGGAAGAGCACCAGTACTTCATTGCTGTGTGAAAAAGTCGCCAAGCCCAACAGCGCCAGGCCCGACCATAGAAAGCTGTGAATAAGCATGCAGCGTCGGCCAATCGTGTTGATCAGCCTTGTCGCGAGCACACAACCGACCACAAACAGCATCGTGATGATCATGGAACCGTATGAGGCCCACTCCCCTTTCAAATTCAACGCCAGGAGAACCTTGGGGGCGAACGCATAGACTGCAAAAACAGGAATGATCGAGCATGACCAAAAGACGGAAACAAAGAACAACCGTTTCCCATATCCGGAATGAAGCAAATCCAGGAATGACGTTTTTTTCTGGTCTGGCTCCTCAGGGAGATCGCGAAGCGAATAGTGCTGACCGTACACATGCTTGATCACGCGCTCTGCATCAGCCTCGCGCCCCTTGCTCAAGAGCCAGCGCGCGGACTCCGGGGTGCCGACACGCAGCAATAGCAGCAACAGCCCGATGACAGAGGCACTCGCCAGCGCATAACGCCAGGCGTCATCTCCGCCCACATTGAGGATTGATGTACCGACAACGTAGGCAAATGCCGCACCGGCAAACCACAGGATGGTCAGCGCCGCGAGCCTGGGACCGCGTTGTTTCTTCGGCAGGAACTCGACCAACAACGACGTGGCCACTGGATATTCAATGCCCACCGCCAGACCGATGATAAATCTGAGGGCGAACAATACCGGTGCTGACTCAACCCAGAACTGTGCCAACGAGCAAACGATGAACAGCGTAGGCCCAACGAAATAAACCTTTTTGCGACCCAGCCTGTCGGTCAACCAGCCACCGATGAAACCGCCAAAAAACACCCCCATGAGTGCCGATGCGGCAATCATTCCTTGCCAGAACTCCGACAAGTTCAGGGCGGATGTTATTTGCATCATCGCTATACCGATAATGCTCAGTACATAACCGTCTACAAATGACCCGCCCCCGGAGCGGGCGGTCAGTAAACGATGGAAATTATTGAGAGGAACATCCTCAATAGAGGTATTAGGACTTGTCATTATTGTCTCCTATTCCGCTTCGGTCATTCAAAGGGCTGAAGCTCAAACCCAAAATCCGGGCGAATCAAAGCCGCCTCGATAAGAAACCATCAGCCTTAATGGACTAACCAATAAGCTAAAAACTTCTAACCAATTACTTAACGTTTAACTTGCCTGTCAGAGTGTTACGAAATCAGCTTTCTTTCCCTGCCCGGCACTGTCCCCATAGCAAGTTCATATTCACGCCTGCTGAAAGTAAGGGTTCCGGTGGGTTTCTGTTAGGCCCTGGGGACGACAACAGAAAATCGATCAGTGGGTCCTTCTTGCCTGCCAGCCAGTCTGCCAGCAAGGTGCCTGTCACCGTGCCACGGGTCACGCCCAGTCCATTGCAGCACAGTGCACCATAGACGTTGTTGGCCAGTTGCCCGAAGTGCGCCATGTGGTTGCGCGACAACGCTAGCGACCCGCCCCAGGTGTATTCGAAATTGACATCGGGGAGCATGGGGAATCTGCGATCAAACGAATCCTTGTGTCGCTGGATAAACCGCTCCAGGTATTTCTGATGGCTGCGTCCATCGGCATTGAAGCTGAAGCTGTTGCGCACCAACAGGCGGTTATCCGTTGTCCGGCGCAATGTAGTGCCGAAAGGATCGGCAGGAATAACACCCCAATAAGGCCGACCTCCCAAGCGTGCCTGCTCATCTTCCGTGAGCTGCCGGGTCAGGCTTGCGTACGTAAAGATCGGCAGCATGCGCCCTTTCAAAAAACCGAAGCTCATGGCGAACGCGTTATTGGTCAGCAGTAACTTGTCCGCAACAATACGACCGTTCTTATGGGTGAGGATGGTTTTGTCGCCGTACTCCACGTCGGTAATCGGCGTATTTTCATAAAGCGTCACGTTGGCCGGCAGGCTGTCGGCCAAGCCCTTTACCAAGGCGGCCGGCTGGATGAGAGCTGTGCCCGGGGTGAACAGTGCCTTGCGATAGAAAGGCGTGCCGATGTGATCCGGCAAGTCCTTCTCTTCGATCATTTCGTATTCTTGACCGAGTTTGTCCAGCCCACGGCGATAAGCATCCAGAACAGAGATACCCCGGTCTTCAATAGCCGCCTGATACTTCCCGCACATGCGCAACTGACAGTCGATCCGGTGTTTTTCCACGAGGCTCTTCAGAATGTGTTGCCCTGTCAGGTTCAACGCCATACTGATTTTTGCCGTATCGATATCGCCGATATAGTCATCGGCACCGATATCGTGTGGCAGGTCGATGGCGAAGCCGGCATTTCTGCCGGAGGCCCCGTAACCGACCTCCTGGGCCTCGATCAGGACAATCTCGTCATCCGGAAAATTCAGCGCCAGTTGCCGAGCTGCCGCAAGCCCGGTAAACCCGGCACCCAGCACGACCCAACGGGCCGAGCGGATGCCCGAGTGGGGCGCACGGGCCACTCTCGGCTGGCTAAGGTGGAACCAGCCGCATGTAGAGTCATCTGCAGGTGTGTATCTGATTTTTGCCATTTTTCGCGACCTGGGCTCTTTTGTATTTGTAGTTACTAAAAGCGTCCCTTCTGCACGTTCTCGTCACACTGTTCATGCAAGTGGCATCGGTACTGCTTTTTAGTAGGTAAGTGCCACATCCAACCCTTCCGGCGCGGCGTACTCGGACATACGACGTCGCGACAATTCCAGATGCGCGCGCACGATATCTCCCGCCAGAACCTGATCATGGTTTTCAATGGCACTGATCATTTCGTCATGTTGTTGCGCCGCCACTTCCAGGTCTTCTTGCATGTCCACTGTCGTGGGATGGCGATAGAAGATCTTCCCCAGCCGCGCATGGTCGATCAGCAGGCGTTGCAGGCTTGGCATCAAGTAAGCGTTGTGAGCCATCTTGCCGATCTGCAGATGGAACTCGTCGTTGTAGAGCACTCGCTTCTCTACATCTTTCTCTTCGATGGCCGTGCGGAAGAACGCCTGGATGCGCTTGAGCTCTGCAATCTCCGATGGCGTTGCATGGGCGGCCGCCAATTGGGTGGTGGCGATGTAAATCAACGGGGCTGCCAGGAAAAAGCTTCTGAGCGACTGGTAGCTCATCGACGACACGCGGGCGGCACGGTTCGCCTCAAGATCGATGTATCCCTCGGCCGCCATCTGCCGCATGAGTTCGCGCACAGGTGGTCGGGAAAGGCCGAACTCGTCGCACAAGGCCAGTTCGTCAACGACTGCGCCAGGTGCCAGCTCCATGCTCAGGATCCGGCGACGCAACGCCTCTCCCAGCACAGCTTTACGGTCAACGGGCAGATCCGCGGTGGCTTGCAGATCGAGTTCTTTGGTAGCCATTTATTAGAAACCTTTGTACGGGTGAGTGAACGCTGTCTACTACCTGTATTCTCACTATAAAACAACGTTATTCTTTGTGTCTACAATTAAAATACACATTCAAAACAGCCTTCATCCCGAATCGACGGGTGGTTTTTGGGAGGCGGATTTAGGGTGGCATCAGGGCGCCGGATTTTGGCAAAAACAGGCATTGGCACGCCCAGGCATACCCTGAGCGCACTCGACTCATAAATGGCGGATGGAGAGCGCCGTGAGCATCAAATCAATGGGGTTTCTTTACTTGACCAGACGAACTTCCTTCGACGGGCGATAGCCAAAGTAGGAGCTGTAACACTTGCTGAAATGGCTGGGTGAAACAAAGCCACAGGCAACCAGCACATCGACCTGGGAGAGCTCCGTGTGCTGCAGGAGCCGACGCGCTTCGGTGATGCGCAACTCCAGGTAATAGCGTTGCGGTGTAGTGCCCAACTGCTCCCTGAACAGGCGTTCGAGTTGCCGGCGTGAGCGGCCGGCGTAGGCCGCCAGTTGCTCCAGTTCCAGGGGCTCTTCGAGGTTGGCATCCATCAGCTTGACCACCTCCCGTAGCGGCGCACTCAAACAGATGTTTTCTGTCGGCTTGATGCGCCGGTAGCGAGACTCTTCAAAAGCAAGAATGTCCTCGATGCCTTCGACCAGCGCTTTGTCGTGCAGCCCCTTGATCCAGTCCAGCGCCATGTGGAATGCCCCGGAAGGACTGGAGGCTGTAAGCCGGTCTCGGTCTATCACATAAGGCTCACTGCTGACCTGTGTCGCCTTGCAGAACTCGGCGAGTGCGGGACGGTGCTCAGGATGTATGGCGCAACGGTAACCCGTGAGCAATCCGGCGCGCCCCAGGAACCATGCACCATTCCACAATCCGGCGAGCGTGATGCCCAGGCCCGCAGCTGTCTTGAGTAACTGTATGAACTCATCGGTAGCCCTGAGCTCTGTCCGGTAACCGCCACAAATGACCAGCATGTCCAGGTCTTGAAGTACCGAACAATTGATACGGGCATCTGGCCGGATGACCAGGCCCAGGTCACTGATGACCTCCCCGTCGTTCAAGCCGAACGTCTGGGACGAGAACAGCTTGGGACGCAGTAGATTCGCGGTGACAATCGTATCCAGCGCCTGGGTGAACGCAGGTAAAGAGAAATGTTCGAGCAACAGAAATCCGGCTCGAACCATTTGCGTCGGCTGGTTGGGGTTGTCATTCACATAGCGAAGATTCTTCCCCTTCATGCCTCCGCTAAACTGGCGTCTTTCGATCAATCTTCGATCCACTCTATTACGTTCGAGAATGCGTCATTTGTAGCGTTGAGAAGCCCATCATCCTGACGCCACTCCTGCCGCGTCAAGCCAGCTGAAAGCCATGACGAAGGGGGTCTTTGTCATCCACAAAAATGGTGTTGTGTCCGGTGATCTGCGCCCAGCCACCGATACTTGGCCTGATACCGTCAAAGGTTCCCACTTTCACCGACGCTTCGACTTTTCCTTCGAAGATCGTACCGATCAGGCTTTCGTTGCGGTACGTGTCCCCGATCTTCAACCGTCCTTTGCCAAACAGTTGCGCCATTCGTGCCGAAGTACCTGTGCCACCGGGCGAGCGATCAATCGCCTTGTCACCGTAGAATACTGCACCGCGCCCGTCTGCTGCCGTCGAGTGTTCCTCGTCACACCAGATGACATGGTGAACGCCACTGATCCTGCTGTTCTCTGGATGCACGGGGTCACTGACTTCAGCCAAGGCGGCGCGCAGCTTCTGACTCAGGCTGACGATGTCTGCCGTGGTCAATCCGTTCAAACCCGGCCAGTTTTCCTGCGGCTCGACCACTGCGTAAAAATTACCGCCGTAGGCAATGTCTACCACAAGCTCGCCAACACCAGGCACATCCACCACCACATCGGCGCGGTGCAGATAACTGGCCACGTTGAACAGGCGGATGGAGTCAACATATTCACCGTTCATGGTGTAGTCGACATCCACGCGACCTGCCGGTGTCTCGATGGCCAGCCGACCAGGTTCGCGAGGCGTGACCAGGCCTTCTTCGATGACGACCGTAGATAATCCGATGGTGCCCGCCCCGCACATGGGCAGGCACCCGCTAACCTCGATAAACAAGGCGCCGAAGTCGCAATCCTCACGGGAGGATGGATAGATGATCACGCCGGACATGATGTCGTGCCCTCGCGGCTCAAACATCAACGCCGTGCGCACCCAGTCATGATCGCGAACGAATATTTCGCGTCGCTCCGCCATCGACACGGATGGCAGCAATGGCCCGCCACCCGTGACGACGCGAACCGGGTTCCCGCACGCATGGGAATCAACACAAAAAAAGCTACGTCTCATTCTGGAAATCTCTTACACGAGTTTGCGCGGGGAGTGACGCTGCAACGCGCCGCGAGACAGCCGATCCAGAAGGAGTGCGACAGCGACGATCGCCAGGCCGGCACGCAGGCCCAACCCCATCTCCATCCTTGTGAGGCCTCGGGTGACTTCAGCACCCAGTCCACCCGCCCCCACCAGGCCTGCCAACACCACCATTGCCAGCGACAGGAGGATGCATTGGTTCAGTCCCACCAACAGCGTCGGCGCGGCAGTCGGCAATTCGATCTTGAACAGTATCGCCCTTGGCGAAGCACCGATGGCCTGGCCCAGTTCAAGGAACTCCTTGGGCAGTTGCTTGAAGGCAAGGGTCGTCAATCTGAGCATCGGTGGAATGCCGTAGACGATGGTCGCAATGATCGCGGGCACCCGTCCCAGGCTAAACAGCATCACGGCCGGGATCAGGTAAACCCAAGGCGGTACGGTTTGCATGATGTTGAGGATCGGCAAGAACGCCTCGTCGACCCGCTTCACCCGTGCTGCCAGAACGCCGAGCGGAAAGGCGATGGATACCGAAATCAGCACCGCAACCGAGACCAGGGCAATGGTCTGCATGGACGCGACCCACAGCCCGGAGAACAGGCAGAATGCCAACATCAACCCGGCAAACAGGGCCACTTTCTTGTTGGCAAAAAACAATGCCAACACCACTACCCCACCGATCAGGGCATAGGGATGCGGCGCAAGCAATGCACCCTCAACGCCGCCCAGTACCGCCTCGATCACCTGGCTGATGACTTTGAACAGCCCATGCAAATTGGCGTTGAGCCAATCGACGGCGGGTGCGAGAAATGCGCCTGGTGAAAAATGGATTTCTGCTGAACTCATTTCGATTCTCCCATCCGGGAACGTGCGGCGCTCTGCGCCAATCGATCCAGAATCATGGTCAGGATCACGATGGCAATGGCGGCATTGATCGACTTGGCGATGTCCAGCGTGCGAACAGCGCCATAGATCGATTCACCCAGGCCGCCGGAACCGACGATGCCGGCGATGACCACCATGCCGAAGGCCATCATCAGACTTTGATTGACCCCGGCCATGATGCTTGGTATGGCAAACGGCAGGCGGATCTTGAAGAACATCTGCCATCCGGTGACGCCGCTGGCGTCCCCCAGTTCGATGAACTCTTTTGGCGTCATGCGAATCCCCAGGGAGGTCAGGCGCATGGCGGGTGGCACAGCCACGATAAAAGTCGCCAACAGTGCCGTGGCGGTGCCATAGCCCAGCAACGCAATGGCCGGCAGCAAGTAGATGTAGGGCGGCATGGTCTGGATCAGATCCAGGAACGGATCCACGACCCGATCAAATGAAGGCGCGAGCCCCGCCAGCACGCCCAATGGAATCGCCACCACCAAGGCGAGCACGGTAGATGTCAGCACCAGGGCAAGCGTGCTGACTGTTTCTGACCATAAACCAATGACATCACAAAACAACAAGGCCAGCCCGGTAAGGATCGCGAAACGCCAACCGACAGCCCGCCAGCCGATCAGGGCAATGCCTATCGCAATGACGTAGTAAGGTGGGTAGGCGATGCACCACTGCACGCCTTCGTAAACGCCCTTCAAAAACGCATTGGTCGTGTCGAACACGGACTCTCCATTGTCCATTAGCCATTCAAGGCTCGAGTCGACGACCGAATCGAATTGGTTGGAAAAGTCAGGCGTGCTCATGTTGAGGCCTCCAGTGCAGTGGCGGCCTTCGATACCGCGAACTCGTTTGGAATACCTTGGACGCCACGCAGTAAATCACGCGGCGTAATGATCCCCACTACCACTCCGTTATCAACCACAGCGAGTGCGTCGCGCTCGGACTTCATCGTCAAGCCGATAAGCTCGTTGATATCCGCATCGACTGAGGTTTTGATGAGCCGGGCGATGTCGCAGCCGGGGTTTGCTACCTTGAATGACTCCACGGGCGTCATGACGGAATTTGCCCTGACCAGATGCAACCTGGAGATACCGGCGACAAATTCCGCGACGTAATCGTCCGCGGGGTTGAGGACGATCTCCTCGGCAGTTCCCACCTGAATGATCGCGCCGTCCTTCATGATCGCGATCCGGTCGCCGATACGAATCGCTTCGTCCAGATCGTGAGTGATGAATACAGCAGACTTGCCCAGTTCCTTGGTCAGTTGGCGGAACTCATCCTGCAACTGCCGGCGAATCAACGGGTCGAGCGCACTGAAAGGCTCATCCATCAGGATCACTTCCGGGTCTGCGGTAATTGCCCGGGCAAGCCCTACCCGTTGTTGCATGCCCCCGGACAATTCACTGGGGTAGCGCGACATCCAGTCGCTCAACCCGACTTTGGCCAAGGCCTGCTCGGCAACCTTGTAGCGCTCGGCCTTGCCCACGCCTTGTACTTCCAGTCCAAACGCCGTGTTCTCCAGAACCGTACGGTTAGGCAGCAACGCAACGCTCTGAAAAACCATCCCGATATGACGTGCCCTCACCTCACGCAGTTGTGCGGCATTCAAGGACGAGAGTTCTTTGCCCTTGACTACGATCTTGCCGGCGCTGGGTGTGATGAGTTTGTTCAACAGCCTTATCAGCGTAGATTTGCCACTGCCTGACAATCCCATGATGCAGAAGATCTCTCCCCGGCGAACCTGGAGACTGACATCCGAGACCCCGACCACGCAGCCGTAGTTTTGCAGGATCTGAGTCTTGGTGAGCCCCTGCTGAACGACGGCATTCATCGCAGCAGGTGCGGCTTTCCCGAAGATTTTCCAGACTGACTGGCAATCTATCAGCACTTCGTTGGTATCAATGTTGGGCGTTGTCATTTTTCGTACCCGTCGAACCAGTTTTTCTGGTTTTTCTAATGAATCAAAGGGCGGCAGTGGCGTTTAAAAAGATGCTCGTTATTTCTTTATGTTTTCCCAGCGCTTCAACAGGTCAGCGTGCCCATCAGTCCAGCCTTGAATGGCTTGCTCCATGGTCTTGCCGTCCTTTACTTCACCGTTTATTGCCGTGATATCTGAAATCGGCACGTATACGCTGGCCATTACCTCACGTGCACGTGGGTTTTCCTTTGAGAAATCCTTGTGGCCAATCCAGTAGTAACCTTGTGGCGGTGGGAACACACCCTTTGGATCCTTGAGGAACTTCAGGTCGAACTTCTGCGCCATCCATGAAGGCTCCCAAACAGTAACGGCAACCCACTCTTTACGATCGACTGCCGATTTCAATGCGGCTGTCATGGCAGCGGTACTGCCTTCGAGCAGTTGCAACTTGATGCCGTAGTCCTTGACCGCCTTGCTCGCGTCATTCATCAAGCCCGAACCTGGTTCGATACCGATGATCTTGTTGCCGAATTTCTCGGCGTTGTCATTGAGTTGTTCGATTGAGTCGATGTCGACGTATTTAGGTACGGCGATCGCCTGGTAAAGGCCATAGGAAACCGGGGATAGTTTTTCCAGGCGGTTCTTGTTTTTGTTCCAGTAGTCATTCGCCGCGTAGTCGGTTTGTGAGGCAAGTACCTGGATATCACCTTTGGTCAGAGCGGCATAAGCAATACCCCACTCGGAAAACTCGATGACTTTTACGCTATAACCGGAATCCTCAAGCACCTTTTTGGTAATACCGGTAATGGGGGTCAAGTCTTCCCAGGTCAACGTGCCCATGGTGATTGTTTTTTCTTCCGCGTGAACAGGCAGCATTACCATGCCCATCATCGCGACCGCGCAGACTGCCTTCCAAATCTTCTTCATGGCGTTCCTCGATCTACGTTAATACTTTTTATATTAGTCTCTAAACAATAGAGGCCCGTGGTGCACAGCTATAAGCTCACCATCTGTTTCAGTTGTTGCTGCCTATCAATCCGTATCCGGATTGATATTCAATGCCGCCGTTTCTGCGACATCAACTCGTATCGATCCTCATGCCAATTAAGCGAGGACCGGTATTATTTAAATGGAGTTGGCAGGTCTGCCTTCATTCCATTGGGCGCGATAAACATTTCCATGTTCTCGCGGGAGAGCTCCCAATGCTCAAAGACCAGGTCAACTACAGCGCTCTCGTCACGACGCTCAATGGCTTCAATAAAAGAATCGTGGTGCTCTGCGGAAAGCTGTAGCCGTTGTTCCATGTCCTCATCGCGAGGGCGGAAAAATGTATGACCAATCCGTGCGTGATCAATCAGCAGTCTTTCGAGGCTGGGCTCAAGGTACTGATTGCCCGACATTTCACCCATGATTGCGTGGAATCGATTGTTTTCCACCACCATCATCAGGGCATCACGGGACACCGTCGCAGCACGGAAACGGCGTTGCGTTTCCTTCAGGTCAACCAGCTGCTGAGCCTTGAAATTCTGAACAGCCAGGCGACCTATCGCGGCGTACACCATGGGAGCCACCAGGAAAAAATTTCGCAGTGTCGAGTGGTTCATGGGAATCACCCGGGCACCGCGGTTCTCCCTGATATCGATGTACCCCTCACCGGCAAGACGTCGAAATACTTCCCGTACCGGGGTTCTCGAAAGCCCGTACCGTTCGCTGATGGCAACCTCATCCAGCGCCTCGTCAGGATCGAGCTCCATCGTGAGGATCTGACGCTTGAGGTCGTCATAAAGAGTGCTCTTGCCGTTTTTCACAATGACCTCCCGAGGCAGTCAAATCAGCGGTTACGGCTTGTTGTTGAATTCAGATTCGCACGGGTTTCGGGTGTCGTCAATGATTTGTATTTTTTATGTATACACAGAAAATACTGTAAGAACACGCATAGAAAACAGATTATTTCCTTACAAATCAAATAGATAAAATTTCAAACCGAAATCATAGGGTCGTTAACAGAAATGTAACCTGTCGCAAATTGAACGGCCCTTCGGCCTCGGGATCGGGCACCTGGCCGGGTCGGATGTCCGACGGCGCCATTTTCAAGACCGCAAACGACATGCTGCCGATATGACAAACAGGGCAATGTTCGAGAAATGTAGCGAGGGGGATCTGGTCATTCAAAGCCGCGAAGCGGCTTCGACTTGAAGGAAGGGGTCGACCACGTCTACGCGGTCCGACCTGAATCAGCTCTCAGAGGCGATCGTTGACTCGTCAGTGGTTTCTGCCGCCAGCTTCAATCGGTCCGCTTTACAAATGTATTTAGGCTTGCTCTTCGGTGCCAGTTTGGCACTGGCCTTTTTGGCCTTAGCCTTGAACAGTTGCTTTAGTTTCTTTTGACGGTTCATGTTGTTCTACTCAGCCTGTAATTCTTGAATGATATCAGCTTGAGACATTTAGCCGATTCAACTTTGCGGCTCCACGATCCTGAGCCAGGGCCAGCGAGCCTGATAACTTCTCGCCTTCTGATCGAACAGCTCTGGCTTGAGATTCTTTGGGTTGATTCGAAGTAGCCCGTGCTCGGTGTCGGCCAGGCCGTTGGGCGCATAGACCTCACCCGTTTCGATATCCAGGCCAATGCAGGTGCCGGCAATCAGGTAGCGATCTATCCCGTCTTTAGCCGACTGAAGCCTTGGATAATCCCCACCAAAGCGCTGGCGGTACCACAGGTGGACGCGGGCCTGATTCTTGATCTCAATGTTCACGTCCAGGTCCTGGAACAGACGCTGACCTGATTCGATGACCTCATTCTCAGCTTCCCATGACAGGTCATCATCGAAGTAAAAGACGTCGTAATCCTTCACGCCCCACTCTGGCGGTCGCTGTGCCTGTTGATTCCAGACGGCCTGGAACAAACAACCGGCCGTGAGCATGCACTGGTTCAAACCGAGCTCCGGCAAACGAGCGGAAATTTCTGCGTTTACCGGATTGGTCATTGCGATCCTGACCAGGCTTTCGACAGTCAATGTCATCTTCATCCCTTCTGATTGATCTAATCCCTGCGACCGACAATACCCTCAACGCTGTTCAAATTTGCAAAAAAGTCGCCCTTTTCTCTCCCTCGGCCAATCTGGCGCGAATCATGCCTGATTCAATAGCCTGAAGTCGGTACTGACTATGTGGGTGACACTTTTGAAGTGAACCACCTCAGTGCCTGCCCCGATAATCGATAGCTTACTGACGAACTGTCGAGGTCAAGCATGACGAACGCAACTACGGAACAAGTCAGCCCACAAACACTGAGAAGAGTGATTGTGGCTGCCGGCATCGGCAATTTCGTCGAGTGGTTCGACTTTGCCGTGTATGGCTTTTTGGCCACGACCATCGCCCAGCAATTCTTCCCCAGCGGCGATGCCAGTGCCGCGCTGCTCAAGACCTTTGCGGTATTCGCCGTGGCCTTTGCGTTTCGGCCTCTTGGAGGGATTTTCTTCGGCATGCTGGGCGACAGGATCGGCCGCAAGCGCACCCTCGCGATGACCATCCTGCTGATGGCCGGAGCAACGACCTTGATCGGCCTGCTGCCCACTTATGCGGCAATCGGGGTCATGGCGCCGATTCTTCTGTCCCTGATCCGTTGCGCCCAGGGCTTTTCCGCCGGCGGAGAATACGCAGGTGCCTGTGCCTACCTGATGGAACATGCGCCGAGTGACAAGCGCGCCTGGTACGGCAGCTTCATTCCGGTGTCGACATTTTCCGCCTTCGCCGCGGCCGCCGTGGTGGCCTACGCGCTCGAGGCGTCATTGTCGGCCGAAGCTATGGGGAGCTGGGGTTGGCGCCTGCCGTTCCTGATTGCCGCGCCCCTGGGCCTGGTGGGTCTTTACCTGCGCTGGAAGCTCGATGAGACACCGGCATTCCAGGCGGTGACTCAGGAACATGCTGTCGCACATTCTCCACTCAAGGAAACCTTGCGCAACCATGGTGCGGCGATCTGTTGCCTGGGCGCTTTTGTGTCACTCACGGCACTTTCGTTTTATATGTTCACCACCTACTTCGCGACCTACCTGCAAGTCGCCGGAGGCCTGAGTCGCGCAACAGCCTTGCTGGTGTCACTGATTGCATTGCTGTTCGCTACGGCGATCTGCCCACTGGCCGGGCTGTATTCGGACCGGGTCGGACGTCGAGTCACAGTGATGACCGCATGCGCGCTGTTGATCGTGGTCGTGTATCCATCGTTCCTGATGGCCAGCTCCGGCTCGTTCGCCGCGTCCATCGTCGGCGTCATGCTCCTGGCGATTGGCGCGGTGTTGTGTGGCGTGGTAACCGCAGCCTTGCTCTCGGAAACCTTCCCTACCCGCACTCGGTACACCGCCTCGGCGATCACCTACAACATGGCGTACACCCTTTTCGGCGGCACCGCGCCGCTGGTCGCAACGTGGCTGATCAGCACCACCGGCAGCAACCTGTCGCCAGCGTTCTATCTGATTGCGATTGCATTGCTCGCATTGGCGGGCGGGCTGGCATTACCGGAGACTTCAAGGATTTCCCTGCATGATGTTGCGGCGCAGGAGAAAGCCGAGGGCGTGGGCGCATCCGCCTGAAAACACGAAACGAGCCTGCCAGGCGTCACGTGAGCGAGGTTTCCCTAAGCGGCCGTTGACTGGCCGTCAAAACCCTGCACAATTGCCGGCTTTTTTCGCGACAGGACGTCACTCATGCAACGGATTGTAATTCTAGGCAATGCCGGTAGCGGCAAATCCACCCTCGCCCGCGCCCTTGGCAAGCGTCTGGGCCTGCCCGTGGTGCACCTCGATACCTTGTTCTGGGAGCCCGGCTGGATAGAACCCGACGCGGAGCAATTCCGCGCGCGGGTCAGCGCCGCGATCGCAGCGGATACCTGGATTTGTGAAGGCAACTATGCCCGGCGCACCTTTGACCTTCGCCTGCCCCGGGCCGACCTGATCATCTGGCTCGATACGCCGCGCCTGACCTGCTTCGCCCGAGTGATCATGCGCAGCGTCAGCAAGCGCCCTCGCCCTGACCTTGCAGCCGGTTGCCCAGAGAAGCTCGACCGGGCGTTCCTGACCTTTCTGAACTTTGTGTGGAATTTCGATCAGGGTTATCGCCCCGGTATCGAGGCGGTGCGCCTGACCACAGGCCCGCGGATTCCTGTGGTGCATTTGTGCAATAGCCAACAGATTGCCGCCTTTCTCCATGGCTTGCCCGCAATGCCAGGCACCTGTCCTGTATAGAGGGCGCATGACTTCACATTGATATCGCCGTTTTGTCATGAAATGAAAAGAAATTGTCGTCGAATGAATGGTCGATAGCCTCCCCCGTCCATAAATTTCTCTTCGGGCCCGCGCGTTGAATCCCCCGATCTGACACCTGGCCCGGCTGGCGCAATGCCTGGGCGCATTTCTGATTTATATGCTCAACATAATAATAATCCGAGGGGTCGCATTGTATGCGTGTGAATTTACCCGTAACCGAGCATGAAAGAGTTTTCCCCACCGAACAGCGATTGATCTCCACGACCGATCTGGATAGCCGGATCACTTACTGCAACGACGCCTTTGTTGCCATCAGCGGTTTCACCTACGACGAACTGGTGGGTCAGACCCATAACCTGGTTCGACACCCCGATATGCCACCCGGGGTATTCGTGCATATGTGGCACACCATCAAGCAAGGCAAACCCTGGATGGGTATTGTGAAAAACCGCTCGAAGAATGGTGATTTCTATTGGGTCAGTGCCTACGTCACGCCCATCTATGAAAACGGACGCATGAGTGGTTACGAGTCGGTCCGCTCGGTGCCCAGCCGCGACCAGGTCCGCCGGGCATCAGCGCTCTATTCCAGGATGCGGGCCGGCAAGCCGATCATTGCGCGCAGCGCTCGGATTTTCCGGCCACTGCGACAGGGATGGCCATTATTGATGGCTGGCGGGGTTTCACTGCTGGGTAGTCAGTGGCTATCGACAACCGCGGCACAAGGGGTCCTGATCGCGAGCCTTGGAGTTGCCTGGTACTTGATCGAGTCCCGAAATCGCAAGGCCATCGAGCGTACCCTGGCCGAGCATCCGAAAGCCTTTTCCGATCCGTTGGTCGCCCTCACCTACAGCGATAACCACGGCCCCCAGGGGCAACTGGACATGGCCATGGTCAGTGAGGAAGCGCGCCTGCAGACAGCCCTGAGCCGGCTCGTCGATGCCGGGGTTAATGTCAAGGCCAAGGCGGCGCAATCATCCGAACTCTCAGGTTCCCAGGCACAGTCGCTTGATCGTCAGCGCAGTGAAACCGATCAGTCTGCCGCCGCCATTTCACAGATGGCCGCCACCATTCAGGAAGTCACGCAAAACGTCATCAGCACCGCACATGCCGCGTCGGAGGCTGACCAGTTGACCCGTGACGGTAGTGAGTTGGCCCGGCAAAGCCTGAGCGCCATGAAAACCATGCATGAGGCGGTCAACGAGATTGGCCAGGCGGTCGATGCATTGGCGAGCGAAACGCAATCGATCGGCAGTGTCGTAGATGTCATCACTTCCATTGCCGAACAGACCAACCTGCTGGCGCTCAATGCGGCCATCGAGGCGGCCCGGGCAGGTGAGCAAGGTCGCGGTTTTGCCGTGGTTGCCGACGAGGTGCGCTCCCTTGCACAACGCACCCGCACCTCCACCGAACAGATCCACGGCATCATCGCTTCACTGTATGTCGGTGCCGATCGCGCCGTATCAACGGCCAATCGTGGCGAGCAGATTTCCCGCGAAAGCATGCAAAGTGTCGAGGCGGTGCAGTCGGCGTTGGTCGGCATCAGCCAGGCCGTCACCCGGATAACCGGCATGAGCCAGCAGATGGCCTCGGCGTCTGAAGAACAAAGTCACGTGGCTGAAGATATCAATCAGCAGATCACCCGGATTGCCCAACTGTGCGACCACAGTGCCGGGCAGGCCAAGCAAGGCGCGGCGATCAGCCAGGATCTGGAAGTCATGGCCGATTATCTGCACAGCCTGGCCGAACGTTTCAGCCGATAGCCATCAGTGCCTGTTGACCATCTTGCATCCGGACAACAGGCAGCCTCAGTGGAAAACAGCGACGCGTCCCTCAACGCCCCCAGTCCCAATGATAGAATCCTGTTTTGAAAAAGGAGTTTCATCTGTGGAGGCTGGAAAAATGAGTTGCCCATATTGCGCGGAAGTCATCATGGCTGAAGCCATTCTATGCAAGCACTGCCAATCCGACCTCAGGCAGAAAATACAAATCCCGCCTGGGCGGCCACTACCGTCAGTAAAGAGAATGGGCCCTGTCAGCAAGGTCCTCATCGGAGCCATTATCGCCATCACCTTGTACCTGGCTTTCGGCTCTGCTGTCAGTAACAGGTCGCAAGACAAGGAAATGATGCAGGCCCGAAATGCCGTCGAACTATGCCGCCAGGAAGTAAACAGCTACTCCGGCCCTGCAGTCGGGAAAAGCATAATCGTAGAAACTTGTCAGAAGCTTGAAGACGAATTCCGTAAGGGTTTTGGCGACGCTCTATAGGAAAAGCCGATTACGAAGCCCGCCATTGAGCGGGCTTTTTTGCCTTTGGCATCAGGCAACAAATCACTGATTCACCCAGCATGAAAATCCATCATGACATGTTATGACATCGTTAAAAAACGGACTTTGGTCAACAAATACGGGGTTAAAAGGACGAATGGTCGAGAGGCGTCAAGCGTGGGGAATTGCCGGGAGTTTGCAGCCACTACAGGCTTTTCAGGCAGGCACGTTCGTCGCGGCAAGGTGAACTTCACTTACTCAACGTGTCACATTAGGTCCCCGTCAAGCGAACTTCAGTGGAGGTATAGCCTTATGAGCATGGCCACAATTGTCAGTGCCGTGATTTCCAGTCTCGCACCCAGTGTCTTTGACCAGAACAACCTGCAAGAACCCGGCGCGCATGTTTCAGCCGTCGATTATCACTACGGTATGGACATCGATGTGAAACAGGTACTGCAGCGCACCGATACATCCGACAAGACCGGCGTAGTACCAGTGACTGTGGTCTACCTGGACAGCCAGGGTGAGCTTCACAAGATCCGTTTCCTCGAATGGGGTGCAAGCCCTGCCAGCCCCACCAGCATTGCCTGATCCGCTCGTCGATCGGATTCCGGGCCTCACCGCCCCCCAGAAGCGGAAGTTAAACCTCCCAGGCACTCAGTGCGATTGAGGTTTTTTGTTACTTGAAAATGGACATGATCGAATGACTAAAAAGTTCATTCGAGAAACTCACTTTTATCTTGGTGGCTTAATGTCGCAAGATTAATTGATAACAATTGCTGGATCTAAATGGCAGTCAGCAACGGTAAATTCCAATCAAACCGTGCATAGAGCCAAGTTGATTCACTATTGAAACCAAGAGGTCACCATGGAACTTAGTATGTTCTCTTCGTCCACCGTGGAATATGTGCGTTTAGGCGTTGTATATTTTCATCTTATCGCCTGCTGCGTAGCAATCGGGCTGGTCTTGACCAGTGACATTGCAATGGTCAAGCAACTCCTGAAGGGAGATGCGTCAGGCCACCACGATGACGCGCACATGGAAAGCCTTCAAAAAACCGTAGTGCTTGCACTTGTAGCGCTTTGGATTACGGGCATTGGTATTGTCGGGATCGATTATGCCGGCAAGGGGATGGAATATTTCCTCAATCCAAAATTGCAAGCCAAAATCGGCATAGTTGTGCTGTTGACCTTTAACGGTTTCCTGTTGCATAGCGCTGTATTGCCGGCGCTGAAAAAAGCCGGTTCGTTACTCAAACTCTCCTTCAGCTTGCGCATGCTAGCGCTGTTCTCCGGCGCCCTCTCTGGCGTGTCGTGGTTCTATGCCGCCATGCTGGGTGTTGGTCGTCCGCTGGCCTGGAAGTATTCGCTGGTGGAGTTGCTGGCAGCCTATCCGGTACTCATCGTCGGTGGTTTCGGAGCGATGGTACTGCTCACTACCTGGGCAAAAAGCAGAGACACCGAGGCGCGTAGGGAGCAAGGCACCTGGTCACCAGGAAACGCCGCCCTGGCTGGATGGTGAGACAAGGAAGTCCAGCTTTAGCCAATAAAACCCATTTTTAGCAGTTCGTAAAATGTCACTTGAGGATACCCAAATGAAATCCATGAAAGCCCTTTTCGTAATCGCCGCTCTGACCGCTTCTTCTCTGGCGATGGCCACAGGTGGTGGTGACAAGACGTTCAATCGCATGGAGTCGGCCCGAAAAGTCTCGATGGAGGCCTTCCAGGTTGCACAGAAACAGAAGGCTGAAGCCGCTGTCGCTGAAAGCAAAGCCAAGGCTGCCAATCACACCAACAGCTGATCGATGTAGCCTGTCCCCCCGGCTGACAGAAATGTGCAGCCTCAAGCCTCGCCAGCAGCATCCAAGGTGCTGCTAGCGCCGGTTTAACCGAGATCCCTTGGACCCACGCTTATGCCAGCCTCGCAAACCCGCCCCTCACCCGCGCCGTTGCTCAAACCAGGAGAGACGGTGGTTTTGTTCGACGGTGTCTGCAAGCTATGCAATGGCTGGGTGAGATTCTTGATTCGCCATGACCGCCAGCGGCGCGTGCGGTTGGCGGCGGTTCAGTCACCCGAGGGGCAGGCGCTGCTCGCATGGGCAGGTTTGCCCGTGGATCAGTTCCACACCATGGCGGTGATCCGCGACCGACACTACTGGGAGCGTTCGCAAGCATATTTCGAAGTCATTGCCCAGTTGCCCGCACGCTGGCACCCCGTGCTTCTGTTGCGCATCTTTCCTCGCACGCTTCTGGATTGGGCATACGACCGCATTGCGCTTAATCGTTATCGGCTCTTCGGGAAATACGACACATGCCTGTTGCCGGATCCTGATCATGAACAGCGCTTTTTGAAAGCGCCCCTATGAACGGCTTCACGCGCATTAACCGGAACGCCCCTGAGTAACCGGCTATCGCTTCAGGAGACAATCCCCTCAAACAAACGCCCGACAATGCCGGGCGTCTGTTCTTCAGGTCTGTACTCAGAAGCGATAGTTGGTGCTCAGTTCCAGCGTCCGTGGGGCACCGGGTGTGATCAGATCCACTGAGCCATGCGCCGAAGCGTAATAGTCCTTGTCGAAAACGTTGCGCAGACGCAGGGCCATGTCCCATTTCGGCTCGTTGTACAGCAGTGCGGCGTCCACGGTTGTGTAAGCCGGCATGACCACATTGTTATCCAGCGCGGTATAGCGATCATCGACATAGTTGGCCCCCATGCCCACACGCCAGGTTTGCGTCAGCGAACGCACCAACCACAGGTTGGCGCTGTGGCGCGGCGTCAGAGTGGGCACCTGCCCTTCGTTGGCGACCCCGTTGGTAAAGCTGTTGGACTTGGTGATTTCGGCATCCAGAAAGGCGTAACCGGCATAGACCTGCCATTTGTCACTCAACTGCCCGCTGGCGGTCAGCTCAAGGCCGTCGGTGCGCTGCTCACCGGCAAGCACCAGTTTGGTCGGGTTCGCCGGATCGCTGGTTTTCATATTGGTGCGTTCCAGGCGGAACAGCGCCGCGGTCAACGCCAGGCGATTGTCGAGCAGGTCCCACTTGCCGCCAATCTCGAAGTTGGTGGTTTCCTCTGGTTCAAGATCCTGGTTCGTCGTACTCAGGGCGAACATCTCGGCGGAGGGTTGGTAGGAGCGGCTCACCGAGACGTAATAGGACTGCACTTGATCAGGCTGGTAGACCAGACCGACTCGCGGGCTCCAGGTCGTATCGGTGCGGGACAGCTCGCTGTGCGTCAGGTCATCGGCGTACTCCTGGTCGAACACGTCGTAACGCACACCCAGCAGTGCCTTCCACTGTGGCGCCAGTTCGATCAGGTCCTGTACGTAGAAGCCGGCGGTGTCCTGGGTGTTGGTACCCTTGGCGGTTTGCCGGTTGGCCTGGAACGGCACGTCGACCAAGGCATCGCGGTACACCGGCACCCGGGCCACATTGGATTGGCTGAATACGGACTGGTCCTTCACCTGGCGCCCCAACTCCACACCATAGAGCAGGTTATGGTTCATCCCGGCAAGCACGGCGCGCTGCTTGAGTTCGGTCTGGTTGAACCACCCGTCCTCCTTGCGCTGCACGTTGCCGCGGTTGAGTTTTACCAGCAGTTCACCATTGGGAGCAGTGACGAAACGTGTCGGGCTGGAGTCAGCGAGTGTGTTGTTGCGATCCAGGTCGTAGTGGTAGTAACGACTGGTATTGCTCAGGCTGAAATCGTCGTTGATCCGGTAGTCGACACCCGCCGTGAACGAGAACACTTCGCTACGGGTGTAGTCATCATCCGGGTCGGCGGCACCGAAGCGCTTGTCGCGGTCCACATCGACCGGTCGGTCGCCTCGTGCCGGGATGCCGAAGTCAATCAGGCGCTTGTCATACAGATAGGTAGCACCCAGGTCCAGTTCCAGATCATCCGAGAGCTTGAAGTAGGCCGAAGGCGCGATGGCCTTGCGGTCGGTGTAGCCGTCATCCCGGAAGGTGTCACTGTTCTCCAGCGCGCCTGTCACACGAAAGGCTTTATTGCCCTGCTGCTGATCGGCCCAGCCGGCATCGAACTGAGTGCGTTTTTCGCCCTCGCTGTCGACGCTGACGCCGACCTCCTGCTTGGGTGCGAAGTTGGGTGTCTTGCTGATGCTGTTGATCAGCCCCCCCGAAGAGCCTCGGCCATAGAGCACCGCAGCCGGCCCCTTGATCACTTCCACCCGCTCGACGTTGGACAGATCCCGGAAGTACAGCGCATCGTCGCGAATGCCGTCGACATACATGTCGCCAATGGCACTGAAACCACGGATGGTGACCTGATCGCGCTGACCGTCACCATTGGACAGGCCGATACCAGGGACGTTCTTCAGCACGTCCTCCATCGACCGCGCCCCCTGATCCTTGATGACGCTCTGGGGAATCACATTGACGGTTTGCGGGATATCTCGTAGAGGGGCGTCGATCTTCAGCGCGCTCCTGCTCTCGGTCGACATGTAGCTCTGCTCGCTGTACTCACTGTTCACAGCGGTTGCCGGTAGGGTTAGAGCAGACTCCGTTTCTGCCTGTAATTCAGGTACAACCAGAACACCCAGCAACGACAGAGAGGCTGGGTAAATGCGCGATCGAGCCACCATGGACACCTTTGTTTGAATTATCGCGCGAATAATAACGATTATCTTTTGTAAGTAAATACATATCATTCCTATATGCAACTCAGAACGATCGTCTCAATTTCATGGGCGGTCGACAGAAGCGTTAGTGCACTGCCGTACTCGGCAGCCATATTATTGTGACGCTGACGCTGTGGTGGATGACTTATCCAGCCCCCCTCGATACCCTTTCGCCCCCGGGTGCCTGACGGCAATTCAGGTCAAACCACACTTCATCCAGACGAACCAAAAATGAAATCCTCCGCAGGTTTGCTGTTGTCAGGTATCGAGCTGGACCGTGCCAGTTCCATCCCCTTGTACCGCCAACTCTACTTGCAGATTCGCAAACAGATCCTCAGTGGCAGGATTCAGGGTGGCGTGCGCCTGCCCTCCACCCGGACCCTGAGCAAGGAACTGCAGCTGTCGCGAATCAGCATTCTCAATGCGTTCGATCAACTGATTGCCGAAGGTTTTCTGACGTCGAGGACCGGGGCCGGGACCTATGTCGGCCATGAATGGGAAAGCCGCGGTATTGAAGACGATGAATACAAGCGCCAGCCCCCTCGCCTGTCCGACTTGAGCCAGTCCATGCTGTCGTTGCGCAGCGATCATTTTCGCGGCGTTTCCTATGCCGACTGGGCGACCGGCAGCCCGACCTCGTTCCTGCCCAGCCACAGCGCCTACGATGCATTCCCGCAATCGGTCTGGAAGCGGCTGTTGAACCGCCACCTGCACAAGCCGACCAAGGCCATGCTCGGTTATGGCGAACTGCAGGGATTGCTGGCCCTGCGCGAGGCGATTGCCGAGTACGTCTTCGATGCCCGTGGCATCGATTGCACTGCCGATCAGGTGGTCATCGTGTCCGGCGCCCAGCAAGCCTTCAACCTGCTGGGCATGCTGTTGCTCAATCCGCAGGACAGTTTCTGGATGGAAGATCCGGGGCATATCGCGGCGCGGATTGCGCTCCAGGCCCAAGGTGGTCAGGTCGTGCCGTTGCGTATCGACGAACAGGGGATCGATGTCCGGCAAGGCCTGGCTTTGTGTCCTGACGCCCGCCTGGTGTTTACCACACCTTCCCGTCAGCATCCCTTGGGCGTCACCATGAGTTATGGGCGACGCCAGGAACTCATCGACTGGGCTGCCCAGAATCAAAGCTGGATCATCGAGGACGACTGCGACAGTGAATTTCGCTACAACGGTCGCCCCCTGCCGGCACTCTATGCCATGGACCAATGGGCCCGGGTCATCTACGCCGGAACCTTCAGCAAAGTGCTCTTCCCCTCGCTGCGACTGGGTTACGTGATACTGCCGAACGCCTTGATCGAACCCTTCTGCACCCTGCGGGCGGTCATGGATCGCAGCCCGCCCACGCTGCTACAGGCCGCCACGGCGGACTTCATGCGCGAAGGCCACTTTCTCGGCCATATCCGTCGAATGCGAGCCCTGTACCAGGCTCGACAGCAGGCACTGGTCGAACAACTGCAGAAACGGCTGGGCTCTTTCTTCAGAATCACGCCAGTGGAAGCCGGCATGCACCTGATCGCCTGGTTACCCGCGCATCTCGATGACGATGCCCTGGCCAGGGAACTCGGCCAGCATGACATTCATACCTATCCCCTGAGTGACTACTGCGTCGAACATGTCTTGCCACCGGCGCTGTTGATCGGCTTTGCCAGCACCCCCGAGGACCAGGCCCAGGCGCGCGTCGAAGCACTGGCCCAGGCCCTGGACAAAATGGGCTACCTGCATCCGGCCACCTGACCCAAGGCAAGTGGTCTTATGATTTAACTGATAATGGATCTATCGAGAGTTCCTGACTGGCGCGATAAAGGCTGCGCCGGTAGACCCGGTGTCTGAACCAGGAACGACTCGAATGAACAATAAGATCCAGGAACGATTCAACGCCTTGCTCAGCCATAAGGCTGTCGAGGCCGGAACTCCCCCCGTACTGACTGAGGCACTGGCTCGCCGGTTGCTCGACCGACTGGCACAGTTGCGCCTGTTTGCCCATGCCTACCCCTTGCTGACCAACCTGACCCACGGCCGTGTCACCCCTGGCGACCTGCTGGATTTTGCCTATCGCCACGAACTGCAGGGCCTGAGCCTGCACCTGCTCGACGGTGAGGAAAACAGCCTCAGTCAAATGACAACCGCGCAGCTTCTGGCGTTCGCTGCCAAGGCCAATGCGCTGGGGCTGGATGTGCATCTGGAAATCAGCAGCACGCTGAAAAAAGACGTCGATAAAGTGATCGCCATTGCCAAGACGCTGGGCACCCGCAACATCCGTGTCTACTCACGCTACGAAGGGGCGCTGTCCCGGGTCATGGACGTGATCGAGTCAGACCTGCACTACCTCGCGCAACAGGCAGACGAGCACGACCTGTTCTTCGACTTCGAACAGCATGAAGAACTCAAGAGCGCCGAAATCGCGCAACTGCTGAACCGGCTGAACCACCCTCGCCTGCACGCGCTGTTCGACTTCGGCAACATGATCAATGCCTGCGAGCAGCCCCTGGCGGCACTGCGCACCCTGGCGCCGCACATACGCCAGACCCACCTCAAGGGTGTGCGCATCGTGCCTGAACAAAACGGCTTCGGGCATTACGGTGTGCTGCAAGGCTGTGACGAAGACGACCTGCCCAACGCACGCATGTTGTTCGAATTGCTGATGCTCGGCGAATCATCCCCGCAAGTGATCGCCTTCATTCTGGAGCAGGAAAACCACTACGTCGCCCCGGCGTTCCGCCAGCTCGACGAAGCCGCCGACCCGTTCATTGCGTACCGGGAAATGAGTGAAACAGCGCTGCCGGAAGGCTTCTCGCTGGAGCGAATGCTGGCCGATGAGCACCGTTGGGCAAACAACCAGGTCGCCTACGTACGAGGTCTGCTGGCCGAGTTCCGCACCCTGGCCGAGTTGACCCTGGCCCATTGCGCTAACGCCTGAACCTGACGTGCCGACCGGCACTGCCTACCCAATAACGCCTGGAGAACAATAATGACATCCCAAGACAAGGCCAAATGGCTCAGATTCCTGATTCTCATCCTCGGTGGCGGCACCATCTACAAGCTGGCGAATCTCAAAGACGCCTTCTACATCCCCATGCAAGAATTCATGGGGCTGTCCCACACTGAAATCGGCGTGCTGCTGAGCGCCAACGCCATCATCGCCACCGCGCTGTTCGTGGTGGGCGGCATGCTTGCCGACCGGTACGACACGCGCAAGCTGATCCCCCTTGGCTTGATCGGTACCGGCGGCCTCGGGCTGTACCTGGCGACCTTCCCGCCCTTCAGCAATCTGCTGGTGGTATTCTGCCTGCTGGCCGTGTGTGCCGACTGCCTCTTTTGGCCTTCGCTGCTCAAAGCCATCCGCAACCTGGGCGACGATAAGGAACAGGGTCGCCTGTTCGGCCTGCTCGAAGGCGGGCGTGGCGTCATCGATACCCTGGTCGCCTTCTCTGCCCTGGGCGTCTTCGTCGCCATGGGCTCCGGTGAGAACGGTCTGAAATCGGCGATCCTGTTCTACTCGGTCATCGACATTCTTGCCGGTACCCTGACCTGGCTGCTGCTCAAGAGCGGCAATACCCAGTCGACCGTCAAGCCGAAGAACGGGTTGTCGAACCTGTTCGAGGCCATCAAGGTGCCGGGCATCTGGCTGGTCAGCCTCAACGTGTTCATGGTCTACATCGTGTACTGCGGCCTGACCTATTTCATTCCCTACCTCAAGGAAATGTACGAGCTGCCCGTGGCCCTCGTGGGCGCCTACGGCATCATCAACCAGTACTTCCTCAAGATCCTGGGCGGCCCTGCCGGTGGCTTCATTGCCGACAAACAGTTCAAGAGTTCCAGCCGCTATCTGAAGTGGGCATTCCTGGCGTTGTTGCCGCTGATGGGTGTCATCATGCTCATCCCGAAAAACCCGGATTTCATCTACGCAGGCATGGCGGCCACCCTCTCCTTCGCGCTGATTGTCTTTTCCATGCGCGGCGTGTTCTGGGCACCCATGGGTGAAGTCGGCATTCCCCAGCACATCACCGGTTCAGCCTTCGGGATCGGTTGCCTGATCGGCTATGCGCCGGGCATGTTCGCCTACGTCATCTATGGCGCCATCCTTGATCACTTCCCGGGTCAGCAGGGCTACAACTACGTGTTCTCGTTGATGAGCGTATTGGCCATTGTCGGGTTCATGGTGTCCAGCCTGCTGTATCAAGCGGTCCGCAAAAACGCCACGATCACTGGCAAAGTCAGCGCTGCGCAAGCCTGAATATAGACGGTGCATGCAGCGCGGCGGTAACCGGAGTCTCTCGGTTACCGCCGCGCTGCGCTGCCATCAAAAGGCGAAATCGGCCTCGTCCATGGCCATCAGGCAATGGGCTCCGCCCCGCAGGCTTTCGCGGTGGCCACTGGCACGGGGCAGCACCCGGCGCCAGTAGAAATCCGCCGCTTGCAGCTTGGCCCGATAGAACCCGGGTTCGTCGGTCCCAGCATCCAGTGCCGCTTGGGCACGCACAGCCGCCTGCAACCACAGTCCGCCCACCAGCACGTAAGCGCTGTACGCCAGGAAGTCCACCGACATGGCGCCGATTTCCTGCACATCACGCCGACACGCCTCGACCACCTCGGTACCCAGTTCACGCCACTCGGCGAGACGCTGCTGCATTGCCTCGACCATTTGCCTCAGCGCTGCTTGCGAGCCGGCCGCGTCGACATGCACGGCCAGCTCATCGATCAAGGCGCCCAGTTCCGTTGCGCCGTCGCCCAGCACCTTGCGCCGCAGCAGATCCAGCGCCTGGATACCGTTGGTACCTTCGTATAGCTGAGTGATGCGGCTGTCACGCATCAATTGCTCCATGCCCCACTCGCGGATGTAACCGTGGCCGCCGTACAACTGAACGCCCAGGCTGGCGACTTCCTGGCCGACGTCGGTAAAGAAGGCCTTGACGATCGGAATCAGCAGCGCTGCCCGACGACTCGCCTTCTGGCGAGCCTCGGGTTGTGGGTCGCCGTGTTCGAGGTCCAGTTGCAGTGCGGTGTACGCCGCGAGCAAGCGGCAGCCTTCGCTCAAGGTTTTTTGTGTCAGCAGCATGCGCCGAACATCGGGGTGCACGATGATCGGGTCGGCGCTCTTGTCCGGCGCCACCGGGCCGCTGATGGCCCGCGATTGCAGGCGCTCACGGGCATAAGCGAGGCCACCCTGGAAGGCGGCCTCGGCGATGCCCAGTCCCTGCAAGCCAACCTGGAAGCGTGCATCGTTCATCATGGTGAACATACAGGCCAGCCCCTGATTCGCTTCACCGATCAACCAGCCTTGTGCGCCGTCGAAGTTCATCACGCAGGTGGACGCGCCCTTGATGCCCATCTTGTGTTCCAGTGCGCCACAGCTCAGCGAATTGCGCGGCCCCGGAGTTCCATCGGCAGCGGCAATGAACTTGGGAACCAGGAACAGGCTGATGCCCTTCACCCCGGCCGGTGCATCCGGCAAACGGGCAAGGACCAGATGAACGATGTTGGCGGTCAGGTCCTGCTCGCCACCACTGATGAAAATCTTGCTGCCGCTGACCTGATAGCTGCCGTCGGCTTGAGGTTGGGCACGGGTTCGCAGCAGGGCAAGGTCGGTACCGGCCTGGGGCTCGGTGAGGCACATGGTACCGGACCATTCACCGCTGACCATTTTCTCCAGGTAAGCCTGCTTGAGCGCCTCGCTGCCATGGCGATGCAGAGCCAGCACCGCGCCTTCGGTGAGGCCGGAATAAATGCGAAACGACAACGAGGCGGCCATCAGCATTTCGTGGAAGCTGGCCGAAATCAGCTGCGGGAAACCCTGGCCGGCGAACTCCAGCGGTCCGGTCATGCTCGCCCAGCCGTTATCAACGTACTGCCGGTAGGCGTCGCGAAATCCCTGGGGCGTTGTGACGTGGCCGTCGATCAACTGACAGCCCTGCTCGTCACTGTTGCGGTTCAGCGGCGCGACCACTTCGGCGGCGAAGCGGGCGGCTTCTTCGAGGACGCCGTCGATGGTTTCCCGGTCCAGCCCATTGTTCAACCGCGCGCAATGGCCGCTGACATCGAACAGTTCGTGCAGCACAAAACGCATGTCGCGCAGGGGAGCTTGATACTTCATGTCGGCCTCATGGGTTGGCGCAGTGGAAAAGATTGCCGTCACCCTAAGCAGGCGCCTACTATTTTTGAAATTTCATTTTCATATGCCTGGTATTTGTAATTTGAATTTAAAAAGCTTCGATCTGAATTTGCTCCGGGTGCTCGATATGCTGCTGCGCGAACAGAACGTGTCGCGAGCGGCCGAGCGCCTGGCCCTCAGCCAGCCCACCGTCAGCAACGCCCTCGCCCGCCTGCGTTCACTGTTCGACGACCCCTTGCTGGTGCGGGTTGGCCGCCACATGCAACCCACCTCCCGGGCGCTGGCGCTTGAGGGGCCGATTCGCGCGGCCTTGCAACAGATCGAACAGACACTCAATGCCGGGGAAACCTTCGACCCACGCCTGAGCCAGCAGCAGGTGCGCATCGCCCTGACCGACTTTGTCGAGCAGCTGTGCATGCCGCCCTTGCTGGCACGCCTGGGAGAGCTGGCGCCAAACCTGCGTATCGACGTTGCTCACCTGGCCCCCAGCCTTCCTGCCGAGCTGCTGGATCGGGGTGAACTGGACATGGTTCTGGGACGCTTCGAAGAAGTGCCAGCGCGTTTCACCCGCCGGACCTGGCACAGCGAAACCCTGCGGCTGGCCGTGCGCAAGCAGCATCCGCTGGCACACGACACACTCACACTGGATGACTTTCTGGGGCTGCGTCATCTCTGGGTGAGTGGCGGCCAGTCGCGGGGCATGGTCGACCAATGGCTGGGCAAGCAAGGCCTGTCGCGCAAAATCGTCTACACCACGCCCAACTACCTGCAGGCGGCGCACCTGGTCGCCCATTCCGACTTGAGCGTCGTCCTGCCGACCCAATTGGCCAATCAATTCGCGCAGTTGCTACCGCTACAGGTGTTCGAACTGCCATTCGACGTCGGCTCGTTCCACCTCGAACTGGTGTATCTGGCGCAACGCCAACATGAGCCGGCGCTGGCGTGGCTGATCGAGCAAATCCTGGCGGTGCGGCCGGCCTGAACGGACGCCCGGTATAACGCCTTGCCTGAGCCAACGCCTGGGGTTTGCCGAAGTGATTTTTCGGTTGCGCCAGACAACACCAGGAACAACGTCAAGAGCGACGAATTTCTAACGTAGCGCGCAACCCTCCAGGGCTGCGATTCTCCAGTTTGATCTGCCCCCCAAAGCGATCGGCAATGGCCTTGACGATAGTCAGCCCCAACCCTGCACCCTGATGATTTCCGCTGCTGTAGAAACGCTCGAAAAGCCGTTCACGATCCTGCTCATTGATGCCCGGCCCCTCATCTTCGACAGTCAGTTCGTAGCTATTTTCCTTTTCTACGAGCCTGACGGTGATCACTCCGTGCCGGGGAGAGAAATTCGCCGCATTGGTCACCAGGTTGTTCAAGGCAATATCGATCGCAGTGGGGTCGACTCTGGCAAGACTGATGTCGTCCCTGACATCAAAAACCAGCTCAAGCCCCTTGCTCAGTAGCCAGGGCGTCAACTGAACCAGGCTTTCGCGAACGGTGCTGGCCAGATCAATAGGCACAGGCGCTTTAGTCCCTGCTGTAGGTTCTATACGAGCCATCGTCAGCAATTGGTTAACCAGTCGGCTGGTACGGTCCACGCCGGCAATCAAGAATTCGAGCGATGCGCGACGATCCGCTTCACTCCCCGCCGCCATCAGGTTTTCAGCGTGGATCCTGAGCACGGCCAGTGGTGTACGCATTTCGTGGGCGGCGTCGGCGATAAAGCGTCGCTCGCGCCCCATGACGTCCTGAATTTGCGCGAGCATACGATTGAGGGCGGCCTGCATGGGCTCAAGCTCAGTGGGTAGCGGCGTCAATTGCAAGGGTTCGAGTGAACCGGGATGCCGGGCCCGCAGCGTTGCAGCCATATTGACCAGTGGTTTGAGTCCCCAGCCGATGGCCAGCCAGATCATGGCGGCCAGCAACAAGCTCCCCAGGATATTGGGCCACAGTGTGTGGCGTACGATGCGGTCCACCAAGTCCATTCGCACGTCGTCCCGTTCGCCCACCCAGATGCGCAGGTTGTTCTGCTTGTCTACAAGCAGGAAGGCACGCCAATGCCGGTTGTTCAGGTCGACTACATCGCTGAAACCTGGTGTGACCGCGGGTGTGCTGAAGGACGGAGAACTGGCCGTATGTACCAGCACTTCGTTCCTGGCGTTCCAGACCTGAAACGCAATTTTCGTTTCATACGGATGTCCCTCGCCCCCGGGCGTCGCCTCGTTCAGGGCCTGGTTGAAAGCCTTGTACAGATCCGCATGTTCCTTGCTCACCATGGGCATACGCATGACGCCTTGTAGCAGGCGAGCGTTCTGGGCCAGATGGGCATCATAGACTTCGGCGATTTCGTGGTTGCTGTCGTGCAGATTCAACACACTGATCACGGCCAGGCCGGCGAGCATCAGGCCGATGATCAGGACCAGGGTCCGACGCCGGATAGAGCTCATCGACGCTCCTCCACCAAGTAGCCGATACCACGGACGGTGCGGATCAGATCGGTGGAGAACTTCTTGCGCAGGTGATGGATGTGCACTTCCAGGGTGTTGCTTTCGGCCTCCTCGTTCCAGCCGTACAGCAACTGCATCAGATGATCGCGAGTCATTACCCGACCCGGTGGCGAGAGCAGTTCGTGGAGCAACTGGTATTCCTTAGGTGTCAGGGCTACTGGCTCGCCTTTGTAGCTGACTTGCTGGGTGCCGGGGTTCAGGCTGATACCTGCGTGCTCGATCAGCGATTGTCCACGCCCGGCACTGCGACGAAGCAACGCACGTATGCGCGCCTTCAATTCTGCCAGGTCGAAAGGCTTGATCAGGTAGTCATCGGCGCCGGCATCCAGACCGGCGATACGGTCTTCGGTGGCATCGCGCGCGGTCAGGATCAACACCGGCAGATTGGAACCGCTGTCACGCAAGCGCCTGAGCACTTCGAGACCGTCCATGCGTGGCAGGCCAAGGTCGAGCACCGCCAGATCGAAGATTTCACTGCGCAGCGAGTGCAAGGCGCTGTTGCCGTCCTGCAACCAGTCGACGGTATAACCTTCCCGGCTGAGGGCCTGATGAATACCCTCGCCGAGCGCCACGTCATCCTCTATGAGTAATAAGCGCACAGGGTCTCCTGTCAGCCGAGTTTCTTGTTCACATCCACCAACAGCGTCTCGATCTCCTTGCGGCGCCCGACGTCAGCGCTCTCGCGGCCAGGTCGAGGCGCAGCCTGCAAGGCTTTTTGCAGCGCTGCCCTGGCTTCAACATAACGCTTCTGACGGTAGAGGTGATCGCCCCAGAAGTACAGGCTGTCGATGCCGTTGGGGTTCATTTGCAATGCCAGCTTGAGCAACTGTTCGGCCTTGTCCGAATCGCCGAAACCGATGGGCCAGCCCGGTACGCGGTCATAGAGAGCCCCCAGACTGGTATAGGCTGAGCCTTGCAGGGCCTTGGGGTCCAGGGTCAAGGCTGTTTCCAGATCGGCTTTCGCATCCTTGACCTTGCTCAGCGCACCCAGCCCACCCTGTGCGCCCGCCCAGCTACTGGTGACGATGCCAGACCAGATCCAGGCCTCAGCCACCGTTTGGCGCTCCTGCTTGAAACTCGAAGCCTGAGCGGCCAGCTTTTCAAAAGCCGCGGTCCGTTGCCCCTCGGGCAACTCATATTGAATGTGCGCCCAGCTTTGCTGGATACCGTTGAGGCGCTGCTGGTCGGCGGGGTCCAGCGCCCAGACGCTCTGGCTCATTGCGCCAAGCAGTAGGCAAGCGATGATCTTTCTCATGGTTTGACATTCTCCTGGTCGGGTTTCTGGCTCAGGCGGCGGATCAGGGGCAATTGTTTGCGCAACCCACGGTCCACCAGATGGGGCAAAAAGCTGTTCAGGCGTACAAAAAAACGTTCGGGCCAGCCCAGGTACAAGTCGCGACGGTCACCGGCAATGGCGTGAATCACTGCGGCCGCCACGGCTTGCGGATCGTCGACATTGGTCTTGAGCGCATCATTCAGCGCCTGGGCCGCCGGGCTGTTCATGCTGGTACGGGTCGCTCGCGGGGCGACGTAAAGCACACTGACCCGAGTGTCGGCCAGCTCCCGGCGCAGGGCCTCAGAGAACCCGCGCAGGGCAAACTTGGTGGCGCAGTAACTGGCGTAGCCGGGGTAGCCGATGGAGCCATAGGTCGAACCGACGTTTACCACCATGGCACTGGCGGCTTGCTTTAGCTGCGGCAACAAAAGTTTTGTCAGGCACATGGGCGCACTGATGTTCACCGCGAGCATCGAATTGATCTCGCTGTCGTCCAGCTGTTCGAGCATGGCGAAATGATTGACCCCGGCGGCATTGATCAGCAGGTTGATGCCACCGATGCCCTGGGCCTGCGCCAACACCTGACGGCGGTCGGAGAGCAACGTCAGGTCCGCACGGACCCAACTCAGGTTACCGGGATAACGCTCAAGCAGCGGCACCAACGGTTCCCGATGCCGAGCCACGGCCAGCACCTGGGCCCCACTGGCGCACAGTGCGGTGGCGATGGCCCGGCCGATGCCGCCGCTGGCACCGGTCAACACGACGCGAGCTTCAGACAGGCGCATGCAGGTTCTCCCCGTTACGCGGCAAGCCACGAAACATATCGGTGTAGAGCCGGTACACCACTTTGGAGGCGTGAATGACGGCGGCCTGGTCGCCCGGGTCATCCAGACGGTTCATCAGTCGACGGTAGGTCTGCATATGTTCGATATCCAGTGAGCCGTGGGAACTGAGGTAGCTGAAGGCGCTTTCCGGCAAGTCCAGGTGCTGGCGAATACTGCCGGCGGCGTGTGTGGCCAAGGCGATGCTCGTGCCTTCAAGTACGTTGACCATGCCGAACAGACCCACCGGATTGTCCCTGGCAATCAGGTCGTAAAGGAAGCTGACCATCAATTCGATCGGCAATGACGGGCGTCCATCTCGTACAGCGGCTCTGTCACCGCCGCAGGCTTCAATATCATTGAGTACCCATTGTTCGTGGCCGTATTCGTCCTCGATGTATTCACATACCGCTTCGCGCAGCCATTCCAGACGTGATGCCAACCGCGCACCACAGGCCATCATCAACGGCACGGTATGGCGCACGTGGTAATAGGCCTGAGCCAGAAAGGCCCGGTAACTTTCCAGGCTGACGTCGCCCTCCAGCGCATCACGGATGATCGGCAGGTTGAACAACTCAATGCGTTCTTGCTCAGTGGCTTTTTGCAACGTGTCAAAAAAACTCATGGTGCGGATTCCTCGGAAAATGCAGATTCGCTCAATTGCCCCCGGTAGCGTTCGACGATGGCGTCACGGCGGGGCCGGCCATTGGCGGTGAGCAAGCCGTTGGTGGCATTGAAGGGTTGGTCGAGCCGGCTCCAGTGGTGGACCTGGGCGTACTCGGGCAAAGCCTCGTTGGCCTGGGCCACGGCGGCGGCCAGTTGTTCGTCGGTGCAGTCCGGGCGATGGGGCCAGAGCAGCGCATGGTTGTGAGGCATGGCCTCGCCATAGACGAAGGCCTGGGCGACAGGCCCGCGCTGGGTCAATTCGGCTTCCACCCACTCGGGGTTTACGTTGCGCCCGAAACTGGTAACGAACTGATGTTTCTTGCGTCCCTTGAGGTAAAGAAAACCCTCGGCGTCGAACTCGCCGAGATCGCCGCTGGGCCACCACTGGGCGGTGTGCGGCGCCTCTCCCAGATAGCCCAGCAAGGTTGAACCCTTGATCAGCACTTCGCCGTCCTCCGCCAAGCGAATCTCTACATGGGGCAATGGCCGTCCGACACTGCCGGGGCGCTGTGCTTGCGGGCGATTGAGGCACACGACCGACGCGCATTCCGACAGCCCGTAACCTTCATGGACGGGTATGCGCACGCGTTGAGCGCGATGCAGTAGATCTTCGCTGACCCGGGCGCCGCCCACGGCGGCAAAACGCAGGTGCTGTGGGTCGAAAGCCTTTTGCTCGGCAGCGTTGACCAGCATCAGCAACAACTGCGGTACCAGAACCAGACTCTGGGGCGATCGGCTGGCCAGGCAACTCAACAATGTCGGCACATCCACACCGCTGGCGCCTTCAATTCCCAGGGTTTTCGGGCCGGGCAGGCTCAAGGTGGCGCCGGCATACAGTGCAGCGTAACAACCGATGTTCTCCAACAAAATGGCCAGCGGCAGCAGCGCCAAGTGGTGTTGCGGATCGGTGGGTTTGCTGGCCAGGTGCAGCTCATGAGCGACCCGCAGAATGCTGTCGGCACTCAAGCACACGCCCTTGGGTGTGCCTGTGGTGCCCGAGGTGAAGGTCAACTTGGCAGTGCCTTCAAGCATCCGGTTCGGGCCATTGAACGTGCGGTGCCAGAACTCGCCGCACTTCTGATACCCGGTCGCCAGCAGTTCGTCGTGCAATTGCGGCTCGGCAATGACGAGCTCGGCCTGGCTTTGCTCCAGGCAATGCCTGCGTTGCGCCGGACTGAAAAAAGGCGGCAAGGCTACACAGGTCAAACCCTCGAACAACGCGGCCAGGTCCCAGAGCAGAGCTTCGACGCCATTGTCCAGCGCCAGGGCGACCACCCTGACCCGTTCATCGCGCAGGCGCTGCTGGCGAAAAATGACCTCGGCATACAGCGTGGCGTAGTCCAGCTTCAGATGATCGCCCCACAACGCAATGGCGTTGGTTTTTTGCTCAGCATGATTACGCAGGGTCTGTTTGAAGCGCTCCATTTCAGGCGACATGGCAGGCACCTTCAATAGAGGTCGGCAAGCCCAGGCGACTGAACAGGCCAATGTTGCGCAAATGAATGAAACCGGAGCGAACATTGCCGAAATGAACCCACGGTTTGCTTTCGTAGTAACTGCCCCATGCGTGGCGGTCCTCGCCCAGACGCGCCGGGTCGGCAGCACACAGGGTCACGGGCTTCAAGCCAAGGCGGTGAAAGCTATTGACCAGCCCCAGGTTCCCGGTGAAGGCAACCCATTCCAGCCCCCCCATGGCCAGCAGGTAGGTCATCGCGATGATGCTCATACGTGCGCTGCCGGTGTCGCTGGCAGCCAGGTTGCCTACCTCTACGATGGCTGAGCGGCTTACGGTCTGGTCGGCCGCGGCACTGATCAGCGGATCGATCGCATCGTCCAGGTAACCTTCCAGGAACAGCGGTCCGCTGCGCGCCAGACGCACGCCAATCACCGCGCAAAGCGCGCCGGACGCCTCGCTCATGCCAAACAGCTCCGGCATGAAGTGGCGAATATCGGCACCGTGGGCCTTACGAAAGCGTTGCTGGATAAAGGCTTCGAAGGCGCTTCGTTGCGGGGCGTCCGGCAAGGCCCTGACGAGATACATCTGCTGCGCTTCGGTCAGGCCAAAGTGCAGCGGCAACTGAACGTTCCAGTTGAAATCGGACATTGAAAACATCTCCCCCGGATCAATTGGGGAGAAGTATCAAAGGCATTTCTTAACGAAGTCTGAAGGTGAAAAAACGATTGTCGCCTTGGGTGACAGTCCGTAATGACATGCCATGGCCTGCTTCAGGAACGGACTTAGGCCAACAAATACGGGGGTTTAACCGGTGCCCCCGACTGGCTGGCCACAGGTACTCGTGGCGCGGATGCTTATGCCCCTTCCAGTTGATCGCGCAAAAACTCGATGAACCGCTGGGTTTTCGCCGGCAACAGGCGCGTCTCGGTCAGCGCATACACTGAAACCGAAGTGGCGTGCCATTGAGGCAAGACCTTAAGCAGCTTTCCATTGATCAGGTCTTGCTCAGCGATGCCCTCGGGCAGCAAAACGATACCCAGGTTCAGTGGTCAGTATCCCTGCCCTCACGCACTAGTCACTTCGGCCAACAGCGGGCACCGATGAAGTCGGGACGAATGAAAGCAACCGGTCATCGATACATTCAGAAAACAGCCACTTCTCCTGGCCCAGACACCCCGCACAATCGCACCCTTTATTGGGGGATATTCCCCGTCATCGGGGTATTCATCCTGGCTGCTCATACGCCAGTTTGAAGCCAGCGGACAAGGGGGGGCGTGGCGTAGAGCCATTAGTCACCTCCTGTCACTTTCGGCGGGAAATTTGCATCGTTCCCATCCCGGCTCGAAATCAAACATTTCGCCAGCCGGGCCAGGAGCCGTGGCTCGTTGCTCATCTATTGCCACGCTCCGAGGAACCCGTCAGAGGTGTTTGCGATGAAACTGGATACCGGAAGGTTGAATCCTAGTCTTTTGTCCAAAACCAGGCTGGCGCTGAGTATCTCTGCTGCCGCGATCATGTTGGGGCTGGGCTTGTCCCAGACCCAGGCAGTCCCCCTCGACAACACCGATCCCCCGCCTCCTACCGACCCATCGGCGTTCACCAATCCGCCCGCCGACCCCAATGCCGCATTGAGGGACTTGCTCAAGCAGCCTCCCGCAAACGTCGGCGCCTTCGACTTACCCAATGGTGTGGCCGGTAACCGCCAGACCCCCTTGGTCGACAATGTGCTGCCACCCGATCTGCAACCCAGCTTCAATATCCCCACTAACGGTAATGCCAGCCCGGTGTTCGGGGTTCAACCGTTCACACAGAAGCTCGAGCTTTTCGAGGAGTTCGGCTCGAACAAACTGGATGCGGCCGACCCTCCATCACCTGTTCCGTTTCCGGTTCCGACGCTGGGCCCCGCACCGGCGCAGGATCCCTTGAAGGTGGCGCGTAGCGGCCCGTCGCCGGCTGCGCTGGATGCCTTTCTCAGGCAGCCAGCTTTGACGCCCTTCCCGACAGAGTTCTCCAATGTACTGGACCGCAACCCGTGGAAGGCGCAGATCGAGGATTTCCTCAATCGCCGAGTCGATTCGCCCGCAGAAGGCCGGCCACCGGGAAAAGGTTGGTCGCACCAGCGTTTCAATGAGTTTTTTCCGCGCAACGCCTTCAAGACTGTGCAAGCAGGCGCGCACGTCAACAGCGGCTTGCGTGATCGTATGCAACGGCATAACTACGCCGTGGGGGAATTTGCGCCAGGCGGGCTCTATCACAACACCAGCGGCAACCCGGCCAACGAGGGCACAACCAAGGGCATACAAGTGCAATTTCACGACAACTTCCCTGTCCAGGACCATAATGCGCTGTGGACATTCGACGGCACCTTTCCGCCCAAACTGCTGCAAGTACGCTATGGCCAGGCGATGCTGATGCGTCATTACGATGCCTTGCCCATTGACCCATCGGCCAACCGGGGCTTTGGCCTGCACACCATCTCCACCCACGAGCATAACGGCCACTCGCCCGCGGAAAGCGATGGCTTTGCCAACGCGTTCTTCTTCCCGGGCCAGTACTACGACTACCGCTGGCCGATCCAGTTGGCCGGTTACGACAGCATCAATACCAGCGCTCAGGATCCGCGTGCGGCGTTCCCGTGCGACCCCGGTGAAAAGCTTTTCGTCAACGACGCCAACCCCGGCTTCAAGACCTGCGACCGCGGCACCATCAAGATCCGTGGCGACTGGCGCGAAACCATGAGCACCCACTGGTTCCACGACCACATGCTCGATTTCACCGCGCAGAATGTCTACAAGGGCAACGCCACGATGATGAACTACTACAGCGCCGTGGATCGTGGCAACGAGTCGGTCGACGACGGGGTCAACCTGCGTCTGCCCAGCGGTTCGGGGCTGGGGTGGGGTAACCGCGACTATGACGTCAACCTGACGATCGCCGACAAGGCCTGGGACAAGGCCGGCCAGTTGTGGTTCAACCCCTTCAATACCGACGGTTTTCTCGGTGATCAGGTCCTGACCAACTGGGAGTACAAGCCCTTCCTGGACGTGCGTGCCCGCCGCTACCGTTTGCGCATTCTCAACGGATCGGTTTCTCGCTACTTCAAGCTGGCGTTGGTGCGTCAGGTCAATGGTAATGGTGGCGAGTTTCCTGGCCCGAAAAGCTCCGGGGTTTCATACAACCGGGTGCCGTTCCACATGATTGCCAACGACGGCAATATCATGGAGCACGCAGTGCCGTTCGATGGCAGCCTGGACCTCGATGGCGACGGCGACACACAGGACCACAATGCCATTTTGCCGATACAGGGCATTGCCGAACGCTATGACATCGTCGTCGACTTCGCGAAAAACGGCATCAAGCCAGGCGACAGGATTTTCTTCGTCAACATCGAGGAGCATGAAAACGGCAAGCGTCCCGAACGTGACATTCCATTGGCGGATGTACTCTCCGGGAAGTACCTGCCCGTTGTCAGGCAAACCAGCCACGGGCCACAGTGGGTCAACGGTGACCCGGGTGTGGGCGTGTTCATGCAACTGAACGTCAAGCCTTACACCGGCCAGGATGTCAGCATGAATCCGGTCGACTTCGAGCCCGCCAAGCCTGGCAAGCCCGAGGGCAAGTTCATGATCCCCCTGCCCTTGCACCGTGATGACCCTGCCGATATCGCCCGGCTTGCCCAGGCGCGGCACCGCACCTTTATCTTTGGCCGCTCCAACGGCACGGATTTCAAGCCCTGGACGATCAAGACCGATGGCGGCGAAGGCTTCAACATGGACCCGCGCCGGATTTCAGCCGCACCACAACTGGCCACTGGCCCGACACCGGCAGGGTTCAAGGGTGAAGGCACGCTGGAAATCTGGAAGATCGAGAACGGCGGCAATGGCTGGAGTCACCCGGTGCATGTGCACTTCGAGGAAGGGATCATTCTCACTCGAGGTGGCAAGACACCACCCGAATGGGAAAAAGGGGCGCGCAAAGATATCTACAATATAGGCCGTCATCCTGAGAGCCTCGACAATGTCGAAATGGCCATCCGCATCCGTGAGTTTGCCGGTACCTACATGGAGCACTGCCACAACACACAGCATGAGGACACGTCGATGCTGCTGCGCTGGGACTCTGAGCACCCGGGCCAGTTCCAATTGATGCCCACTCCATTGCCAAGCTGGGACGGCGTGAGATTCGTGGCCTCGGTTGCGTTACCGACATTCCGTACGGGAGATGGTGTGGGACCACAGGTCGAGGTCGACAATAACCAGGAAGATAGCAGTGGCAGTGGCAGCGGTAGCGGTAGCGGTAGCGGTAGCGGTAGTAGCGGCAGCGGTGTTAGCGGAGGCAAAGGCTAGCGGCGTCTCTGCTCAACTATCTGAGCAATGCGGTGAAGTTGACCGCGCGTGGGCACATCCTGGTTGAGGTGTGCCTGCGTCAGGCCGGCTTGAAAGTCGACGGTGTGAACATGGTTGGCAGACTCCGACGGGTACTGGGCCGGCACAGTCTGCATGTTGATTTGCTGCGCAGTTACCAGCCCCACAAGAGCCACTTGCTATAGCGCGAGTTACTGGATGCAGTGGCTGTCCGTGACGCGTTACCTGTTCGACGATGGTAATGACATGTTCATTCTTTGTAGTAAGCGCTAGCGTCGTCGAGTTTCAACTTCGCGGGTACCGCCCGCTTCGCCGTATCGGATCCGGTCGACAGGGGTACGCTCTGCGTGACATTGGCCATCCGGGTGATTTCCACCTGCAGCTTATCCTTGCCGAGCAGATAGTCGGCCAGTTTCTGGGAAAACGGCCAGTAGTTCAGATCGGCTGTCAGGGTCAGCGGTCCGACGGCGTCGGCCGGCACCAGGAAGGAGAACTCCCCGATATTGTAGCCCTTGGGCAGAATGCGATTGTCCGAGAGTATCTGCGTGGCATTCCAGACCTCGACGTCCAATGGATTGCCGTTCTTGTCGCCTATGTGCACTTTGAAATTTCGCGTGTTGACTTCAGTCTTGCCGTCCTTGATCGAACCCAGGCGATAGAGCTCGCGACCACTGGCATCCTGCACCCGAAAATCGATCCACATCTCCCGCCCCTCGGGAAAGCCGGTTGGCAGCTTGTGCCCTGCGCCGACGTTGGTCACTTTGACGGCTACCGAGGCGTATTGTCCGGGAATGATGGCGGCCGGCAGTTGCTGGAACGTTATTTGCGCCGCGCGCGCGAGCATGTCGCGTGCGCGTTGCGCGCCCTCCTCCTGACCAAGATGCTTGAGCATCGTCGCGTTGGCTCCGCTGAACCAATGCGAGGCCACCTCCTTACGGTCTGGCCCCATGATCGCGGCCTTGCCCGCAAAGCCCGGCATGTGGCAACTCTGGCAGGTCACATTGTTAAGGCTGTACGTGCTCTCCTGCCATTCGTCATAAGTGCGCTCCACCGCCACGCTGCTGAACGGGTGCGTGACGTTGTGGCAGGTGCCGCAAAAGTCCGAGCGCGTGTGCAGAGCGGAATACACGGTGTCGTGATAAGGCGAAACGGCATCCTTGCGCGGGCCGAACTTGGTCGGTTTGCCGTGCGCTCGCGGGCTCAGAACATAGGCGCCGTTATCGAGGCCCGTGCGGGCACTGATGTTGTGGCAGGTGTCGCAATCGACCCCGGGCATCGGATGATTCTTCGCACTGTCTTCAATCGAGGAGCGGTTGACTTGCGAAGTGATCTGCCCGGTGGTGAGACCGATCGGGGTATGGCAGCCGGTGCAGAAGTTATCGACCTTGCCCTCGGTGGCCGCGCTCGCACGCTTGAGCAAGGCCCGATAGATGGGCTCATCCCAGGCCTGGGACATCATCGACGAGCGCCACTGCCTGTAGATCTCCGTATGGCAAGCGCCACAGACCTGGGCATTGTCGAAGTCCTTCACATTCAAGACCAGGTTGCCGGTGGTATTGGCCCGATGCGGAAAGAACGGCATCGCGCCAATCACATGCATGAGCCTGGAGCGTGCCGGCTCCAGCCACTTCTCATTGTTCTGATTGTCATTGCCCTGAGGTTCCTCAGCCGCCACCAGCGTTACCGTCAGCAGACAGGTTAGAAAGCACAACCGGTGCAGTGCTACCTGCGCACACGTATGTCTGGAGTGGCTCATAAGCATTTCCCCTGGACGGTTGCAGAGGATGACCGCAGTACTTCTATTGAGTAGGCCCGGTATTGAGAAGCCAGGGCTACTTCGTGATGCAAACCGATGGCTACAGGCAATCACTCAATGGAGTACTGACAGCTCCACAGCATCCCGGCCCTGCACCTTGCATGAACGGGACAAGCTCACTCAGCAATTACTCTGCCAGCGTTGTATAAAATAGGCGTGGTGACCTGAAAGATCCGCAAACATTGGCCAGCGATTGAAGTAACCGGTTAATGAACATGCGAATACCGCTGAGCAATAGCCCCCATTAGTGGGGGGCTCACTCCGAATCGGGGGGGTGTCAGACGGGAGGGCCAGGGTTTCTTTGCGGGGTGCACCTCGCAAATCCGGGGCCACTCACTTTACTCGATACGACTTACTCTCTGTCCTTGGTCGATCGAATGAGATTGCCCCGTAACTTCACAATGGCCTTCTGCATCTGCACGAAGTCGTCGGGATCAAGACCGGTTTGCGGGAAGCCGTCTTCGGTGAGACCTTCGCGCAGTTTTCGCCCCTCTTTGGTCAGACTGATCCGCACCTGGCGTTCGTCTTCCGGGTCGCGCTGGCGCATTAAATAACCCATCGCTTCCAACTTCTTCAGGATCGGCGTGAGGGTATTGGATTCGAGAAACAGCTTTTCGCCGAGGCTGCCAACGGTCTGGTTGTCTTCCTCCCACAGCGCAACGAGGGTGATGTATTGCGTATAGGTCAGGCCGAGCCGTTCGAGCATCGGCTTGTAGGCCTTGCCGAAGGCCAGGTTGGTGGAATAGACCGCAAAACACAGGAAGTCGGTGAGTTTGAGATCCAGGGCGGATGTCTTGTCGGTGTTTTTCATGGGCGTTCTCCTGGCTCAATCTTGCGAGACCGAAACTATACGTCGTACGCGATGGTATCGGAAGTGCGTATAAACGCCGACGGCCAGCTCACCGGGGAAATCCCCGGTGAGCTGGCCGTGTAGTGGGTTATGCCGTCAGGACGTTGATGTCGACATCAATATTGCCGCGTGTGGCCTTGGAGTAAGGGCAGATTGCATCGGCGTTGTGGGCCAACTCGGTTGCCACTCCCTGGTCCAGCCCCGGCACCCGCAAGGTCAGTCGGGCCTGGAGGAAGTAAGCCGCGCCGGTCTGGCCCAGGTCCACTTCAATGTCGACGGCGGTGTCGGTCGGCAGTGTCACCTTCATCTGTTGAGCGGCCAGCCCCACCGCTGCGATGTAACAGGCCGACCACGCTCCGGCGAACAGTTGCTCGGCTTTCGGGTGCGGCTGGACGGCGGTGAGCACGTGTGCCGGTGTATCGCTGCCGGGGGACGACAGCACGATATCGAGGTTGCCGTTGTGACCGCGCGAGGTGTTGCCCGCGCTGTTATGAGTGGTGTGGGTTTTGCCGCTGGCCAGTACTTTTTCGATCTTGCTCATGATGATTCCCTCAGGATTACAGTGAGTTATGTTCGTGCACGCTTTTATCGCATGCGATATTAGTGACGCATCCAGGCATCACGCCGTAATAACGTTCAGGGCAACGTCGATATTGCCGCGTGTGGCTTTGGAGTAAGGGCAGATGGAATCGGCAATGTGCGCCAGTTCGGTCGCGACATTCTGTGCCAGCCCTGGCACTCGCAGGGTCAGTCGGGCCTGAAGGAAATAGGCCAGACCAGTCTGGCCCAGGTCCACTTCGATGTCGACGGCCATATCCGCCGGCAACACGATATTGCGCTCCTGGGCCACCAGCCCCACTGCCGCGGTGTAGCAGGCAGACCAGGCACCGGCAAACAGTTGCTCGGCTTTCGGGTGCGGCTGTGTAGCGGTAAAGACGTGGGCCGGCTGGGCGGAACCCGGTGACGACAGTTCGATATCGAGGTTGCCGTTGTGACCGCCGACACCGCTGTGGGTGGTGTGGGTTTTGCCGGTTGCCAGTACTTTTTCGATCTTGCTCATGGGGACTTCCTCAGGATTTGATTTTTCGTGCGATTATATCGCATGCGATATTTATGACATTTAAAAAGACAACGTTCATCAATTGGCGTGTGCAATGATCCAGTTGTTGCCGTTTTGGCCATGGGAAGCGTGAGCGGTTGAGATAAACATTGTGCGGCGGCTTCCGGTGTTCATGGCTGAGTCTCCAAACGGCAGGGGTTGTCATTACTTTTAATCGCTACCGATTAGATCGTATGCGATGAATGAATATTCAACCAAAGCACCAATGATGTCAAAGTTTATTTTGTGCCTTGCCGATGAGCGGTAGACGCGAGATCAACCTCGCTACCCTCTCCCTTGCGGAAAGGATGATGGGCTTCTCACCGTCCGGCCCTCCGGAGCCCCTGGTTACGCGCATCGGATCGCTTTCACCCATGACGATCAACGCTTTGGCGCTGAAGTGAAATGGACGTTTTTCACTCGAAAAAAAACCGGCCATTCGAGCCGGTTCTTTGATTTCCTGAGCCCCACACGCAAAAAACCCCCTCACAAGGAGGGGGTCTGATGTTTGAAAGGTTCAGACAGGTTCCCCCGTCTTTTCCTGGAGTCTCGTCAGTTCAGCGCAGCGCAGGAATACCCGCAAACAACCACGAAGTTTCTTGAACCGGAGTTGCTTCGTTGCGCTTACGCGCCCACTGGGTCAGCGCCACCATCATCGCAAAGCCGAGCACGATCAACACCGGATAGGCCATCAGCAACTCGGTGAGCGAATACTTCCAGGCCAGCGGTCGACCGACACCGAGCATGGCGGCATACAACCAGGACACGCCCGACAGTGCGCCAGAGAACAGGGCAAACATTCGCACATTGATCTGTAGATCAAGCAGCGAACCGGCCTTCAGCATTGCCGGCAATACATAGCGGTGCAACAGCATGCCGTTGAACGTCAGCAACAATACAATAATAACTTTTGCTTGAAGTTTCGGATTAGCAAAATAGGTCATGCCTTTTTCAAGGTAATCAATACCTATAATCGCAGCTCCGGTGACCCACAAGAATATCAACGCATTGGAAACAGACTTCTGAAGACTGGCCATATGTTCATTATCGTGCCCCGACGACACGCGACCTTTCAATAAGTCCTTTACCATTGCCGCATCGCTGGCAAACACCAGGCCAATAGCTACGCAGCAAGCCAACAGGTGAACGTACACTACGCCTAAACGCAAAAACTCCATGGATTCTTTCTGGCCGATCAGGCCGATAATTGTACTAATATCCAAGATTACATCTCCACTTATTGCGGCAGTGCAAATTGACCATGCCCCAGGCATGCGAATTAATTAATTAATTGCGCCTGCACGATCAAGTTCGCATTGATTGAATCGACTAAATAATTTGGTATTACAAGAGAGAGCGACTCGCCCAGCAAGTCAGTGATGACGACATACTATCACTCCAGGTCTCAGGTAAAAAAAATCCCCATGCGCATTCCATTCAATGCAGATGAGGTATACGTCCATTTTATTAGTGAGTGCAGCGCGAACTGTCAAAGGATCCGCCTGCCGGTAAATCAGAGCGAAGCATATCAAAATCGTTCACTTTTTGAGCAGCACGCTCGACAAACGGTACTAAATCCAACACCTGGAGGTACCTGTTTTCCTGGCTGAAACCTGCATAGCTACGGTGCTGAATCGCTTCACCATGCATACCGAAAAAAAAACCGCTATTGCGCTGAACTTTCGTCGCCAGCCCCGACCAATGGCGAAAATTGCCTACTGGTCACCGGCAAATTCGAGTCGCCTGAAGGGGCCGTCGACGCGTCTCGTTCGACTCAGCCACACCCACGCTGAATCGAGGTTCTTTTTGAGCGGTGCCCCAGGCTTGCTCAAGCCAGCAATTGGGTGATCCACCGGGCCTGCCGAGCGATGTCCTGCACCGTTTCCTCGGGCACGGCCTGCTGCGCCTGGGCAAAGTGGCTCAGGGTCTTCTGTTTCTGGCGCAACTTGCGCTGCCACTTGACCAGGAACGCCGGGCTGCGGGTCTGCATCTGCAACGGGCCGAAGTACAGCTCCTGGGCGGTGTAGATCACCGGCCCTGCGCGTTCGGCGACGATGATTTCGTAGTCGAAACGATTTTCCCGCAGCACTTCCTCGCAGAGGATGCGATAGCCATTGTCCATCAGCCATTGGCGCAGTGGCTGCTCGCCGCCGTTGGGCTGCAGGATCAGGCGCTCCTGACCGCTCAGGTACGCCTTGCCACTGTCGAGGATGTCACGGATGGTTTCGCCGCCCATGCCGCAGATGCTGACCGCTGTAATCCCGTCTCCCGGCTCGATCGCCGCCAGGCCGTTGGCCAGGCGCACGGTGATTTGCGAGTCCAGGCCGTTCTCGCGCACGGTGCGGTTGGCCGCGTGGAACGGAGTCAACGCCACCTCGCCGGCCACCGCCGCCGCAATGGCGCCACGGCGCATCAAGGCCACCGGCAGGTAGCCGTGATCCGAGCCGATATCGGCCAGGCGCGCACCGGCTGGCACATAGGCGGCAACGCGCTCCAGGCGCATGGACAATGTCTGTTCGTTCAACTGCGGCCCCTTTTCACCACTAACGTCCGGCGACTTGGGCCGGATCGGGGCGTGATTCTGTCGAGCAATGCCGTGCATTTCAAATTTATGTGACCAGGGTCATGGCCTTTTTCACGCAATCACTTGCGCATACACCGATCTGTCGACGTTGCCACCGGATAGAATCACCCCCACCCTTCTTCCCGACATGACTTCACGCTCCGAGATGAGCGCTGCCAACGCCGACGCACCGGCCCCTTCGGCAAGGTTATGGGTATCGGTGTAATACACGCGCATGGCTTCGGCGATCTGGTCATCGCTGACCGATACGATCCGCGCAGCACCTGCCGCGTAGACGGCAAAGGCTTCAGGAATCGGCTTGCGTACGGCAAGGCCGTCGGCAAAGGTGTTGGCCGAGGCGGTTTCGCGAATTGCGCCAGCGTCAAACGATAACTGTGCAGCCGCCGCCTCCGTGGAAACCACGCCAACCACTTCTGTTTCCAGACCCAGCGCATCGCGAGCGGCGATCACTCCGCAAATCCCCGATCCACAGCCAATCGGTACATAAACGGTATCCAGGTCCGGCGCTGCGTTGAACAGCTCCAGCGCATAAGTGGCGACGCCTTTGACCAGCTCGGTGTGAAACGGCGGAACCAGGAACAGGTCATACGCGTGCGCCAGACGGGCAGCCTCTTCACGGGCATCATCGAAGTCGCGGCCATACTCGACCACTTCAGCGCCAAAGCCGCGCATGGCGTTGTTCTTTTCTACCGAGTTACCTTCCGGCACGACGATCAACGCCTGCAAACCCAGTGTGCGAGCCGCCAGTGCCAGGCTCTGGCCATGGTTGCCGCGGGTCGCGCTGACAATGCCCTTCGCGCCCGGGTGCTCGCGCTTGAGCCAGTGCATGAACGTGATACCGCCGCGCACTTTGAAGGCACCGGTAGGCGTGTGATTTTCGTGCTTGACCCACACCGTGCAACCCAACCGCTGAGCCAGCAAGGGCCAAGGGTACTGGGCTGTGGCGGGCATGACCTGATAAACGTGGCGAGCAGCTTGTTCGATATCGTCGCGAGTCAGTGTGTGCATGAGAGGTCCCCCTGAGGTTTTGCCCAGTCTGAACAACGGCGCAGTACTCCGGCTTTCAAAAAACTGACCTGACTTTTGTCCCTCCTCTTCACTACTATGGTGTCCATGAGTCATCGAAATCGCCCGCCGCCACCACGCTTGTCCGAACCGGTCCGTCGTATCGAGGCCGGCCCTTGGGCAATCGAATTGCTCCCCGGCTGCGCCTACGCGACCCGCTATGTCGCGACCCAGGCGGGAATCGGCTTCGCCTTCGACAGCCAGCGAGGCCTGCACGCCATCGGCAGCGACCGAATACGCCCCTTCGATGCCGTGCCCAACGGCCTGGCGTTCGTCCCCGCCGGGTGTGACGTGTTGTCCGAATCCCCCCAGGGCGGCGAATACTTGCGGGTGATTCGCACCGATGGCATGGCATTGATGGGGGATCGTGCCTTCAACAATCGCATCGACCGGCAGGCCACCGCTCTCGCGTGGCGTATGCGTGCGGCGCTGTTGCTGTCCTCTGTGGAGGATGATTGGGAGGCCTGGGCACTGGCATTGTCCGAACGGGCGACGGGTAGCGAAGCGGTGTCGACAACACCCCATGGCTCGATAACCGGCAGCCGGATGCGCTTGCTCGATGAGTTCATTGATGCAGGCCTCGAAGACCCGTTGAGCGTACCGGCGATGGCGGGCCTGCTTGGATTGTCCGAAGGGTATTTCATGCGGGCCTTCAAAAACGCCACCGGCAAAAGCCCGCACAGCTACCTGATCGACCGACGCCTCGCCAAGGCCCGTGCCCTGATGCGCGATTCGACCGCCACCCTGACGGAAATCGCCTACGCCTGCGGTTTCAATTCCCAGGCGCACATGGCGACCACCTTCAAGCAACGCCTTGGAGTGAGTCCGGCGCAGCTGCGTCAGTCTTTGGGGTTAGAGCAGATTGACAGCGAAGCCCACGCCAAAGCTGACCTGCTTGGCGTGGCCAAAAGAAACTGAGGAACCCAGGGAATCGAACGGTGTCGCAGCGGTCCAACACGCGGCAGCACAATGGGCGCGAGACGCCCAACGTATTGCCTGCCGACCGCCATTGCCCATGGGAGAACCCATTGCCAGCTATTTTTTTGCGTCAAGTTTTCCGGTTAGCGATCGTGCTCTTTTGCGCTGGCACCTCGTCCTCGGTTTTCGCCTGCCCGGCCGGGCAGTATCAGGTCTGCATGGTCGCTTGTTTTTGTGCTCCAGGTTCCGAAGAGGAAGCTGGAACGATCTTCGACGACATGAACCAGATGGCGGCCTCTGGATTGCAGAACTGGATTGTGCAATCGCGCAACACCGCGGCAACCGGTGATATCCGGCCAATCCCGCTGAATATCCGGGCCCAGCTCGAACCCTACTATGACATTCAAGTGCTCGATTCGGTTCGCTACAAGGTAGGCGATGATGTGGAGCTGAACGCCGCACACACCATGCTGCAGAATCCCGATGTACGTGCGGTCACCCTTATCGACATCATCGTCTTTCGAAATCCCGAAGATGCACTTAACGATGTCGCGCTGTGGGCGCATGAGTTGAAGCACGTGCAGCAGTACCAGCAATGGGGCGATCGCGAGTTCGCCACTCGTTATACCCGTGATTACGAAGCCGTCGAGGCGCCTGCCTACAAGATTCAAGCCCTGGTAGCCAGAGCGCTACGAACCAGTCAGGCTCGGGCAGAATCGCCTCGATATCCTTGAGCAAGGATCAAGCCTGGTCAGGTAACCATGAAGAGGTGGCACCGCCCCTTCTCATGCGGATTGTCTGCGCCAGGTGCCGGGGGATGTGCCGAATTGGCGTTTGAATGCGCGACTGAACGCGGCTTCGGAGTCGTAGCCAACGGCAAAGCCGATTTGCGCCACATTGCCGCGACCTTCGCGCAACTGTTGAGCCGCCACGTGCATGCGCCACAGCGTCAGGTATTGCATCGGTGGCTGTCCGACCAATGCCGTGAAGCGCTCGGCGAACACCGAGCGCGACATGCCCACCTCAAGCGCCAGGGCTTCTGCCGTCCAGCCTTCGGTTGGACGGGCATGCAATAGCGCCAGTGCGCGCCCGATATGCGGATCCCGCAACCCCGCCAGCCACCCGCGCCGCTCAGCGGGAAGACTGGCGACATACTGGCCGACGGCTTCGACGAATAGCAGCTCCGATAGCTTGGCGATGACCGTTGTCGAGCCGACGCGGCCCGCCGCGATTTCACTGACAGCAAAACGAAAGGAGCTTTCGATCCAGGTGCCCGAAGCCGTCGCACGCAAATCCAGTTTCAATAAGGAAGGCAACGACGAAAGCAACGGACTGAAGGGTGTTTCTGAACCGAGGAACCCGCACAGCAACTGCGTGGCCTCGCCGCCCCCGCCGTACTTGATCCGTGATATGCCGCCGACTTCTGGCGGCTGGATGACTTCTCTGGCTGGCATGGGCGCAATGCTCAGGTCGCTGCCAAAAGAATGTGCGTCGTTGCGAGGAAGCAAAACGAGTTCGCCTGCCCCTACCTCGATGGCGGCACCACCGTCGATTTGAATTTGCATGCGCCCCGCGGCGACAAAGTGCGACGCAATAATGTGTCGAGGTGCCGCCAGGAACGGCTTGCAATCATCCGCCGAGATTCTGCCGTTGATGCACCAGGGCGCAGTGAGCTCCGCCTCGAGGAAGACCCCTCCAGACAGCCGAATCACACGCAACACATCAGAAAGCGCATCCAACACTTGACCGCCCTCCTTTCCGGAGTCCGGAGCAGGTTTTCAGGCGCACCAGTCATTCACCGCCTGAACTGCGACGCCTAGATTAGCACCAACGCGGAATCAGCGATCGAAACTGTCCCCAGAGGCTTCCCCCAGGGTCATTGGCTCCGACGTCAACCGAAATTGCCCCATTCCAACGCCACCAGGGCAGCAGGAGATCCATATGAACAGCGTCGTTACCCTACCCGGCTCAGCGTCAGGCAACACCGCCCGTTATGCGCAAATGGTCAGGTCATCGAAAAAGTCCGAATGGCAGATCGATCGCGATCTGCTCCAGGACCGCAGTTTCGACTTCTCGCGCAAATTCCTTCCCGACGGACTGTCGCAGGTTGACCGCCTGACCTTTCTCGATGAGGCCCAGGCGCGCCTGCTCAGTCAGATCCAGGGCCGGACCTATGCGTACATCTTTGGCCTGGTCGAGCGTTTTATCAGTGCCAAGATGCTCGACCAGGGTCGGGCCCATGTATTTGACAATCAACTGGCCCTTGAAGCGCTGGTGCGTTTTTCCAACGACGAGATCAAGCACCAGGAGTTGTTCCGGCGCATGGAGACGATGATGAGTTCGAAATTGCCAGCGGGATATCGCCAGGTTGCCGATCCAAACGAAGTGGCGCGCGCGGTACTGGCGGCCAGTACCTGGGCGGTGCTGGCACTGACCTGTCACATCGAGCTGTTTGTTCAGGCGCACTACGTGCAAAGCATCGCCCCGCGCGAGGAACTGTGCCCGTTGTTCAAGGATGTCTTCAAATTCCACTGGAAGGATGAAAGCCGGCACGTCGTACTCGATGAGCTGGAATGGCAGGACGAGCACGCGAAACTCTCGTCGGCCGAGCACGACCAGGCAGTGAATGACCTGATTGCGCTGGTAGCGGCCGTCGACGCAATCCTGCAGGCACAATCGGCAGCCGATGCAGACTACTTCATCAGTCATGCTTCACGATCGTTCAGAGTCGATGAGACCGCGCAAATCAAGGCCTGCGTGCTGAGTGCCTACCGCTGGCAATACATTATCTCGGGCGTACGGCATCCACACTTCGGTCGACTGCTGACGCAGATGACAACGCCAGCACAGATGTCCAGGATTCAGACCGCTCTGGCCCCCATCATGAGCAATTGACCGACAGCGCGCGACTGACTGCTCGTCGGTCGCGCTGCGGGACGACGTGCTGACAATGAACCATCGAGGATGGCGGCCATGACGATACCGATGTGGATGCTGCTTGGGTTTGCGACCTGGACCTTGCTGCTATTGATGGCAACCGTCGGGGTTTATCGCTGGGTCGCAATCCTGTTCTCGAGTGTTCCGATTGCCTCTTTCCGAAGCGATCGGCTCGAAGGCGAAGATTGGTATCGCCGCGGGACAAGGGCCCATGCCAACTGTGTGGAAAACCTGCCTGTGTTTGGCGTCATCGTGTTTGTGATTACAGCCCTTGATGTCAGCGGCGCCGTAGTGAACTACTTGTCCACACTCGTCCTGATCGCTCGCGTGTGCCAGTCATTGGTTCACGTCTCCCATGAGCAAACCAATGCGTTCGTGGCAGTTCGGTTTGCCTTCTTTAGCGTTCAGTTGGTGTGTTTTCTAGCGCTCATTGTCATAGCCGCTTGTTATGGCATATGAATACGTGCCCGCTAATCCTCAAATCGCCCCGTGCCGTCTCGATCGCGCTCGTAGTGTCGGGTGAGTGCAAACGCCGGCAACCAGGCCTCGCGCCGCACAGTCCAGCTCTCGTAGGTTGGCGTCAACTGGTCGGGGGCATCCAGAGATCCAAGGTTCACCTCGACTTCGTCTGCGCTGCGTGAGAACACCGACGAACCGCACTGCGGACAGAAGTGCCGCCCGGCGTAGTCACGCGTTTCGCCCTCGATTGTCACGGCATCCTGATGAAATATCGCGGACGCGTGGAACAGCGCCCCATGGTGCTTGCGGCAGTCGAGACAGTGACAAACACCAACCCGGAACGGGCGCCCCGACGCTACAAGACGCACTTTGCCGCACAAACAACCGCCGGTGAATCGGTCCATGCGGTGCCTCCTTCAGGCCGTCCGAAACGGCGTATCAGCGTGGAAACAGGAACGTCACGGCGATGCCAAAACCGGCGTTGCAAAGGGTTAGCGTAGGCAACTGTGATCGATGTGCAATTTGTCCTGACCGAGTGTTTAACAGTTTTTGAGAGTTATTGATTCGGATTATCCCACCGCTACGGGCAGCATTCGGCCCGCATTGACCGGCGTGCAAGCACCTGCTTTGCGTAACCGACTGGCAAATACCAGTGCCTGAAAACAAGGCGCCCGGACCAATGCCCGGGGCCAGGTCGGAACCCGAATGACAACTTTCATCACTTGAGAACCAAACATATGGGCATGTCGAATAAATGGATTGCGGGTATTGCTTTGAGCTGTGTATTTCAGGTCGGCTGTGTCTCGCAAGTCGCGCAGCAAGAGCAATACTCGGGCTTCCTGGGCAATTACCAGGGCCTGGAGGAGCAAACTACGCCAAGTGAGCAGAAAGTATTGCGCTGGGTATCGCCAGGGTTCGATCCACGCGCGTATTCCACAGTGGTGTTCAGGCAGATGGAACTGTATCCATCGCCGCAGCCGACCGCGCGCGTCAGCCTGAAAACCCTGCAAGACCTGCAATTGATGGCCAGCAACAGCGTCAAGACCGCCTTTGCCCGCCGCTATGCGATCGTCCCTTATCCACAGTTGGCGCCGACCAATTCACGGTCGCTGATCCTGCAGGCGGCGATCACTCACGTCAGCGCCAACAACGAAGGTATGCACTGGTATGAAGTCGTACCAATCGGGGCCATTGTCGGGGCGACACAAGCAGCCACCGGGCACCGGGACCAGACCGCCGAGATGTACATCGAAGCCAACCTGATCGACGCCAAAACCGGTTTGCCGGTAGCGAAGATCGTGCGCAAGGTGTTCGGCGAGACCATCAAGAATGCCAAGCAGCCGATTGTTGCCAATGACTTCAAGGTTGCACTCAAAGGCATGTCAGACGATATGCAGGCCCTGCTCCTCAAGCACTGACGTTCAAGCAAACCCCATCGCAAGCGTGAAAGTGCCTGCCGTCCACCGGCATTGGATGGCATCGCGAGCAGACCGGCATGGGGTTTCAACGTGGCGCCACGCCGCGTTTTCCCTCTGACAAACCGTTAGCCGTGCCGACGCCTGACGCGAGACTCGATGATGAAAATTCTGGCCCATACCCTGGCGATCCTGATGCTGTTGATGAGCACCAGCGCCCTGGCGGCAACCGTGATTCCCCTCAAAGGTCAGACCTCCCAGACCATCCAGCAGGACACCAGTGCCTGCCAATCCCAAGCCAACGCGCAGCATCCGGTACAAAGCACCGTGCCCTCCGGTGGTCGGGTCAAGGGCGCCGCAACCGCCGCGGTAGCCGGTGCGACGGCGGCGGAAGTTCGGGGCCGCCAACATGAAAACGTCTATGACCAGATCGACGACGATACCCGCCAAGACTATCGCCAGAACCACGCACGCAGTGCCGCGGCTGCCGGCGTCGTCGTGGGGGGCGCCAGGCAACGTCAGGCGCGCCGGGAGAATCTGAGTGAGAGCGAACAAAGCATCACCGCCAACAACTCCGTCTACAGCAGCTGCCTGCAACAACGTGGCTACGATGTTTTGCCTTGATCGATGACGACAACGGCGTGAAGAACCAAAAAAAGCCCCGGGCCCTTCATGAAAGGACTCGGGGCAAAGTCGTAGAACGAGAGGTGAGGATCGTTGACGCCGCGAGAAACAAACCGTGGACACGCAACGTTCCTCGAGATCCATTTAAATCGGTAACGTCCCTGGTTAAAAGCTAATAAGAATCAAAAATAATCTTTCACAAGCCAAGTGCACAAGAACACCATCATTGATTTGTATCCTGATAGTTCAGGCTGATACAGAAACCTGGCGCAACAGCGAGGTTAGTTCATTGAGGTGTAGCCGCGCGTCCCCCCTCCTGCCCGAGCTTGCAGTTTTCGGATAGCGCAGTTAATCCATTCCAAGCATTATTCATGGTGTCCAAATCGAAAACCATGGGTCATCCAGCAATGCTTTTCCTTTGTATGATTGAACGGATACCTCTGACAGACAGGGCTGTTTGCCGAACTGCACGCCTCTGAAACGAGCCAATCCAGCATCGTAAATGCAACACACAGTGCACCTTCCGCTGGGCCCTCATCTTCGTTCACTTCCCAGACCAGAATGTACCGAGCCAAATCCGGCCCCTATACTCAGGCCAGCACCGCCTGAACGGAAGATTTCTATGAGTTACACCTTCAAGTTGAAAAATGGCGCCGTCGCGGTGTTCGACCCGGACAGCGCCATGCTTTCCATTACAACACCCCATGGAGATGTACAGAATTCCACGTTAGGTAGAGCTGAGTCGCGCCTGTTGGACCTGCTGCTCATGGAGCCAGGTGTCACTAAAAGCCGCGATGAAATCATCGACTACACCTGGAATGACCGCGTGGTTGCCTCCGGCAGTTTGAATCAAACGGTTTTCTCACTACGCAATATTCTCAATGACAGCCGGGATCACGAGATCTTGATGACTGTTCCTCGACGAGGATATTGCTTCAACCGGCAATGTGTCGTCGATGCACAAGCAGATGTACCGGCACCCCGGGTGGAAACAACGCAGCCCCCCGCCCCCATCCCTTCACAACTACCGCCGGCTGGTAGTGACGGGCGGCTTGCACCCTCAGGTAAAACCAATGAATCCGCGCGCATTACAAAAGCCCAGCTGATCGCTTATATCGTTACGCTGGCAGTCGTTGCCTTTACTATTTTTCAATTCGACTTCGACGCGCCAAAAATTGAAATTTCCAGTACCGACAAGAATGGACTGGTCATACACGCCGTGGGCAGTGATCTTGCCGAGGCGCAAGCGCTGATGGAGTTGTCCGCCAAACAAACCGAACAGCTGCCACCAAACCTGAAGGGCCAGGTCTGGATCAACCTGTATAAAGCCAATTATTCCGTTTCGTGCATCCGCCAGGATCTAAGCACTGCAAATCTACAATTGAACAGCAGCGAAAGGGACCTCGCCTTGATGATTCGTCAATGTCTGGAAGTCACTTTATGAAATTTGAAATTTCGCAAGCGGTTCACTGGCCTCTTATAGGCTTGATCAATGCACTGTGCATTTTCTCTTTCGTTTACTCACCTTCGCACTACATGGAAAATATCAGTTACCAGACAAAATCCCGACAATGGCTGGAAGATCTCAACCAACTCAACACCGAAGAGTACCTCACTATCGGGCATGGCAGGCTCACGGGGACCACGCTGGAAAGCCTGAATGGGAAAATCCGCAACGCGACCATCTCAGCGAACATAATCGGAGAAACCAATAAACACGTCGAGATCAAAGTCAGCAACATCAAGCTCAGCCAGGACAATGAACTTTTTGCCATTGAAAAGACCCCTGACTTGTTCTTTAGACGTCAATACGTCTTGCAAGAAGGCGCCATTCTGAACTACGAGTTGATCCCGACCCAGGATAAAAACGCGGTGTGTTTTTACATCCATGAACTTGGCCGTTTGCGCTGTATGAACCATTAATCGGCCTCCCGAACGGGCTCGACACCCGCCTGGCAAAGGTTCACATCAAAGAATTTTCAAACAAAAATAATACTTATTGATTTGAATCAAACGTCTCCCCCGCCAAAAATCCCTCCTCGATAATCCTTGGAATCGAGCCCGCTTGATTCTCGTCCGGGACAATGCCCTACAGGGGGAATCAAGTGAACGCCATGCATTTCCTGCGAGCCCATAAATCGACGACTTTCAGATTCCTGGGGGTCTTGTTTCTGTCTGCCATTCCACTTTATTCGTTGGCGCACGACGAGCACTCCGTCGAAAGCACGACCATTGAATATTATGAAGTTGAAACAAGCCCGGATGACAGCCAGAAACTATCGCATCTGAAGATTCACAGTGAGAATGAGTATCATGCAGATGAGCAGAGCAGTGATTCTACTCTCCCCGCCCCACCACAAAGTGACACAGGCATGAGCTACGCCAGTTCGCTCATACTTCTATGAGGGGCGGGCAAGCGCTGACTGGCCTCTTCTGACGACCTGACAAATATGAGTTATTGACTTTGGCAGGCACCATCGAAGTGAGATTATTTGCAGCCCAAGTCGTGGCAGAGATGCAGCTGACATTCTGCGCTGCCTGAATAAACTGTTAATAAGGAATCGCCTCGATGCTACTGAAAAACTTCGTCACCGTGTCGTTTGGTTTATTGCTTTCTCTCAAGGCCATGGCCGACGACAAGGGTGTCTACAGTGCAAAATTGACGAGTGTCGAAACCAACAAAAAGGCCCCAACTACTGTGAAAACTGGCTATCAGGTAAAAAACGGTTATCGTATTGACGACTTTTACGCCTTTACAGCAGCAGCCATTGATCCGATGAAACCCCAATCGCAGATCTTCAGTTCGAAAATCGATCCGCGCAGCGTTCAACACATGGACGACTCACCGTTGGACAGCAAGTACGCATTTTCGGCGGAACTGGAACTGATCCGGGGACTCTGAAAACCCGTTCAAAGCCAATGGCAATGGGGTCGATCTCACCGACAACAAGAACGCCCAATCGCGTATCTTCTCCATGACTGCCCGTCAGGCTTGACCCTTATCATTTAACAGATGAGCCTTCAATTTCATGAGTATCGCACCGCCCGACGAGATCTTTCATTTGTCTTCTGCCTTGCCGAGCCAACTGAATAGAACAATAGGCAAATGGGAAATGAGCCTTATTCCGACCGAGCATGAAGCGCGCATTCGGCAACACAAACTCTTTCACAGTCCGCAACTGCAGTGCAGTCGCCTTGAGTTCGACTCATCCGTGACGCTGGTCAGTTCTGTCCCTGCCGGATTCGTGACATTCGCCATCTCCCAGGCACCGATTGGCCGCCCCGTCGTAAACAATCAAAAACTACGACCTGACGAAGTCATCGTACTGCACAGTGACGAATCGGTGCATTACACCTGCGAACCGAATGAAACACTTTTCACCATCACCACGACACTGGAAAACTATGAGCGGTGCCGCCAACATCACTCTGTCATAGATATCCTTGCGAACAGAACACAACACCGCTTCCAGGCTGAAAACTTTCAATTCATACAATCGGCCATTCAAGCCATCAGCGCGTGCTGTGTCGACATCAACGACGCTGCTTCAGCACAGCGCAGCGAAACAGAGGGTTCGGCGATTGAAAGTGCGGTACTCGCTTCTTTGTTGCAATCGTTGACGCCCGCTGGCCGCTTCATCCGCAAAGTCCCGACAAGAAGAAAGGTGGCGATACAAGCCATACAGTACATCCATGAAAACACAAAAAAAACGCTCACTATAAAATCGCTGGTAAGGCAACTGGAAACCACCACTCGCACTTTGCATTTCGGCTTTATTGAAACGTTCGGGATATCGCCAATCGCTTATATCAGAAACTTGAGGCTCGCAAGCGCCCGTCGCGACCTGATCAATAAAACGTGGCCTACCGTCACAGAAACCGCGATGTTTTGGAATTTTCACCATCTGGGCCGGTTTTCCAAGGCCTATCAACTGGCTTACGGAGAGACGCCGTCGGAAACGGCCAAGCGCAACTCGGCCAGGCCAAGGAACACGACCTCATCTGTTTACAACCAGGTCGTCGGGGATAGAAATTATCGTTAACAGGCGTTTATCAAAGCCCCGAAAATGATGATTAATGATTTCCCTTGATTAACCACAAGTTTCCACAATTGCTTATTTGCCTACTCAAGGAGATAAGCATGCAACATCGAATAAACACACTGCCACTCAAGCAGAAAATCGCACTGTGTCTTACCGTCTATGCCAGCGGCATCTTGTTGGCTTGGGTAATTGACTGGTACTGAAGTCGCTTAATCCGCGACTACAGAAAACACAGTGAAATAATGATACCTCGGAGTTTTTCGATGGTTGCCGCATATAAAGCGTTACTTGGAAGGCACGCAGTCACTGTATGTCTGATTGCTGCAACAGGTTGGGCCGCATGGTTCTGTGCTGGAGGGTTGGCGGATCAATTCGTTGCACGGAAGTTGAATAATGTTTATGCCGATCTGCGTGCTGCTCAAGTGGAGCCCAATGCGCAGATCGACAAAGTACTGGAAACCCTCGGCGATCTCGATCGCTCGGGTCAGGAATGCTCCATAGAGCAATACTCACAACTGGCTGACCTGGTCAAGAACCTGCGATTTGTTGATCAAGCGGCAATCCAGTTGCCCAATGGCAAGATCTGTTCCTCCAACGGACAAGCACCTCCCTCGATACTGGCCGATAGCGACAAGCGCAAGTTTTCCGTTGGAAAGCGAACCTACTGGGTGGATGCTGGCCACACGGTTTCCGCGGACACCGATTTTATCATTGTGTCGGAACAGTCAACCTACGTCTGGGCAAACAAGAAGCTCCTGCTCGACAACTTGAAGTTTCCCAAGGACCTGCAACTGGACCTCATCGGCCCCGGCGGCGCAGTGCCCATTGCCTCTACGGGCCACAAACCGCTGACGGTGCAGAAACCGTTCCACCTGGAAGAACTGGTTACCTCGGCAGACAAGGTCCTCATCGCCTTTGCGGGCAACCGAAATGAACTGATCTCGGTCATTTCTCTTCCGTTGAGCTACCTGACGAGTCTCAAATTCAAATTATTCATTGGCCTTGTGTGCGTGTTCGCAGCGCTGTTTTTGCTCGCATGGTGTGTCAAACGGCATTACACCTCTACCGCCGTACGGCTTCGCAATGCCCTGAAAGCCAACAGGCTGGATGTTCACTACCAGCCTATCGTCAACCTGACGACGGGCTATCTGGTGGGCGCTGAATCACTTTCCCGCTGGAACGACAACGGCACCCAAGTGCCTGCGGATGTTTTCATTGCGGTGGCGGAAAAATCCGACTTGATCCGCGTACTTACACGTTCGGTGATTCGACAGGTGGCGGAGGATTACAGCACCTACCTTTGGGCGTGCAAGGACTTCTACATTACGGTCAATCTTTGCGCCCAGGATATCCAGGACCCAAGTTTTCCAGACTATGTGGCCAGCGTGCTGGCAACCTACAACATGCCAGTGTCCGCCATGGCTTTTGAAATCACCGAAAGGACCCTGATCGATCAGAAGCCTGCCGCCCTGCAATTGCGACGGCTTCGTGCGTGCGGACATCGCATTGCCGTGGACGACTTCGGTATCGGCTATTCCAACCTTTCGCTCCTCGATTCAGTGCCTTTCGACATTCTGAAATTAGATCGCTCATTCATCGCCGACGACAAGATCGCGGCCAAGGATGCCTTGTGGCGCCACATTGCCCAGTTGGCCAGGTCGCTGAGACTCAAGGTCGTGGCCGAAGGTGTCGAGACTCAGGAGCAACTGCCGCATCTGGTCTCGGAGGGGGTTCTATTGGCGCAAGGCTGGTTGTTCTCCAAAGCGCTGCCAATTCAAGCATTGGCAAGACGCTACTTTCAATGTCCGGAAAACATCCCGCCTTACGACTCAAAAATATCAATCAATGATTTTTATTAACCCTTCATGGCCCCTCAAATGCTCGCCGAACCCTAACACCAGACAAACCTGAACAAGGACTCCACCACCCATGCTACTTCGAAACCTTGGCTTCGCTTCACTGCTATCGCTGCTGTCTTTTCAGGCGCTCGCTGATGACAAAGGTTTATATCTTGGAGCTGGCGTAAGCAGCATACAGACCGACGAATCCAGATTGGACGACGACGACACCAGCTACAAGGTTTATGCCGGGTATCGCGTCAATAGCTACCTGGCCTTCGAGGGGGCCTACGTCGACCTGGGTCAATTCAAGGACAAGAATGTCGATTTCGATGGTAAATCGGCTCAGGCTGCCGCCCATGTCGGCTTTCCACTGGGCGATCGGTTGCGGGTATTCGGCAGTGTCGGTGCTCACGCCTGGGACGCCGACGGTAATGCCACCGACGACGATACCGGGGTTGACCTGACCTACGGTGTCGGCGTCGAGTTCGATGTCTTTCGCAACATCGGCGTGCGCGCTGAATACGAAGTTCTGGAGGTCGGAGAGATCGACCTGAATCAGACGACTGCATCCGCCTATATGCTTTTCTGACACCGCTACAACTGAGCGGCCTCCCCCGGGCCGCTCATCGCACTCTGCACAATGCTCGTCCTCGCCCTACCTACCCCACCCTGCCATTACTTCAACGTCTCCTTCGATTCCTGCGCAGGTGCCATGTACCACTTGTCCCTGGGCACCCATTTCTCTTGTTGCGGATCGCCCAGATAGTGCGGCGACATGATCTGCACACCGTACTCGTTGAACACGTCCTGGATGTTGGCGTGCAGCATGCTTAACAGCACGGCGCGCGGTCGAGGCTGGCTGGGTATGGCCTGGGCCACCAGCCGGTATTCCGGGTAGAAGTCCGACAATGCCGTCTGGAACACCTGCGGCGGTGGGGTTTCGAGGACGCCGGGCGTGCGTCTGGCGGCTTCCAGCAACATCCCTTCGACCTGCCGCCAGGGGGTGTCATAGCCAATGGTGACCACGGTGTCGACCACATAACCGGGGCCTTGTACGACCCGTGAGTAGTTCTTGGTGACCGTACCGGTGATCATCGAGTTGGGCAGGGTCAGCACTTCGCCCAGGCCGGTACGAATGCTCGTGGTGAACATGCCCAGTTCAGTGACCGTCCCTTCGTGCTCGCCAATGCGCACGAACTCACCGGGACGCAGGGTTCGGGTGTACGTCAGGATCAATCCGGCCGCCGCCTGCCCGACGACGCTGGAAGCACCCAGGGAGATCATCAGGCCGACCAGCACCGACAAGCCTTTGAACGCATCGGTACCCGCACCCGGCAAGTAGGGATAAGCCATGGCCAGGGCAAACAACCAGATCGCCAGCGAAGTCAGGCGCTGAGTCGGTTTCAGGGTTTCGTGGTTCAGCCAGTTGAAGGTGCCGGGCGTGGCCATGCGCCGCAGTATCCGGCGAGAGAACGCTGTCGCGCCACGGGCAATGAAAAAGATCGCCAGCGCCACGCCGAGCCCGGGGATGGCCCCTAGAATCCCTTGCAGCAAATAGTCGGCGACTTCCAGCAGATAGTTGTTAAGGCTTTCACCCCAAGGCCGGGTATAGGGAAACCGCGACAGGACAAACCCCAACCACTCGTAAGAGAGCAGCAGCACGATGACCCAGCGCAGCAACTCCAGCACGCGGCTGACCAATGGATAAAGGAAGTTGGCGTCGATCAGCGGAACCTTTCCGACTTTCAGCGCCTGGGTGTGCCGATGCATCAGTTCAGGCAGTTTCTGCAGCACTCTGCGCCGCAGGTACGACATGCCGAACAGCAGCGCGATGTAAATGCCGGTGGCCAGCAACGCGGCGACGACGGAACGCAGGATCAACTGCAGGCTACGGGCTTCCCGGGTTTCGGCCACGACCTGGCGCAGCCTGTCGGCCGCGGCTTCAGCGGCCTGCTGTACCGAGTCGTATTCGGTCTCGTCGAAATCCGTGGGCGAAACGATAAACGCACGGCGAGAACCCAGCAGCACCATGTAGCTTTTCATGATCGGGTCGAGGGTGACATTGAGGTCGTCGGCGTCATCCAGCGCCTCACCGATCACCGCTTTCGCCCGTTTGACCCGCGAGGCCGGGGCTTCACCGAGGATGGTCGCGCGAAACACCATGATGCTGCGGTTGGCCACTTTCAATTCAACGGGAGCATCGACCACTTTCGGGGCGTCTTCAGCCCACAGTTGCACCGACCAAAACATCCCGAAAACAGTAAACAATACAGTGAGCAGCCTGCTCCGCATGTGTCAGATCCTTACGTCACGAAATTCAAATCCAGAGTACGTATCGCAGCGTAGTTCACCGATGAACGGTTGTCAGATTGGAGCTACAGGCCGTTTCCTTATCCGTCTGTTTTCTTGAAACAGCGAGCTCAAGCCCCGGAAATTGTGCTCTCGACCGAATTCTTGAAACACTGAAGATCCCTTTGGGAGCGAGCCTGCTCGCGATAGCGGTGGGTCAGACACCGGGATGTTGAATGTGCCGCCGCCATCGCGAGCAAGCTCGCTCCCACAGTGTGTTCCATACCTGATTCAAGGATTGACCTGATAACCCTTGCCCTGCAAACAGCTGGTGTAGGCCGTCGTGGTGTTCGCCTGGGTGGTTTTCGATTGCTCCCGGCGTTCCTGGCGCTGACGTGAAGCACCGACCACGGCGCCGGCCGCCGCCGTCTCCTTGGCGCGGTTCTGGCGATAGTCCTGTTTCCTGTCATCGTCGATACGATCATAAGCTTCGTCATGCTGATTGCCGCGCACCTGGGCCCCGACCGCGCCGGCGGCGGCCCCGGCAGCAGCACCCTTGATCCTCCCGCCGGAAGGCGTGGAAGCCGTCGAGGCGCTCTGGCTGGCGGCGATGCTGTTGCATTCGTTGATGTCGGCCTGGGTTTGTTGCGAACTTTGCCCTTTCATCGGCACCACCGATTGCGCCCAACCCGGGGCACTCAAAATCGACAATGCGATACACAGGCTGACCGGTGAAAATCGTTTCATGATGACCTCCGACAGGCTGCCACAACGGGCAAGCCTTTGGGTCGACTGGCGGGCGGCAAGCGGCGCCATGCGTCGCCTGCCGATCGGGTGGAGTAACTGAAAAGTGTAGTTCAACGGCCCCGCACAGAAGGACTTCCGAACAAGCGGTGGACGTTGTGCAGGAGCGAGCCTGCTCACGATGGCGGTGTATCAGGCACATAAATGTCGAATGTACGGCCGATATCGCGAGCAGGCTCGCTCCTGCAGGTCTATTGGTGATCTGCGGATGTGCGGTTACTCAGCCGGATCGAGCCGATCCAGCGCCCGATTCACTGCCAATACCAAACGAGGGGTGGTGGCCATACGCAGGTTGGTAGACCGGCCCAGGAACCCGGCGCATCCGAAGACGCCCTACGCATGACCACCATTAAGCAGAGACAAAATACTCTGCAAAGCGTGGTGCTCTGCGCCTGGATAACCGGGCTACCAAACCCGATCGCTGTTGTTTTCCAGCGACCGGCAAACGATAGAACCCGGCTCCAAGACGCACAAGCCGGCGGATTCTGGCGTAGCTGTAGGCAATGACGCAAGCCGTCGTAGCTTGCTGGAAGTAACGCTGACAGCCGTTAAACAGATCTCAAACAGCAGGCTGCAGAATATCTGACACTCACAAAAAACCTGTGGGAGCGAGCTTGCTCGCGATGGCGGTGGCTCAGTCAACATAGATGTTGAAGCTGATGTCCTCATCGCGAGCAAGCTCGCTCCCACAGGGGGTATGTGGTGTTGGTCAGGCATTGGTTGTCAGCGGATAGAGCTTGTCATCAAACTCCGCCAACTTCGGAAACACCAGCGGCTGATCATCGCTCAGATGCTGCAGTCGCTGCCCGTAATCCACCAGAAACTGCTGGCGCGCCTCGTCACTGATGTACGGCACATGCCAGGCCACGAACGGCTCCAGCACATCAAAACCAACATAAGCCAGGGTGCCACGCAGGATCGGCCGCAGCATGTCCTCCAGCGGACCGTGAATCGCGCCTTCGCCGAACATGTGTTCACGCCCGCCCAGGGTCACGGTCACCAGCGCTTTCTTGCCGGCCAGTCCGCCCTGATCGTAGAAACGCTTGCCGCCATAGCAGATGCCCGACACCAGCACCCGGTCGATCCAGCCCTTGAGCATGGCCGGGGTGGAGAACCAGAAGATCGGGAAGTTGAGGATCAGCAGGTCGGCCCACAGCAGTTTGTCCAGCTCAGCCTGGATATCCGCCGCCAGCGACTGGCTCTTCACGCCCAGGCGTTGTTCCAGGGCATAGACCAGGTATTCGGGGTTTTCCCGATTCGAGAAGTCCGCGTCGCTGGCCACCGGGTTCCAGTTCATTTTGTACAGGTCGCTGACCTGCACTTCGTGGCCCTGGGCTTCAAGCGTGGCGACAGCCTGGTCGCGCAGGGCGGCGGTGAAGGATTGCGGCTCCGGGTGAGCGTGGACGATCAGTACTTTCATGGTGGTTCCTTAGACTTGTTCCAGCGTATCGGTTGAAGGTGTGGAAGCGCGCGTGGCCAGCAACCGGTCGAGCCAGTCGGGGTCCATTTGCGGTTCGGAAGAAAACAGCAGCCCGGTGTAGTCGTGATGCGGCGGGGTGAAGATCTGGCTGCGCGAGCCGTGGTCCACCACCCTGCCCCGTTGCATCACCAATACCTCATCGGCGATCGCCCGCACAGTAGCAACATCGTGGGTGATGAACAGATAGCCGACACCCAGTTGCTGCTGGATGCGGTTGAGCAATTTCAGTACGCCTTCAGCCACCAATTGGTCGAGGGCCGAGGTCACTTCATCGCAGATGATCAGTTGCGGTTCGGCCGCCAGGGCTCTGGCGATGCAGATGCGTTGCTTCTGCCCGCCGGACAGCTCCCGGGGCTGACGATCCATGAATGTCGCGGGGTCGAGTTCGATCATCTCCAGCAGTTCGGCAACCCGGGCGCGCATGGCTTTACCCTTGAGGCCCAGATAAAACGTCAGCGGCCGGCCGATGATGTCGACGATGCGCTGGCGCGGATTCAGCGCGGTATCGGGGATCTGGTAGATCATCTGGATGCGCCGCAGTTGCTCCTTGCTGCGCTGGCGAAAGTCCGCCGGCAAGGGTTCACCGTCGTACAGCACCTGGCCGTAGGTCGGTGGCAGCAAACCGGTGATCAACCGCGCGGTGGAGCTTTTGCCACTGCCAGACTCGCCGATCACCGCCAGGGTCTGACCACGGTAGAGCTTGAGGGAAACGTCGTGCAGCACCGGTTGCTGGCCATAACTGGCGCAACTGTTGCGCAGTTCCAACAGCGGTTGTTCCTGCTGCGGACAGGCCTTGGGTTCGGTGCGGAAACTGCGCACCGCCCACAACGACTTGGTGTAATCCTCCTGCGGGTCACCGAGCATCTGCCGGGTTTCGGCCTCTTCCACCAGCTTGCCGTGACGCAGCACCATGATGCGGTCGGCCATCTGCGCCACCACCGCCAGGTCGTGGCTGATGTAGATCGCCGCGCTGCCATAGGTCGCGACTGCGTCACGAATGGCTGCCAGCACCTCGATCTGGGTGGTGACGTCCAGCGCGGTGGTCGGTTCGTCGAAGATGATCAGGTCCGGATGGCAGGCCATCGCCATGGCGGTCATGACCCGCTGCAACTGGCCGCCGGAGACCTGATGCGGATAGCGCTGGCCGATGGTTTCGGGATTGGGCAAGCGCAGTACCCGGTACAACTCCACCGCCTCGCGCATGGCCTGCTCACGGCTCATGCCGCCGTTTTTCACAGCGGTTTCGACGTGCTGGTCGATCAGGCGATGGGCCGGGTTGAACGAGGCTGCCGCGCTCTGTGCCACATAGGCAATACGCAGCCCCCGCAGTTTACGCAGGGCCTCAGGCTTGGCGTTGAGCAAGTCGATGCCGTCGAAGTGCACCGAGCCGCCGGTGATCCGGCAGCCGTCGCGGGTGTAGCCCATGGCCGACAGGCCGAGGGTCGACTTGCCCGCGCCGGACTCGCCGATCAGCCCCAGCACCTCGCCCCGTTGCAGGGTCAGGTCGATGCCCTTGATCAGCGGATGCCAGGCATCTTCGTAGTGGCCTTCGATGTGCAGGTTGCGGATTTCCAGCAAAGGTTTTGAGGTCGTCATGTTCAGCATTCCTTGAGGCCGCTGGATTTGTGCAGCATCCAGTCGACGACGAAATTGACGCTGACTGTGATCAAGGCCACGGCCAGGGCGGGCAGCAACGGGCTGATGTCGCCAAAGGTGATCAGCACCGCGTTGTCGCGCACCATGCTGCCCCAGTCGGCGGTGGGCGGCTGGATGCCCAGGCCGAGGAACGACAGCGCACTGATGAACAGGAACACGAAGCAGAAACGCAGGCCGAACTCGGCAATCAGCGGTGCCGCCGCGTTCGGCAACACCTCGCGGGTCACCAGCCACCACAGGCCTTCACCGCGCAGGCGTGCGGCTTCGACGAAATCCTGCACCACCACGTTCATCGCCACAGCACGAGACAGCCGAAACACCCGGGTCGCATCCAGCAGCGCAATCACCAGCACCAGCGACGTCGCCGTGGTGCCGACCACGCTGAGAATCAGCAAGGCAAAGATCAGTTGCGGAATGGCCATCAGGATGTCCACCACCCGGGACAATCCCTGATCGACCCAACCACCCTTGATCGCCGCGATCAGGCCGCTCAAGCCGCCGAGCAGAAACGCCAGGACGGTGGTGAGGAAGGCTATGCCCAGGGTGTTGCGCGCGCCATAGACCAGGCGACTGAACATGTCGCGCCCCAGGTTATCGGTGCCCAACAGGAACTGCCCGCCCCAGGGGGCGAAGCCCTCGCCCACCACCTGGGTTTCGCCGAACGGTGCCAATACCGGCGCGAACACCGCCACCAGCACGTACAGCAGGATCATCAACAAACCGAACTTGGCGCTCAGGGGCGCCTGCCACACTTGTTTTAACAGGCTCATGGTCTACCCCTTCGGATGCATCAGGCGTGGGTTGCTGGCAATCGACAGCACATCGGCACTGGTGTTGAGCAGGATGTAGGTCGCGGCGAAGATCAGGCTGCAGGCCTGCACCACCGGGATGTCACGCTTGGCCACCGAGTCCACCAGCAACTGGCCGAGCCCCGGATAGACAAACACCACTTCGACCACCACCACGCCAACCACCAGGTACGCGAGGTTCAGCGCCACCACGTTGACGATGGGGGCCAGGGCATTGGGCAAGGCGTGACGGAAGATGATCCGCGACTGGCTGATGCCCTTGAGTCGGGCCATTTCGATGTAGGGGCTGGCCAGCAGGTTGATCAAGGATGCGCGGGTCATGCGCATCATCTGCGCGATGACCACCAGGCTCAGGGTCGCCACCGGCAACACCGAACGCTCCAGTACCGTGCCCAATGAGGCGTCCGGCGCGAGGTTGGAAATGCTCGGGAACCAGTTGAGCTTCACCGCGAACACCAGGATCAGGATGTAGGCGACGAAAAACTCGGGGAACGACACCGCGCTCAGCGCCGAGGTGTTGAGCAAACGGTCGAACCAGCTGTTGCGGTACAACGCCGCGAGCATCCCCAGCAGCAAAGCCAGCGGCACCGACACCAGCGCTGCCAGCAATGCGAGGCTGAAGGTGTTGCCCAAACGCGTACCCACCAGTTCGGCGATCGGCCGCTGGTTGGCCAGCGACACACCGAGATCACCGTGCAGCAACTGCCAGATCCAGTGGCCAAAGCGGGACAATGGCGGCAGGTCCAGCCCCAGTTGCGCGCGGTAGGCGGCCACGGTTTCCGGGGTGGCCGACTGGCCCAGCATGGCCTGGGCGATATCGCCCGGGAGCATGCCGACGGCCAGGAAAATGATCACTGAGACGGCGAACAGCGAGAGCAGGCCTAGCGCCAGACGCTGCCCCAACAGCTTGAAAATACTTCTCATCGTGCAGTTCCTCAATACAGATAGCAGCCCCTGTAGGAGCGAGCTTGCTCGCGAAAAACCCGAAGACACCGAGGTGAATCAGGTTTCCCGCATTACCGTTGGCCTCCATCGCGAGCAAGCTCGCTCCTACAGTGCCTACGCCTGCCACCACCGCTCGATCACCCGCAGGCCATCCAGCTCGCCATAGGGCGCGGTCTGCCCGCCGTGAACCACGCGGTTGGAACGCGCCGCCACGGAACTGGCGAACAACGGCACGATCGCCCCGCCCTCGTCCCGGCACAGCGCCTGCATTTCGTTGTACATCTCGCGGCGCAGCGGGTCGTTCATTTCGCCGCGAGCGGCGTTGAGCAGTTGATTGAAGCGCGGGTTGTCCCAGTGGGTTTCGTTCCACGCCGCGCCCTTGGCGTAACCGATGCTGAACATGCGGTCGGCGGTCAGGCTGCTGTACCAGAACGAAGTGGTGAACGGTTGCTTCATCCATACGTTGGAGAAGAAGCCGTCCGCCGGTTCGCGCACCACGTCGATGTCGATCCCGGCGGCGCGAGCCTGTTCCTTGAACAGCACCGAAGCATCCACGGCGCCGGTATAGGCAGCGTCGGAGGCTTGCAGGCGAACCTTGAGCGAATCCAGACCGGCCTTTTTCAGGTAGAAGCGCGACTTGTCCGGGTCGTAGGTGCGCTGCTCCAGCGCAGTGTTGATGAAGCGGCTGCCAGGCTGGATCGGATGGTCGTTGCCCACCAGGCCATAGCCATGCAGCACCGAAGCCAGCAGGGTTTCGCGGTTGATCGCGTGCTTCATCGCCAGGCGCACGTCGTTGTTCTGGAACACCTGGCTGTCGGTGAGCATCGGGAAGGTGTAGTGCTGGGCGCCTTTGGTTTCTTCGATGACCAGGTTCGGGTTGCGCTTGAGCAGCGCGACGGTTTTCAGATCGACCTTGTTGATCACATCCACTTGCCCGGTGACCAGCGCATTGACCCGCGCCGCGCCGTCGGCGATGGCGATCAATTCGGCACTGGCGAAGTGTGCCCGACCCGGTTTCCAGTAATCGGGGCTGCGTTCCAGGGTCATGCGCACGCCCGGCTCGAAGTCCTTGAGGCGATAGCCACCGGTGCCGGCGCCGACCTGCCAGTCCGCCGCGCCATCCTTGCTCGGCATGATCGCCAGGTGGTAATCGGCGACCACATACGAGAAGTCGGCGTTGCCCGAGTGCAGTTCGAACACCACGCTGTCGCTGCCGTTGGCGCTGACCTTGGCCACGTCACCCAGCACGGTCTTGGCCGCCGAGGTGGATTTCTCGCCGAGGTGGTGCTGGATCGAAGCGACCACGTCGTCGGCGGTCAGGGTCTTGCCGTTGTGGAAGGTCACGCCCTGACGGATTTTGAAGGTCCAGATGCGCGCGTCCGGGGTCGAGGTCCAGCTTTCTGCCAGCTCGGGGATGGCCGTGCCGTCGACGGCAATTTCGGTCAGGGTGTTATAGACCGCCGAGAAGCCGACGAAGGTGAAGGTGTCCGCCCAGGAGCCCGGATCCTTGGAGTCCGTGGTGCTGCCTCCGGCCAGGCCCAGACGCAGTACACCGCCGGGTTTTGGCGTGGCCTCCCCGGCAAGGGCGCCAAACGGCAGCCCCATGGAGAACGCCCCGGCCACCGCTGCGGCAGCGGCGCTGTACTTGAGGAAGTCTCTACGCGGGAAACTGAATTCATGGTTCGCTTGAGTAATCTTGTTTTTGTTATCGCTCATTGCATTGCCCCTGATCAAAAAGCTAATGAATTACCGGTTCAAAACCACGCAAGACACCGGGCCATGGCCCGGTGCATACAACGTTTGAATCGCCAACCGTCACACCTGGATCGCCTTCACTTCGACGAACTCGTTCAGCCCCTCCTCACCCCATTCGCGACCGTTACCCGACTGTTTGTAGCCACCGAACGGCGCCTGATAATTGAATGCGGCACCGTTGAGGAAGCACTGACCGGCGCGTAGCTGACGCCCCAGTTGCAAGGCACGCTCGGCACTGCCGGCCCAGACGCCGCTGGACAGGCCGAACGGCGAGTCGTTGGCGATCTGGATCGCTTGCGCCTCATCGGCGTAGGGAATCAGGCATAGAACCGGGCCGAAGATTTCTTCCTGGGCAATGCGCATGCGGTTGTCGACATCGGCGAACAGTGTCGGGCTGACATAGAACCCGCGCTCGAACGTCGTTGGCGTGTCACCGCCGCACAGCAGTCGTGCGCCTTCCTGTTGGCCGACCTTGATGTAATCGAGCACAGTGCGTTTTTGCCCGGCCGAGCACATCGGGCCGAGGAAGCTTTGCGGGTCGAGGGGATCGCCCATGCGCAGGCTCAACGTTTCCGCCAGCGCCAGTTCGACGGCCTCCGCGTAGCGGCTGGCCGGCAGCAGCATGCGGGTCAGCGCGGTGCAGGTTTGGCCGGAGTTGATCATCACGTCTTGCACGCCGTAGCGCACCGCCGCTGCCAGATCGGCATCCTCGGCGATCAGCAACGGCGACTTGCCGCCCAGTTCCAGGCACACGCGCTTGACTGAAGGTGCCGCCGCTTGCGCGACCCGCACCCCGGCACCGGTGGAGCCGGTAAACGACACCATGTCCACGTCCGGGTGTTTGGCCAGCGCTTCGCCGACTTTCGAGCCCGGACCGCTGACCAGGTTGAACACCCCGGCAGGCAGGCCGATGTCCTCGATCATCTGCGCCAGCAGGAAGGCATGCAGCGGGGTTTCCTGACTCGGCTTGACCACCACCGTGCAACCGGCGGCCAGTGCCGGGGCGAGTTTGCCGATCAACTGGTGCAGCGGGTAATTCCACGGATTGATGAACGCGCAGACACCCACGGCCTCGCGGATCACCAGCGAGTTGCCGACTTCGCGCACCTCGTCCATGAGATGCGCCAGTTCGACGTACTGCTCAAGGCCAGTGATCGGCCCGTCGACCTGCACCGAGCGGCACCATTGCACCGGCATGCCCAGTTCCGTTGTGATGACCGCGGCCATCTCATCGGCACGATTGCGCAGTTGATCGGCCAGTGCACGGATATAACCGGCACGCACGCTGGACGGCGTGCGCGACCATGAAGCGAAGGCCCGGCGAGCCGACGCCACGGCGTTTTCAACATCGAGTTCATCACCCAGCGGAACGCTGCCGCAGACTTCCTCGGTGGCCGGGTTGATCACCTCGGCGATGCCCCGCCCCGACGGGGTTTGCCAGCGGCCATCAATGAACAGTGTCTTGTGATTAAGCATGAACCTGGGCCTCCATCAATTCCTGGGCACAACGGGCAATGCGCTGGCAGGCATCGCGCAGCGGTTCGGCACCGACCACCAGACCGAGGCGAATGTGCCCCGCCGCGCTCGGACCAAAGGCCTCGCCCGCCAGGACCGACACGCCGTGGCGATCCAGCAGACGGTCGGCAAACGCCTGGGCGCTGAGCCCGGTCTGGCGGATATCGAGCATCACGAACATCCCGCCATCGGGTTTCAACGCCCGCACGCCGGGGCAATCGGCCAGGCAGTCGCACACCAGATCGCGACGCTGGCGATAGGCTTCGCGCATGGCTTCGAGTTCCGGCAGGTTGCTTTCCAGGGCCACCACGGCGGCGTCCTGAATGAAATCCGGCGAGCCGTAGAGCATGCACAGGGCGAGGTTTTCCAGGTGCGCGGCCAAAGATGGCGGCGCCACCACCCAGCCGACGCGCCAACCGGTCATGGCGTGGGATTTCGACAGGCTGTTGAGGGTCGCGGTGCGCTCGGCCATGCCCGGCAGGCTCGCCGGGCTGACGTGTTCGCCTTCGAACAGCAGTTCGCTGTAGACCTCATCGGAAATCAGCCACAGGTCATGGCCGATGCACAACTCAGCCAAGGCGGCCCAGGTGCTGCGCGGCAAACTGGCGCCGGACGGGTTGTGCGGGCTGTTCAGTGCCAGTGCCCGGGTGCGCGGAGTGATGCGCGCGGCGACATCTTCGGGCAACACGCGAAAGCCGTTTTCCGAGCGTACGGGCACCGGCACCACCACGGCACCGCAAGCACCGAATACCGCTTCGTAGGTGACGTACATGGGCTCGGCGACGATCACTTCGTCACCCGGATTGAGTACGCATTGGGCCACGCTGAACAGCGCACATTGCGCCCCGGCCAGTACGGTGACCTGATCGGCCGAAACGCTTTGGCCGCTGCGTTGTTGATGACGCCTGGCAATGGCTTCACGCAGGGCACGCTTGCCGCGCACCTCGGCATAGTGCGTGTTGCCGTTTAGCAGGCTGTCGATCGCACCCTGCACGATGGGCTGTGGCGTGTCGAAATCCGGGTCGCCCACGGACAACAGCAGAATGTCTTCACCTTGCTCGCGCAGTGCCAGGGCGCGGTAGTGAATGTCCCACGCGGCGGCGCCGTCACCGGCGATACGTTGAGTCAGATCGGAAAAGCGCATGGCTTCATCCCCTTAAAATGCAGATCAATGCGCACAGGCATGCTTGAGTTCGATCAGGGTCACGCCGTTGCGCTTGAAGCCATGGCGCAAGTCGGTCTGCAACTCGGCGAGGCTCTGCGGCTGGGTCACGGTGCAGCCGAAGGCACGCGCAAGGGCGGCGAAATCCGGGTTGCGCGGCAAGACGCCGATGGGCTCGATGTCCAGGCCGAGCATGTCGTCGCGGATCTGCCCCAGCGCATCGTTGTTCCACAGCAGCACCACCAGCGGGCTGTCCAGTTCTTCCACGGCGGTGGCCAGTTCCTGGGCGGTGTAGAGGAAACCACCGTCGCCCACCAGCACCAGCCCAGGCCGCTGCGGCGCACCGAATTTGGCGCCGATCCCGGCCGGCAGGCCGTATCCCAAGGTGCCGTAGCCGGTCGGGTGCAACCAACTGCGAATGGCGAGGCTGTCGAAGGCATAGTTGCCGGTGTAGGCCAGTTGGGTCATGTCGGTGCTGATGAAAGCGTTTTCCGGCAGCTCTGCTGCAATGCGATCCAGAATCGACTGATGAATCGATTGCAACGGGCCATGGCTGGCCTTGACCGCTTTACGCAGTGCGGCGACCGAGGCAATCGCAGCGCTGGCCTCGCGCACGTCGGTTGGCAGGCGCTCAAGCAAGCCACTGAGGGTTTGTTGCGCATCGCCATGCAACGCCACCGCGCAGGGGTAGAAGTCGTTGAATTTGCGTGGGTCGATGTCCACCCGCAGCAGTTCGCCATTGAGTGGCAGGCGTTCGCGCCAGAAGTCGGTGTCGGCCATTTCGGTGCCGACTGCCAGCACCACGTCAGCCTCGGCGATCAGGTTCCAGCCCGGCTCCACACACAGGGATGAGCCGGCGTTGAGCGGCGCGTCCGGCGGCAGCAGGCCTTTACCGGCAACGCTGGTGAACAGTGGCGCGGCCAGTCGGGTGCTGATTTCTTGCAGCTCAGAGGTGGCATTCAAGGCGCCACCACCGGCAATGATCATTGGTCGCTTGGCAGCGTTGAGTTTCGCCACGGCTTGATCAATTGCGGTGGTCGATGCCGGGCCACGACCCGGACGACGCACCACCTCATTGCTCCAGTCACGGGCAATCGGCGCCGACAACACGTCCAGCGGCACCGAGATGTGCACCGGGCGCGGGCGCTCGCTGTCGAACACCGCGTAGGCACGGGCGATCAGTTCCGGCAGGTCTTCGGCAGTCAGTGCCACGGCCGAGAACGCAGTGATCGGCGCGGTCATTGCGCGCTGGTCCTGGCACTCGTGCAGACTGCCCCAACCCTTGCCCAGGCTGGCGCTGTGGTTGACGCTGGAAATCACCAGCATCGGAATCGAGTCGGCGTAGGCCTGGCCGATGCCGGTGGCGGCGTTGGTCACGCCGGGGCCGGTGATGACGAAGCACACGCCGGGTTTGCCGCTGACCCGGGCGTAGCCGTCGGCCATGAAACTGGCGCCCTGCTCATGACGAGTCAGCACATGACGGATGCCGCTGCCGGGCAAGCCGCGATACAGCTCCAGGGTGTGTACGCCGGGAATGCCGAACACGGTATCGACGCCGTAGTTGGCCAACAGGCGCACCAGGGCCTGGCCACCGGTCAATGTTTTGCTTTGCATATTCATGTCCTCACTCGTGGCCGAGGCGAATCAACGCATCGACCGCAGTCGTGCCTTGGGCACTGACCAACAATGGGTTCACATCGAGTTCCAGCAACTGCGCGGCGTTTTCACAGGCGTAATCAGCCACGGCGCGAATTGCGGCCACCAGGGCGTCGAGATCTGCGGACTCACGACCACGGAAACCTTGCAGTAGCGGTGCGCTGCGCAGACTGAGCAAGGCATTGCGGATCGCGCCGTCGGTGGTCGGCAGCAACAGACTGCGACTGTCCTTGAGCAACTCCACCAGAATGCCGCCGGCACCGATCACCAGGGCGAGGCCGAAATCGTTTTCGCGCTTGATGCCGACAATCAGCTCAGCCAGTGGCGGCTTGGCCATGGGTTCGAGCAACAGCTGATCGAACACGACGCCCGGGGCGTAAGCAGCAATGCTGGCGCGCATCTTCTCCAGTGCAGCGCTCAATACCGCGCCGTCCTTGAGGTTCAGCGCCACGGCACCGGCCTCGGTCTTGTGTGGCAGTTGAGCGCTGACCGCTTTGAGTACCAGCGGATAGCCCAGGGTTTCTGCGTCCTTCAGGGCCTTGTCCGGCGTGCTCAATACGCCGTTGGGCGTCGGCAGGCCAAAGGCTTTTAACGCCTGTTTGGAATCCCATTCATTGAACACGCGTCCCTCGCCTTCCAGCGCCTGCGGGCACAACGGCACCAGCGCCGATTCCCCCAAAGCCAGCAAGGCATGGCGATTGCGCTGATAACCGGCGATGCGGCCCCATGCGGCCAACCCGTCTTCAACGCCCTGCAAGGCTGCGACGCCTTGGGCGTGCAGACGTTCACGGGCATGGGCCGGCAGCAATTCAGGGAAGGCCGAGGTGACAAAGCCGGTCTTGCCGTGACGTTGCAGTGCCGCGCAGTACAACTCCAGCAGCAGGTCGCATTCCTTGCGCTCGCCGGTGAACTCCGACGGATAGTCGAGCACCAGCATCGCCGCGTCGGCTTCAGTGCGCAGCGCGCTGTCGAGCATACGGTTCAAGGCTTCGCCGTCGCCCCAGATCGCCGTGGTGAAATCCAGCGGGTTGACCAGGTTGGCATAGGTCGGCAGCACTTGCGCGAGTTCGCCGACCTGCCCTTGATCGAGTTTCGGCAGGCCCAGGCCGTTGCGTTCGGCGTAGTCGGCAATCAGCCCGGCGTCGCCACCGGAACAGGCCAGCGCAATCAGGCTGTTGCCCGCCGGCAGATTGCCGCAGGCCGCGGCTTTGAGGGTTTCGACAAAACTCACCGGGCCGCTGACGCGAATCACCCCGAGACGGTCGAACAGCGCGTCATACAGCGCATCGGAGCCGGACAGCGAGCTGGTGTGACTCAAGGCCAGTTCGGCACCGATCTGCGACACGCCGGTTTTCAGGGCGATGATCGGAATGCCCTTCTCCAGTGCCTTGTGCGCAGCGCGGGCAAAACCCGGCACATTCTTCAGGCCTTCCAGGTGCAGGCCGATGGCGGTGACCCGAGGTTCGTCGAGCAACACGTCCATCAGTTCAGCCACGCCCAGTTGCGCCTGATTGCCCACCGAGGCCATGTAGGCCACCGGCAGCGAGCGGTCGCTCATGGACAGGTTGTAGGCGAAGTTGCCGCTCTGGGTCAGCACCGCCACGCCCTTCTCGACTGCCTTGCCGCCGTGGGCCACCGGCCACAGAGCGGAGCTGTGCAGGTAGTCGAGCAGGCCGTAGCAGTTGGGGCCGAGCAAGGCCATGTCGCCAGCGGCCTTGAGCAGTTGCTGTTGCAGGGCCTGGCCTTCGGCACCGGTCTCGGCGAAGCCGGAGGCGTAGCAGATCGCGCCGCCTGCGCCGATGGCGGCCAGTTCGGCCACGCAAGTCAGGGTCAACTCACGGTTGGTGGCGATGAATACCGCGTCCGGGCCGCAAGGCAGCTCGGCAACGCTGCGCACGCAAGGAACGCCTTCGAGGCTGTCGTGTTGCGGGTTGACCAGCCACATTTGCCCTTGGTAGCCGCCTTCGGCACAGCGCTTGAGGGCGCGGGCCATGCTGCGGCCGCCGACGAACGCCACGTGTTGCGGCGCGAGCATGCGTTTGAGGTTGTCACGAATGGTTTGGGACATGGGAGTTCTCCGGGCCGATCAGCGCAGCAGCGGCCGCAGCAGCTCGCGGGAAATGATGTGGCGCTGGATTTCCGAAGTGCCTTCCCAGATCCGTTCGATCCGCGCGTTACGCCAGATGCGCTCCACCGGACCTTCGTCCATCAGGCCCATGCCGCCGAAGATCTGCACCGCTTCGTCGGCGGTACGGCCGAGCACTTCACTGGCGAACAGCTTGGCCATGCCGGCCTCGCCATCGGTCATGGTGCCCTGGTCCATTTTCCAGGCGGTGTGCAGGGTCAGCAGTTCCGCGGCGCGGATTTGCGTGGCCATGTCCGCCAGCTTGAAAGACACGCCTTGATAGGTGCCGATCGGCTGGCCGAATTGCTTGCGGTCCGCCGCCCATTGCAAGGACACGTCCAGTGCGCGCTGGGCCTGACCGACACAGTTGGCCGCGACCATCACGCGCCCGGCGGTCAGCCAGGCGTTGGCCACGTCCCAACCCTTGCCGACTTCGCCCAGCACTTTGCTGGCCGGCACGCGGCAGTCGTCGAAGAACATTTCGAAGGTGTGATAACCACGGTTGCTCACGCACTTCGGCCCACGGCGGATGGTCATGCCCGGGGTGTTGCGGTCGACCAGGAACGAGGTCACGGCGTTGCGCTTCTTGCCGTTGTGTTCGTAGGTGTCGGTGACGGCGAAGACGATGGCGAAGTCGGCGTGGCCGGCGTGGCTGATGAAGTGCTTGCTGCCGTTGAGAATGAAGTCGTCGCCTTCACGCACGGCGCGGGTCTTGATCGCATTGGCATCGGAGCCGGCACCCGGTTCGGTCAAGGCGAAGCAGTCGATTTTTTCGCCCTGGATACACGGCAACAGGTAGTCGTTGATCTGTTCGCCCTTGCAAGCCATGAGGATTTTCGACGGCCGTGCGACAAACACGTGCAGCGCCCAGGACACCTTGGACAGCTCGCGCTCGATCAGCGCCTGGGACAGGTAGTCCAGGCCACCGCCACCCACTTCTTCGGGCATGTTGAAGGCGTAGAAACCTGCCACGATGGCCTTGCCGCGAATCTGCGCTGCCAGTTCCGGGGAAACCTCGTCGGCGCGGTCGACTTGCTCTTCATAGGGCAGCAGTTCCTTCTCGACGAAGCTGCGTACCGAGTCCACCAACATTTCTTGTTCTTGGGTCAGTTGGAAATTCATGGTGCTACCTGTTGTTCGTGTTCTGGGAGATGGAGAGGAATCAACGACCGATGAAGCGTGCCGGGCGTTTTTCCATGGCGGCACGCAGGGCTTCGTTGCCGTCTTCGCTGCGACCGCAGAGCAGGCCGGCGGCGAGTTCGGCTTGCAGTTGTTCGGCCAGGCTGCGTTCGGCGCCTTCACGCATGAGTTTCTTCGTCTGGGCGAAGGCAAAGGTCGGGCCAGCGGCCAGGCGTGCGGCCAGTTCGCTGGTGACCGTCAGCAGTTGATCGTCGGCACAGACATCGCCGACCAGACCGGCGTCGAGGGCACGGTCGGCGCCCCACAATTCGTCCAGGAACAGCAGACGCTTGGCCTGTTCGCTGCCGATCAGGCGCGGCAAGTGCCAACTGGCGCCGGCGTCCGGCGAGTACGCCATGCTGGTGTAGCCGGCCTTGAAGCGTGCCGATTGCCCGGCGATGCGCAGGTCGCAGCACAGGGTCAGGTCCATCCCGGCGCCGACGGCGGTGCCGTTGATGGCGGCGATGGTCGGTTTTTCCAGGCTGTGCAGGCGAGTCATCAGGGCGTGGGCGGTTTCGGTCCAGCCGTAGGTTTCCAACGCACCCCGGGCTTCGGCATCGGCCCATTCATCAAGGTCCGCGCCAGCGCAGAAGCTGCGGCCGCTACCGGTGAGCACCACCACGCGCACCGCTGGATCGGCGTTGAAACCGTCGAGCAAGCCGTGCAGGTTTTTCAGCGTCGGAATGTCCAGCGCATTGCGCTGGGCAGTGCGATTGAGGGTGATCCAGGCAACGCCTGCTTCGACCTGACTGAGCAGCGACGATTGAGTGGTCATGGGAATCCTCGAATTATTGTAATGGGTCTGAGGTGATGCGACTTGAGGCCATACTAAACGAGTGTTCAGTAAGGCGGCAATCGGCGGGGAAATGGGCTGTAACAAGCTCAATAGATAGTTAAATTATTGTTTTTATTGAGTTATTTGTTGATTGGCGAGCGTGAGCCGTTGGTACTGTTACAACTTCGAACAACTGGCGACAGGACGTCAGTCGCAGATCTTTTGCCCACCACAAACCAATGTGGGAGCGAGCTTGCTCGCGATGACGGCGTCAAATTCAACATCACAGTTGACTGACTTACCGCAATCGCGAGCAAGCTCGCTCCCACAGGAGATGTAACCGGGTTTGAGGGTGATGTTGTCGGAACTGACTATGGAATTGTTTTAACCGACCGATTTATCCGAAAGATCCACTGTGTACTTCACGTTGTTGAGGTAGATCGGTCCCAACGCTGTTGGTTGAGATACAGGCGCAAGTGCAATAGACAATTGCACTTCAGTGACACTAGATCGCATATCGCCGATGTATTCAAATACTGTGCTGGTTCCGGATAACGTGAAGGGTATGAGCAATATGATTGGCATCGGTTGGGAAGGCTCGAATCCGGAGAGCGTGCAATACAAGGTGGTGGTAGCGCCGTCATCACCGGGTTCAGGCAGGGACACTTCAAGGGATAGCTTGAATTTCGGCCGCCTGATTGAGAAGCGCGCTGTTTCGAGCAATACCGGCTTTCCTTTACCCAGAGTGACTCTGGCTCTGTAGCCACTTCCATCCCTCACGACTTTCGCTGTTCCGTCATTTTCGCTCACCGTCCAATGCTCGAAGTTTCCGGTGGTAAAGTCACCGTTCCTGATCCGATTGCTGTCCATTGGGTGCTCCTTCCTGGTTGATTTTAATCTCGCACGGCAGACCGACGAATTCCGCATCATTAGGCTGTGGAGTTCCGATGCAATCTACTGTCAGATCTGACAGTCGCGACCAGCGGCTAATCGCTTGAAACAACTGTGGGAGCGAGCTTGCTCGCGATAGCGGTAGACCAGTCAACAGTGATGTTGGACCTGATGCCGCCATCGCTAGCAAGCTCGCTCCCACAGGGGGAAGTGGTTATCTGGAGGTGTTATGCAGCCGGCAAGCTCGGCGCCAATACCCCCTGACGCTTGCGATGGATCAGGAAGTACGCGCCATAGCACAGCGCAATGAATCCAAAGCCCCAATACAGCGACGGACGCTGGGTTTCATCCAGGGCCAGGAACACGAACAGCGAGCAGCACAATGTGATGCACATCAGCGGCAGCACCGGGAACCACGGCGCGCGGTATTTCAGGTCGCTGAGTTTGCCGCCGTCACGCAAATACGCCTTGCGGAACTTGTACTGCGCCAGCGCGATGACAATCCAGGTCACGGTGCCGGACATGCCGCTCACCGCCATCAGCACCATGAACAAGGTGTCGGCGGCGACGAAGCTGGTCATCAGCGACACCAGCGCGAAGCACAGGGTGATGCTCAAGGCGCGCAGGGGCACGCCACGCTTGCTCAAGGGCGACAGGCTTTTGGGCGCCATGCCGGTTTTCGACATCGCCCACAGGATGCGCGTCGAGGCATACAGGCCGGAGTTGCCCACCGACAGGATCGCGGTAAGGATCACGAAGTTCATCAGGTCGGCCGCATAGGGAATGCCGACCATGTCGAACACCTGCACGAACGGGCTTTCCATCAGGCCCGCCTGCTGCCACGGCACGATGGCCGACAGCACGATGATCGCCAGCACGTAGAAGATCAGCACACGGAACACCACGTTACGCACGGCGCGGGGAATGCTCTTTTCCGGCTGATCGGTTTCACCGGCAGCCACGCCCATGATCTCGCAACCCTGGAACGCGTAGACCACGGTCATCATCACCGCGAACACGGCTGACAGGCCGTTGGGGAACAACGAATCGCCGATCAGGTTGGTCGCCATCGGCGCCGGTGCGCCGCTGCTCAGGGGCATCACGCCGAAGATCACCAGCACGCCGACCACGATAAAACCGAGAATCGCCGCGACCTTGATCCCCGAAAACCAGTATTCGGCTTCACCAAAGGCGCGGGTCGCCATGGCATTGATACCGAACAGCACCACCACGAACAGCGCCGACCAGTACCAGATTGGCACCTCCGGGAACCAACGGGTCATCAGCATGCCGGCGGCGGTGAACTCCAGACCCACGGTGGTGGCCCAGCTCATCCAGTACACCCAGCCGACCATGAACCCGGTGGCCGGGCCGATGTATTTTGTGGCGTGGGTCTGGAACGAACCGGACACCGGCATCTGCACCGACAGCTCACCCAGGCAGACCATCACCAGGTACATCAGGAAGCCCGCGACCAGGTAAGCCAGGATCGCCCCCACCGGACCGCCCTGGTTGATGGTCACGCCAGAGCCCATGAACAACCCGGTGCCGATGACGCCGCCCAACGACAACATGAAAATGTGCCGGCTCTTGAGGGCCCGGGTCAGCTGGATGCCTTTATGATCAGTGCTGCGATCAGTGTTTTCGTTCATGTCGGCACCTCAGCAGTCAGAGAGGTGCGCAGCGCGCGACAGGACGTCACGGCGCAGGGACGGATCAGCTTTACGGCAATTCATTATTATTATCTCCAATAAGCTTCGAAGACCGCGCTGCGGCGGTTGCGTCGATTATTGGAAAGCCATGTAAGTTCGCGTTGACCGTAAAGATCGAAGTTGTACAAAGTCGTAACAAACTTGTACGTCAGCTCTGCAACAGGCCTTTGAGGGTATCGAGCGAGTGCTGCAATTGCTCATCGAGCGTGAGGCTCATGCGGCGGATCGCCGATTCATCGTTTGCCAGCGCCAAGGTCTCCAGCGCCCTTAACGTGCTGGCCAAGCCCCGAAAACCCAGGGAATCACAGCTACCGGCCAGGCGGTGAGCCAGTTGCGCGACCTCTGTGCAGTCATCGGCGGCCATGGCTTCATTCAGCGCGTCGCGGTGCTGCAGGATCGAGTCGCGCAGAACCGCCAGCAGACCCTGGACCTTTTGCGCACCGAGCAGGCTGCGATGGGTCTGTAACAGCGGCCAGTCCATTGCCTCATCGCTGAGCAGCGATTCGGCCACAGGCACATGCCCTTCCAGCACCTGGCGCAGGTTTTCCAGTTTCAAGGGCTTGGCCAGGACACCGTCCATGCCGGCCTCCAGATAACCGCGCACCAGTGCCGGTTGCACGCTGGCGGTCAGGGCGAAAATGCGGGTATGGCGGTTCGGCCCGTCGCTGAGGCGGATCTGGCGGCATAGCTCGACACCACTAATGCCCGGCAGATGCACGTCCAGCAGTATCAGGTCGAACACCTGCGCCGCGCAGTGTTGCAGCGCCTGATCCGCTTCTTCGGCGAGCCACACCCGGTGGCCGTCCCGTTGCAGCAAGCCCTGGACCACTTCGCGGTTGAGCGCCACGTCTTCGACCACCAGGATGTTCAGTGCCGGCCCCGCTGCCCGAACCGGCGGGGCCTCAGCCACGCCGCTGGCCGGCTGCAAGGACAACTCGAACCAGAAGCAACTGCCGCGCCCCTCTTCACTGTCCACGCCGATGCAGCCCCCCATCTGCTCCACCAGGTGTTTGCAGATCGCCAACCCCAACCCCGTGCCCCCAAAACGTTGCGCGACTTCTTCGCTGGCCTGGGTGAAGCGCTCGAAAATCTTTTCCTGCATCTGCGGGGCAATGCCGATGCCGTCGTCCGTGACACAGACCCGCAGCCGCTGTCCCAACTGTTCGCCGGTTTCGCTGAGCAGCGCCACCTCGACGCTGACTTCGCCGCCTTCGGTGAACTTGATCGCGTTGGCCAGCAGGTTGCTCAGCACTTGGCGCAGGAACTGCTCGGCGCCGTGGTGATGCTCGGCAATCCGCTGATCGACGCGGCAACTGAGGATTGTGTCGTTGTTCAGCGCTCGCGGTTCCAACAGAGTCAGTACCTCGTCGAGCAACTGGCGCAGCGAGAAATCCACCGGTTCGGGATGGCTGACACCCTCCTCCAGCTTGGCGAAATACAGCACTTCGTTGAGGATTGTCAGCAAGCCTTCGCCGGCCTTGTGCAAGGCATCCAGGCGTTTGCCGTCCTGGGCATCCAGCCGAGCACCGCGCAGCAATTCGGCCATGCCGAGAATGCCATTGAGGGGTGTGCGCAGTTCGTGGCTCATGGTCGCAAGGAACCGCGACTTGGCAAGGTTGGCCGCTTCCGCTTCGTCCTTGGCGCGCATCAGGCTGGCGGTTCGGCGCTCGACCATTTTCAGCAATTCGTCACGGTTGTCCTGCAAGGCCAGCCGATCGGTTTCCCGGCGCTCGATGTCCCGCAGGATCGCCCGGCGCATGTCGTCCAGCGCATGGGCCACGGTGTCGATTTCGTCACTGCCGCGGCGCTTGTCCAGGTGCAAGGGTTCCTGCCATTCACCGGCGGCGATACGCCGGGCAAACTCGGCCATGACTTTCAGGTGTCGGGTCACCAGTCGATAAAACAAGCCCGACAGGGCAACGGCCAGACCGCAGAGAAACACCGCCATCCACAACAGGCTGGTCAAACCGGTGGCGTAGAGTCGCTGGTACACCGCCCCCAGATCGGTGCTGACTTCCAGTTCACCCAAGTTGCGCAAAGGGCCGGACGGCGGCTGATAGTCCAGGGCAAAGCGCTCGATGCGCAGCGGTCCCGCAGGGGCCGGATTGCCCTGTACCAGGTCGAAATCGGCGCTGGTCAAGTGCACCCGCGCGACGTCGGAGAAGTCCACCAACCCGCGCAACTGCACATTCAACTGCTCCTGGTTCAAGTCCCAGAGGCTACGTTCCAGGCTGGCCAGGTACCCGGCGCGGATCAGTTCCATGCGCGAATCGATGTCGCGCATTTCCCGTCGATACTCGATGTACAGTTGCACGCTGCTGGCGAGCACGGTGAAGCACAGGCTGAACAACAGAATGAACAGCAACAGGCGTCGCAACAGTCCACCGGGACGGGCGCGAATCATTGCGCATCCGCCGGCAGGTTGATCATGTCGCGGTAGGTCACTTCGCTTTCGTTGAGCCAGCGCTCGATGTCACCGGCATCGACCATGCGCTGCAACTGCGCATTGATCTCGGGCATGCGAGTGGCCAAGGGCGAGCGCCGCGACACGGCAACCCGCAGGTAGTCCACGTTCAACGCCTTGGGCAAGGCGACGATGTCCTGGCCGCCGGGCAGGTTTTCCACGTACAGCTGGCCGGTGCGCCGCTCCTGAGTGATGAAGTCGATGCGCCCGCGAATCAGCTTGCCGAAGTTCTGGTGGCTGTCGGAAACCCATTCGATATTGTTGTTGCGCGCGACCATACGATCGAACTCCACGCCGTAGCTCTCACCGAACAACAGGCCACCGCGGTAACGGGCCAGGTCGTCCAGTTGTTCGAATTTCACCGGATGCTGGCGGTTGACGAACAACGCCACTTCTTCACGCAATACCGGCACCGTCGAGAACAGCATGCTCTGCTCCCGTTGCGCGGTGCTGTAGGCCAGTACCACATCGACCCGGCCTTCGGCGGCGTCCAGCAGGCAGCGTTTCCAGTTGCCCAGCACGACCATCTCGACTTCATACCCCAGTTGACCGAACAAGTGCTTCACCACGCTGGGCGCCAGGCCACGCACCTGCTTGCCATCACTCCAGGAGATCGGCGGGTACACCGGGTAATCGCAATAGCGAACCTTGTCCGCCGCGACGGCATGGCCGGCCACCAGTATCGCCAGCAGGCAAAGCCATCGCGCCATCGGCTTCAGGCCGCCACGCTGGCGGTGAACAGGTAACCGGCGCCGTGAATGGTGATGATCAACTGGGGTTCGGCCGGATCGTCATGCAACTTGCGGCGCAGGCGCCCGACCAGCACGTCGATGGAGCGGTCGTTGGGCACCCATTCGCGGTTGCGGATCTGGTCCATCAATTGATCGCGGCTGAGGGTGTGGCCGCTGTTGCGCAGGAACACGCTGAGCAACTGGTATTCGCCGTGGGTCAGCAGGGTTTCGCTGCCGGACGGATCGATCAGGCGACGGCGGTCGGTGTCCAGCGCCCAGTCGGCAAACTGCTTGACCGGTTTTGCCGCCGCGATGGCGGGCGCTGGCGTTTGCGCATGACGTACCCGGCGAATCAGGTTTTTCGCCCGGGAAACCAGCTCCCTTGGATTGAGGGGTTTGATCACGTAGTCATCGGCGCCGCATTCGAGGCCGACGATGCGGTCGATTTCATCGTTGCGCCCGGTGATCAGGATGATCCCGACCTCCGAACGTACTCGCAACTCGCGGGTCAGGGTCAGGCCGTCCTTGCCCGGCAGACGGATGTCGAGCATCACCAGGTCGACGGTCTGGCTAGCGAGGAAGGTTTCCGCCAGTTCCGCCGTGGCGGCGCAATGGACGTCGTAACCTTCCTGGGACAGGTAGGCGTGTAGCAGATCGCGAATCAGCGGATCGTCATCGACGATCAATACCCGAGGAGTCATCGCTTGGTGTCCGGCATAGGCCCGAAGGCCAGTTTCTTATTAGAGTGTTTTCCTGCGTCGGCGCCAGAGAGTATCGATTGCTGAACGACTGATCAACAGTCGCTCGTCTGCACGCAGAAGCGCTGTCGTCCGCCGGCCTGCAAACCATCGACCCAGGCCTCGCAAATCTGGATGCCCTGCTCCGGGGTGAAGGTGCCGGGGTTCAGCCCGGACTCCAGCCACAAGCCGTCGAGCAAGGCGCTGAGGCTGATGGCGGCGAGGTCGGCGTCGAAGCTTTCCCAGCCCTCCTCCTGAGCCAGTTCCGCCAGCACCTTGCGCAGGATGCCGCGATACTCGCCATAGGAATGATCGTGGGCCTGGTTGATGGCCTCGGCGGTTTTCACCGCGCCCCAGAACGCCAGCCACGCATCGATCAGTTGCGGATCGAGCAGCTCGGCGGAGAACGATCCGCGGAAAAACGCCGACAAGCGTTCCCGGGCATTCGGCGCGGCTTGCTCCATGGCGTCACGCAGCAAGGTCATGACCCGCCCGGTGATCGCCATGTAAGCCTCGGCCACCAGTTCATCCTTGCCGGAATAGTGATGGCTGATCAGCCCCACCGAGACCCCGGCCTCGGCGGAAATCTTGCGGATCGACGCGCCCTGGAAGCCATGACGCTTGAGGCACACCAGCGTCGCCTCGATCAGGTTGGCTTTGCGCAACTCCGGTTCCATGCGGGAAAAACGGGCTTCCTGATTCATGGGCGACACGCTCCTTGGTTCAATCGTTTAGGCCCGCGCGGGGTAGCGGCGGGCTGAACGAATGTACAGCAAGAGCGGGCAGTTTCTCTAGTCGGGTGTAAGCCAGGGGGACCGTGGCGCGCCCATCGCGAGCAAGCTCGCTCCCACAGTGGTTTGCCCTGTGGGAGCGAGCTTGCTCGCGATGGCGTCAGTCCATACAACACAGGATCTGGATCAGTCGCGGTAACCCGGCGCCACTCGATCCAGCATTCTCAACAACGCAGCCCAGGCCAGTTGCATGGCATCCGGGTCAGCCAGCTCACCCTCCTCCAACGGCCGCCCCGGATCATTGAACTGCCGCTCGGTATGCGCGCAGACCTCGTCAGACGGCAGTACGACTTCACCGGCGGCCTGGGCGGCCAACTGGATTTCACAGGCCTTTTCCAGGTAGTACATGCGCAGGAACGCCTGGCTCACCGTCTCACCGACGGTCAGCAAACCATGGTTGCGCAGCATCAGTACCGATTTGTCGCCCAGGTCCGCCACCAGCCTTTTTTGCTCGCTCAAATCCAGCGCCACGCCCTCATAGTCGTGGTAGGCAACACGGCCGTAGAACTCCATGGAAATCTGGTTCACCGGCAACAGCCCGCACTTCAACGCCGCCACCGCGCAACCGGATTTGGTGTGGGTGTGCAACACACATTGCGCATCTTCGCGGGCGCCATGAATAGCGCTGTGGATCACGAAGCCAGCCGGATTGACCGGGTACGGCGACGGTTCCACAGCGTGACCATCAAGGTCGATCTTCACCAGATTGGACGCGGTTATTTCATCGAACATCAGCCCGTAAGGGTTGATCAGAAAGTGATGCTCCGGCCCCGGAATGCGCACCGAGATGTGGGTGAAGATCAAATCGGTCATGCGAAAGTGCGCAATCAAGCGGTAACAGGCCGCCAGTTCCTCACGCAGGCGCTGCTCGGTGGCGCTGCGTTCGGGTGCCAGGTGGGTGGCGATGTTGTTCATTTTTGTGGTTCTCCAGGCTGATCGGCTGGGGCAGACAGTAAGGCTGGACGCTCGGACACGTCCAGCCATCGGCAGTTATTTGCTGGCCCAGGCGTTGAAGCGCTCTTCGAGCTCTTCGCCATGATCGACCCAGAAACCGACGTTCATCGACAGTGCGCCCTTGAGGTTCTGCGGCGCAGTGGGCACCCATTGCGCCAGTTTGTCGTCCAGCCGTGCGGCGGCCTGGGTGTTGGTCGGGCCATATGGGATCTGTTGCACGTAGTTGACCTGGGCGTCCGGTTGATTGGCGAAGGCAATGAATCGCTTGGCCTGATCCACATGCTTGGACCCTTTGATGATCGCCCAGTAATCCATGCCGTACAGGCTGCCGGGCCAGACCAGACCCAGGTGGCTGCCTTTCTGCGCGGCGTCGGCGATGCGCCCGCTGTAGGTCGAGGTCATTACCACATCGCCGGCGGTCAGCCATTGCGGCGGTTGCGCGCCCGCCTCCCACCACTGGATGTAAGGCTTGAGTTCAGTGAGTTTGGCGAATGCCCGGTCCACACCCTGCGGGGTGCTGAGTACCTTGTAGACGTCTTCGGTCTTGACCCCGTCCGCCAGCAAGGCGAATTCCAGGTTGTACACCGCGCGTTTACGCAGCCCACGCTTGCCGGGGGTTTTCTTCACGTCCCAAAAGTCTGCCCACGAGGTCGGGGGCTGGGCCAGTTTGTCGGTGTCGTAGGCAATGGCCACGCTCCACACCAGCGCAGCGGAGCCGCATTCCTGTGCCGCTTCGGGGATCAACTGGTCGGCATGGCCCAGACGGGTCCAGTCCAGGCGCTCGTACATGCCTTCCTCGCAACCGCGCATCAGGTCCGGGCCTTCGATCTGCACTACGTCCCAGTCGACGTTGCCGGTATCGACCATCACTTTGATTTTGGCCATTTCGCCGTTGTATTCGCTCTGGATCACTTTGCTTTGATCCACGGCGGCGAAGGGTTGAAAGAACGCCACGTCCTGGGCTTTTTGTCCGGCTCCGCCGTATCCGACCACCACCATGTCCGATGCTGCCTGAGCGCTGCCCAGGCCCATGGCCACGGACAACACCAAGGGATAAAAACCGTGCTTGAGCGTGTGCGATTTCATCAGTGGTTCCTCTTGCAGGTGCCACGGGACCCAAGGCCCGCGCAGCCCTTTTTTATTGTTGTGAGGTTTGGCCCTGGAGCGGGCTCGAGACGAAACTACTGCAAGGCATAGTAAAAAAACAAGTTGATTTTTTACTGAAGGTAAATTTCTATAGATAAAAATAATAACACCGAAAACCTTATGCCTCTGTAGGAGCGAGCTTGCTCGCGATGGACCTGAGGGCGACGCGTTCATCCAGACAACACGCGTTATCGTTAACGTCCATCGCGAGCAAGCTCGCTCCTACAGAGGTAGCCTGCCAGGAGTACCCGCACCATGCCGACCTCTGCACCCGCCTTCGCGCACCTGTTCGAACCCCTGGAGATCCGTGGCAAGCGCCTGAAGAACCGCATCATGTCCAGTGGTCACGACACGTCGATGCCCACCGACAACCTGGTCAATGAGCAATTGATCGCCTATCACCGGGCGCGGGCCGAAGGCGGAGCCGGGCTGATCGTGCTGCAAGTGGCCGGGGTGCATGACAGTGCGCGCTACACCTCCCACGTGCTGATGGCCACCGACGATGCGTGCATCGAGGGCTACCGCAAACTGGCGCAAACCTGCCATGCCCACGGCACCCTGGTGTTGTCCCAGGTGTTCCATCCGGGGCGGGAGATCATGGAGTCCAGCGATGGCCTGCTGGCGGTGGCCTATTCCGCATCGTCGGTGCCCAACGAACGTTTCCGGGTGATGCCCCGCGCGCTGGACCAGGCAATGATCGACGAGATCGTCGCCGGTTATGCCGCTGCCGCCCGCCGCCTGCATCAGGCAGGCATTGATGGCGTCGAGGTCGTGGCCAGCCACGGTTACCTGCCGGCACAGTTCATCAATCCGCGGGTCAACCGGCGTACCGATGGCTACAACGGTGAGCTGGACCAGCGTTTGCGTTTTCTGCGCGAGGTCATCGCCGCCGTGCGCGCGGCGACCGACGAGCAGTTCATAATCGGCCTGCGCATTTCCGCCGACGAGCGCGACCCGGAAGGCCTGACCGAGGACGAATCCCTGGCCGCCGTGCAGTCACTGCAAGCGCAGCTCGATTACGTGCATATCGTCGCCGGCACCTCGGCTTCCCTTGGCGGCGCGGTACATATCGTGCCGCCCATGGCGATCGAAGCCGCGTACCTGGCCAGGGAAGCCGGAACGTTCAAGGCCAGTTTGAACATTCCGTTGTTCGTCACCGGGCGCATCAACCAACCCCAGGAAGCCGAACTGATTCTGGCTCGTGGCCAAGCCGATGTGTGCGGCATGACCCGGGCACTGATCTGCGATCCGCAAATGCCCAACAAGACCGACACCGGCCGCGTCGAAGACGTGCGGGCGTGCATTGCCTGCAATCAGGCGTGCATCGGCCACTTCCACAAGGGCTTGCCGATTTCCTGTATCCAGCACCCGGAAACCGGACGCGAACTGATCTTCGGCGAACGGCGACAAGCGCCACAGCGCAAACGCATCATGATCGCCGGCGGTGGCCCGGCCGGGATGAAAGCCGCCACCGTCGCGGCCCAGCGCGGGCATGAGGTGACGTTGTACGAAGCCAATTCGCAACTGGGCGGTCAGGTGTTGCTCGCGCAATTGCTGCCACGGCGCAGCGAATTCGGCGGTGCCAGCACCAACCTGCAGCGGGAAATGGAACTGGCCGGCGTGCGCGTAGTGCGCAATACCCGAGTCGACCGGGCACTGGTGGAGCAGGAAAAACCGGACATGGTGATCGTCGCTACCGGTGCCGAGCCCTACTGGCCGCCCTTCGAGCGCGGTGGTGAGTTGCAGGTGGTGGACGCCTGGCAGGTATTGCGCGATGAAGTAAAGATTGGTCGCTCCGTGGTGGTCGTGGACTGGCGCTGCGACTGGATCGGCCCCGGCATCGCCGAACGCCTGGTTCGCGCCGGGCATCAGGTGCAACTCGCGGTCAATGGCACCCATTGCGGGGAAAACCTGCCGCTGTACGTGCGCGATCAACTGGCCGGCGAGCTGCATAAACTGGGGGTGCCGATCACGCCATATGCGCGGTTGTATGGCTGCGATGACAACACGGTTTACCTGCAACACACCGCCAGTGGCGAACCGATGCTGATGGAGAACATCGACACGCTGGTGCTGTGCCAGGGGCATCAGCCGGTCGATACCCTGGGCGCGGAGTTGCAAGGGCTGGTGGAGTTTCGCCGGATCGGTGACTGCCTGGCGCCGCGCACCGCCGAAGAAGCAATTTATGAAGGCCTTAAAGTCGCGTGGGAGCTTTAAGGCTGTTTATACTCCGGGGCTTAGACGGCTAACACCAACCCTGTAGGAGCGAGCTCTGCTCGCGATGAACCCGAGAACACCGCTGGGTATCAGGCTTCCAGCGTTATCGTTGGTGACCATCGCGAGCAGAGCTCGCTCCTACGGGGATTTGCGCCACTCCTCCCGGTTCGGATTTGACCATGAGCAACAGCAGCACCACACAGCCCGCACCCGGCAACGCCGAACCGCACTTTCTCGGCACGCGCATTCGCGGCCTGCGCAAGCGTCGGGGCATGACCCTGACGGAACTGGCGCAACAGAGCGAACTCACCGCTGGCTACATCAGCCAGCTGGAACGCAACCTCGCCTACCCGTCGATTCCGGCGCTGTTCAACATTGCCCGCAGCCTCGGCGTCACCATCCAGTGGTTCTTCGCCAGTGAAGCGGTCACCGCGCCCGAAGACGATGGCATCGTGGTGCGCAAGAACAGCCGCCTGAACGTGCATTACGAAGACGGCATCGTCGACCAGTTGCTGACACCGCAAGCCAACCGCCAACTGGAAATGCTCCACTCGCGTTTCCCGCCCGGCACCTACAGCCAGCAAAGCTACAGCCACGACGGTGAAGAAGCCGGCTACTTGCTCTCGGGGAGTTTCGAGTTGTGGGTGGGCGAGCGCCATTTCCAGCTCAATGAAGGCGACAGCTTCAGCTTTTCCAGCCAGGAACCGCACCGCTATGGCAACCCTGGCGATGTCGATGCGGTGGTGATCTGGGTGATTACACCGCCGACGTTCTAACGTCGGCCGCGACCAGGGGACGGCGTGACACTCGCACGCTTGAGGGTGTCGCTCGGCAATTCCTTGAACAGCGCACGATAGCTGCTGGAAAACCGCCCCAGATGCCAGAACGACCAATGCATCGCCACTTCAGCCACGGTGGTTTGCGTCGGCGTGCGACTCAGCAATTCGCGGTGGGCACTGTTGAGTCGGCGCAGGCGCAGCCACTGGGTCGGCGACATGCCGGTGTAGGTCTTGAACGCATGCTGCAACTGACGCAGTGAAAACCCCGCGATCTGGGACAATTCCAGCAGATTGAGATGTTCTTCCGGGGTGTCCGCGGCCCATTCCCCTACCCGTTTCATGATCGAACGCTCCCCGGCCCGACGCTGCAAGGCGCCCTGGTCGAGGCCGACACACGCGTTGTCGAGGATGAACAGGCAATCTTCCAGCAGTTGCTGGGTCAGCGCTTCGCGGCTCGGTGGATCGAAGGTCTGCGACAGCCGCGTCAAGGTTCCGCTGAGCCAACGGCAAAACAGCGCGTTCTGCTGGGCGTTGAGCGGTGCCATGAACAACCCTTCAAGCCTGGCGATGTCCAGGCGGTGGCGCTTTACAAACTCCGGCCCGAACACCACGGCGATTTCCTGGTAGTTCTCCGGGGTGATCCAGATGTTGCGGCTTTCGCCATTCAACACGTACAGCGCGTTGTCACCGCGATCGAAACAGAACGATAACGAACCCTGGGGCGCGCTGAAATTCTGCTCGACCCGGGTGTTCATCGACTCTTCGTAAATCTCCACGCCCTGCAGATCCAGATAACGCACCCTACCCGCGAAGTGCCCCGGCGACATCTGCTGGTATTGCTGCACCCAACCCGGCGTGGCGCGGATTTGCTCGGCGACATCGGCGGTGTTGAACGCTTGGACCTGGAGGGAACTGGAACCTGTCATGGGGCGACCTTACGCACTCTTTTGGTGCGTTTTATGCTGCTTAAAGTGGATAGATGGAACCGCAAGGCTCGCACAAGATAGTCGTCAACGCGCTACAGGGGAAGTGTCTGGCGGATGAAACCGGTCTCCCCTGGCGTTAATAAAACCAATAACGAGGTCTTTATGAATGTCCCTTTCGATCAGCTGTTCACTTGGCTGAAAGATCACAAGATTACCGAAGTCGAGTGCGTCGTCAGCGATCTGACCGGCATTGCACGCGGCAAAATTGCACCGACCAACAAGTTCCTGCATGAGCGAGGCATGCGCCTGCCGGAAAGTGTCCTTTTGCAAACGGTAACCGGGGACTTTGTCGACGACGACATCTACTACGACCTGCTCGACCCGGCCGATATCGACATGGTCTGCAAGCCGGACGCCGACGCCGTCTACGTGGTGCCATGGGCCATCGAGCCGACCGCCATCGTGATCCACGACACCTTCGACAAGTTCGGTAACCCGATCGAACTGTCGCCGCGCAATGTGCTGAAGAAAGTCCTGCAGTTGTACACCGATAAAGGCTGGCGGCCGATTGTCGCGCCGGAAATGGAGTTCTACCTGACCCAGCGCTGCGAAGACCCGGACCTGCCGCTCAAGGCGCCGATGGGCCGTTCGGGGCGTGCCGAAAGCGGTCGTCAGTCGTTCTCCATCGACGCGGCCAACGAATTCGACCCGCTGTTCGAAGACGTCTACGACTGGTGCGAACTGCAAGGTCTGGACCTCGACACGCTGATCCACGAAGACGGCCCGGCGCAGATGGAAATCAACTTCCGTCATGGCAATGCCCTGGACCTGGCCGACCAGATCACCGTGTTCAAGCGCACCATGCGTGAAGCGGCGCTCAAGCACAACGTGGCGGCAACCTTCATGGCCAAGCCGGTTGGCGATGAACCTGGCAGCGCCATGCACCTTCACCAGAGCGTGGTGGACATTGCCACCGGCCAGCCGATCTTCGCCGATGCCGATGGCAACATGAGCGAACTGTTCCTGCATCACATTGGCGGCCTGCAGAAGTACATCCCGAAAGTGCTGCCGATGTTCGCGCCGAACGTCAACTCCTTCCGCCGCTTCCTGCCGGACACCTCGGCACCGGTGAACGTCGAGTGGGGCGAAGAAAACCGCACCGTCGGCCTGCGCGTGCCGACCTCCAGCCCCGACGCCATGCGCGTCGAGAACCGTCTGCCGGGCGCTGACGCCAACCCGTACCTGGCCATCGCCGCCAGCCTGCTGTGTGGTTACCTGGGCATGGTCGAACGCATCGAGCCAAGCGCTGCAGTACAGGGCCGCGCCTATGAGCGTCGCAACCTGCGCCTGCCGATCACCATCGAGGACGCCCTGACCCAGATGGAAGAGTGCGACACCATTGGCCGTTACCTGGGCAGCAAGTTCGTGCGGGGCTATGTCGCGGTCAAACGCGCCGAGCACGAGAACTTCAAACGGGTGATCAGCTCCTGGGAGCGTGAGTTCCTGATGCTCAGCGTCTGAGATCTTCACTGTCCGTAACGGCCTCATCGCGAGCAAGCTCGCTCCCACATTTGAAATGCGCTCCCCTGTGGGAGCGAGCTTGCTCGCGATGAGGGCCGCCAGAACACCAAAGAAACATCGATATAACCCAATAATTCCAAGAGGTATCGACATGCGTCTTTTGAAATCCATGGTCCCGGTCGCGCTGGCAGCACTGTTCAGTGCCGGTGCCCAGGCTCAGCCACAGGTCAGCGTCTACAACTGGACCGACTACATCGGCGAAACCACCCTCGCCGACTTTCAGGCCAAGACCGGGATCAAGGTGATCTACGACGTATTCGATTCCAACGAAACCCTGGAAGGCAAACTGCTTGCCGGTCGTACCGGGTATGACGTGGTGGTGCCGTCCAACCACTTCCTCGCCCGCCAGGTGAAGGCCGGCGCGTTCCTCAAGCTCGATCGCGAGCAACTGCCAAATTTCAAGAACCTCGACCCGAAATTGCTGGCGCTGCTGGAGAAAAACGATCCGGGCAACGCACACTCGGTGCCGTACCTGTGGGGCACCAACGGCATCGGCTATAACGTCGACAAGGTCAAGGCTGTGCTGGGCATCGACAAGATCGACTCCTGGGCCGTGCTGTTCGAACCGGAGAACATCAAGAAGCTCAGCGCCTGCGGCGTGTCGATGATGGACTCGGCGGACGAAGTGTTCCCGGCGATGCTCAACTACATGGGCATGGACCCGCGCAGCGAAAACCCCGAGGACTTCAAGAAGGCCGAAGCCAAGCTGCTGAGCATTCGCCCCTACATCACCTACTTCCATTCCTCCAAGTACGTCTCGGACCTGGCCAACGGCGACATCTGCGTGGCGTTCGGATACTCGGGTGATGTGTTCCAGGCCGCCAACCGCGCCAAGGAAGCCGGCAACGGCGTGAACATCGCCTACGCCATTCCCAAGGAAGGCGCCAACCTGTGGTTCGACCTGCTGGCCATCCCCGCCGACGCCAGCAACCCGAAGGAAGCTCATGCCTTCATCAACTACCTGCTGGACCCGCAAGTGATCGCCAAGGTCAGTGAGTCGGTCGGCTACGCCAACCCGAACCCGGCCGCCAAGCAGTACATGGACCCTGAGCTGGTCAGCAACCCCGAGGTTTATCCGTCCCAGGAAGTCCTCGACAAACTCTACATCTCTACCACGCCGCCGCAGTCGATCATGCGCCTGATGACCCGTTCGTGGAGCAAAGTGAAGTCCAACAAATGAATCAGTACACCAAGGAACACACCCACTCCTATTACGCAGCGTCCGCCAAGGGCATGAGGCAGCGCCCCGCGCTGGCCTCGGACCTGGTGGCCGATGTCTGCGTGGTCGGCGCGGGTTTCACCGGCATCAACACCGCCATCGAGCTGGCCCAGCGTGGGCTCTCGGTGGTCCTGCTGGAGGCCCGACGGATCGGCTGGGGCGCCAGCGGGCGCAACGGCGGCCAGTTGATTCGTGGTATCGGCCATGACGTCAGCGGTTTCGCCAAGCACATCGGCGCCGATGGCGTGCAATACCTGGAACACGCTGGGAACGAGTCGGTGCAAGTCGTGGCCAATCGCATCCGCGAGCGCGGCATCGATTGCGACCTGAGTTGGGGCTTCTGCGAACTGGCCAATACCCCGGCCCAGTTCAAGGCGCTCAAGGCCGAGCAGGGGCAACTGATTGAATCCGGCTACGCCTTTGAAACCCGACTGGTGGCGCCAGAACAAATCCGTGAACAGGTGGTGAACTCCGGTGTGTACGCCGGCGGCCTGGTGGACATGGGCTCTGGGCATTTGCATCCGCTGAACCTGGTCCTTGGCGAAGCGCAAGTTGCCGAGTCCCTTGGGGTGCGGATTTTCGAGCAGAGCCCGGTGCTGGAGTTGATCCATGGCAGCACGGTGCAAGTGCGCTGCGCCGGTGGCACTGTGAGTGCAGGCACGTTGGTGCTTGCTTGCAATGCCCATCTGGAAGAGCTCGAACCGAAGCTCAGCGGCAAAGTACTCCCGGCAGGCAGCTACATCATCGCCACCGAACCCTTATCGCAAGAGGCCGCTGCAAAACTGATCCCGCACAACGTCGCGCTGTGCGACCAGAAGGTCGGCCTGGATTACTACCGGCTCTCGGCTGACCGGCGCTTGTTGTTCGGTGGTGCCTGCCATTACTCCGGGCGCGATCCTTCGGACATCACCGCCTACATGCGCCCGCAGATGCTCAAGGTGTTCCCGCAACTGGCCGATGTGCGCATCGACTATCAGTGGGGCGGCAAGATCGGCATCTCGGCCAACCGTTTCCCCCAGGTCGGGCGCCTGAGCCAGCACCCGAACGTGTTCTACGCCCAGGGCTACTCAGGCCATGGCCTGAACGTTACCCACTGGTGCGCGAAGTTGTTGGGCGAAGCGATCCATGCCGGCCACAGCAAAGGCTTCGACGTGTTCAGCGCCGTGCCGCACATGACCTTCCCCGGCGGACGCGCCCTGCGTTCACCCTTGCTGGCCCTTGGCATGTTCTGGTATCGGATGCGGGAAATGCTGGGCTGACGTAGTCCCGCCGGGCGCCTGCTAACCACTGTGGGAGCGAGCTTGCTCGCGATAGCGACCTGAAATCCAATGATTGGGTTGTCTGGCACACCGCTATCGCGAGCAAGCTCGCTCCCACACTGTTTACGTATTCCCTCTTCTACCATCCCCTTGTTTCGACTTTCGATTTGCTCAATTGCGAGTCACTTCTATATTGAGGGAGTGCTCTGAACTTCCTGCCTTCTGTCGAGCTTGACCCATGGCAACTACTGATCAGCTGATCATCTGCGAGCACTGCGACAGCGTGTACCAAAAAGTGACGCTCGCCAAACATCAAAAAACCCTGTGTACACGCTGCGGCGGCGTGCTTCAGCGCTATAACGGCCTCACTGTGGAGCAGCGTCTTGCGTTGACCTTCACCGCGTTGATGCTCTGGATATTCGCCAATTTCTATCCGGTAATGAGCATCAACCTCAAAGGCGTGAAGAACAGCGCAACGCTCTGGGACTCGGTGCTGGCCCTGAGCCTGGGGCCTATCACCTTCATCGCCATGGTGGCGGCAATCGCCATGATCATCGCGCCGATTTTCCAGTTGCTGCTGCTGATCTGGGTGCTGGGCTTTGCACTCGGCGGGCGACGCTCGCCCGGATTCAAATTCTGCATGCGCTGGCTGGAAACCCTCAGGCCCTGGAGCATGCTCGAAGTCTGCCTGCTGGGCGCCATGGTCGCGGTGATCAAGCTCGCCGGACTGCTCGATGTGCTGCCCGGCATAGGGTTGTTTGCCCTGGCGGCGCTGAGCCTGATGATGATTCGCATCGCCGGGCGCGACATTCGCGAACTATGGGACATTGTATGAGCACGCCTCCTTACGCCGACGAGCTCAACCTGTGCCTGTGCCACACCTGCGGCCTGGCCTGCGACATGACTTGCGAGCCCCACGAATGCGAGCGTTGCGGTGCACCGCTGCACCGGCGCAAAGCCAATTCTCTGGCCCGCACCTGGGCCTACATGATCGCGGCCCTGGTGTTCTACATCCCGGCCAACCTGTTGCCGGTGATGAACACCGAGATGGTCGGCAACGGCGCCGACAGCACGATCATGAGCGGCGTGCTGGAGTTCTGGGAAGCCGGGGCCTGGGATATCGCCCTGATCATATTCATTGCCAGTATCGCGGTGCCGGGAATCAAGTTCGTCGCCATCACATTGCTGCTGGTCACCGTGCAACGCGACAGCGAGTGGGCACGCAAGGAGCGGTCGACGCTGTACCGCTTCGTCGAAGTCATCGGTTACTGGTCGATGCTCGATGTGATCGTGGTCGCCCTGGTGGCCTCGCTGGTGAAATTCCAGGCCCTGGCCGACATCGAACCGCGCCCGGGCATTCTGTTCTTTGGTCTGGTAGTGGTGTTCACCATGCTTTCGGCAATGAGTTTCGATCCCCGCATGATCTGGGATAAAGAACGGGAAAACCCACACAATGAGGAGGTCACTGATGAAGTCACAAGCCACTGACGGGCCACAAGCCCCCGGGCAGGCGCCGATCAAGACCCGCCGTTTCAGCGTTTCGCTGGTCTGGATCGTCCCGATCGTCGCGGTGCTGGTGGGTATTTCGCTGGTGGTCCACAGCATTTTGCAGCAAGGCCCGACCATCGTTGTCACGTTCAAGACCGGTAACGGCCTGACCGCGAACAAGACCGAGGTCAAATACCGCAATGTCGTGATTGGTCATGTCTCCGATGTGGAGCTCAGCAGTGACCAGAAAAGCGTCAACGCCACCATCAAACTGGAAAAGCAGGCCGAAAGCTTTACCCGCGAAGATTCGCAGTTCTGGGTCGTGCGGCCGCGCATTGGCGCGGGCGGTGTGTCGGGGATCGATACGCTGCTGTCGGGCGATTACATCGGGGCCGATATCGGCCAGGCCAACGGCCGGGCAAAAAACTTCATCGGACTGGAGAATCCGCCACCCATCACCTACGGCGAACCGGGCAAGCGTTTTACTCTGTTCACCCAGGACCTGGGGTCGCTGGACATCGGCTCTCCGGTCTACTACCGCAAGATCCCCGTGGGCCAAGTGGTGGCCTACGCGCTGGACCCGGATGGCAAGGGCGTGAACATTGAACTGTTCATCCATGCACCCAATGACAAGTACGTCACCGAAAACACCCGTTTCTGGAACGCAAGCGGCATTGACGTGAACGTCGGCGCCAATGGCTTTGCGGTCAAGACCGAGTCGCTGTCTTCCTTGCTGGTGGGCGGCATTGCCTTCCGCGCGCCCGACTACAGCCCCAACGACAAGCCGGCTGCCGCAGAGTACGCCTACGAATTGTTCGAGGACCAACAAACCGCCCTGGCCCCGCCGAACGGCAAGCCGCAATACCTGGCCATGCGCTTCGACCAGGCACTGCGCGGGCTCAAGGTCGATGCCCCGGTGGAGTTCCTCGGTGTGGAAATCGGCAAGGTAGTGGCGGTCAATCTGGATTACGACGAGAAAAAGCGCTCTTTCCCGGTCAACGTCGGTATCGTGATCTACCCGCAGCGCCTGGGCCAGGCCCATGTCAAAATGCTCAAGGCGCTCAATCATGACCCTGATAACGAAGCCGCTGGCGTACGCTTGATCGGTACCTTTATCGAAAACGGCCTGCGTGCCCAGGCCCGCACCGGCAACTTCCTGACCGGCCAGTTGTACATTGCCCTGGACTTCTACCCCAAGACCGACAAGGTCGCCTTCGATGTAAACGCACGCCCGGTCATGATTCCGACCATTCCCGGCAGCCTCGAGCAATTGCAGGAAAAACTCGAATCCATGGTCGACAAGATCAACAAACTGCCGATCGAGCGTATTGCCGGCAATCTCGATGGCAATCTCGTCGAGCTGCGCAAAGGCATGATGCAATTCAACGGAAAGATCTTGCCTGGCGTGCAAACCACTTTGTCGGATGTCAGCAAGACGCTGGAAACGGCCAATTCGACCCTGCAGTCGGCCAGTTCGACCTTAGCCGAGGATTCGCCGCAACGGGAAAAACTGGGGCTAACCCTGGATGAACTGGGACGCACGTCGAGATCCTTGCGTGATCTTTCGGATTACCTGGGACGGCATCCGGAATCGCTGCTTCGCGGTCGTCCGAATAATGCCGCCCCCATGGATCTGCAAGGGCCACCGCGCAATTGAACACAGGAGCAACACCCATGGCTTTACCGCTGAAGTTCACCCTGGTCACCGCGATGTTGCTGCTCGCCGCCTGCCGCAGTGACCCGATTCAATTCCATACCCTGACCCCGGCCCAGGAGGGCAATCACTCAAGGACCACCGTCGGCGTGATCCAGATCGAGTCGATCAGCGTGCCGCCCCAGGTCGATCGTGCGCAGATCGTCATTCGCGAGGGCAACAGTGGCCTGGCGATCCTGGAAACCCAATGGTGGGGCGCGACCCTGTTGGACGAACTGCGCAGTGCGTTGGTCGATCAACTGAACAACAGTCCTGTACAAGGCCGACACTCGGTGCGGGTCGATGTGCAGCGTTTCGACTCGGTGCCCGGCCAGTACGCCTTGATGGACGTGGAATGGCGCCTGCGCAGCGCCAGCACCGGCGACACGGCACGGTTGATTTGCCGCAGCACCCTGCAAACGCCCTCGGGTGCGAGCATCGATGACCTGGTGCTTGCCCAGCAAAACAACGTCAAACGCCTGGCCGCGCTGATCAGCCAGGCTGCCGTCAGACCACAGGCAACCTGCCCTGCGCCCTGAATGTATTCATCCCCAGGATTAACGGCGACAAGTTCGCCGTTAATCCGTCCTTCCTGTTTCCTGCTGTCATTCCCCGCGACAGGCGGCCCGCAGCAACTGGCAACGTCAAATACGCCGAGGCACACGACAAAAAGGCAGCCGGGGCAGCGTCATATTCTGATCGGCGGCATCGTTTGATCGACGAGTCGAAACACAGGGGGCACAGTGCTGCTAATCTGAATGAAAATTACATGTATTAACGGTTTTTTTGACGTTATTTTCTCATTTGGATCTCTACATTTCCCGCACTTCAAAAACATGCAAATGATTCGCATTGGTTAACTGGCGTTTCAATGCCCATGACTTTCAAAAAATGTACCAGGAGCAGCCCACAGAATGATTCCAAAAATCCCTTCGTTCTTGAAAAAGGCCCTGCTGGCCACCGCTTTGCTGAGCGCTGGCCAGGCCTATGCAGCCGACTCCGTCGGCATCGTGGTGTACAACGCGCAACACGCAGGCCTGACCAAGGCCTGGGTCGAGGGTTTTACCCAGGAGACCGGTATTCCCGTCACCTTGCGCAACGGCGATGACACCGAAATGGGCAACCAGATCGTGCAGGAAGGCGCGGCTTCGCCGGCGGACGTATTCCTGACCGAGAACTCCCCGGCCATGGTCCTGGTCGACAACGCCGGGTTGTTTGCGCCTGTCGATAAGGCCACGCTGGAGCAGATTGACTCCGCCTACCGTCCGGCCCACGGCAAATGGGTAGGCATCGCCGCGCGCTCCACGGTGTTCGTCTACAACCCGAGCAAACTGCCAGAAGCCGACCTGCCGAAATCGATCATGGACCTGGCTTCACCGAGCTGGAAGGGTCGCTGGGGTGCATCGCCCGGTGGTGCTGACTTCCAGGCCATCGTCGCTGCCATCCTCCAACAAAAGGGTGAAGCCGCCACGCTGGATTGGCTCAAGGCGATGAAAACCAACTATGCCAACTACCGTGGCAACAGCTCGGTACTCAAGGCCGTGAATGCCGGGCAGATCGACAGCGGCGTGATTTACCACTATTACAGCCTGGTGGATCAGTCCAAGACCGGCGAAAACAGCAAGAACACCGCCCTGCACTATTTCAGGCACAAAGACCCGGGCGCTTTTGTTAGCATCTCCGGCGGCGGCGTCCTCGCTTCCAGTAAACACCAGGACCAAGCCCAGGCGTTCCTCAAGTACATTACCGGCAAGGATGGCCAGGCTGTCCTGAAGAACGGCAAGTCGTTTGAATACGCCGTGGGTAAAGGCGCTGAATCCAACCCTAAACTGGTGCCTCTGAATCAACTCGATGCGCCGACTGTCGATGCGTCAAAACTCGACAGTAAAAAAGCCGTGGAGCTGATGACACAGGCCGGACTGCTCTAATTGATGCCAGAAACCCTGCCTGCGGAGGTCGCTGAGGCGACACCCGCACATTTGCGTCGACGCTCCCGCGGAGTCTTTGCGGGACGTGGCGGTGTATGGGTGATCGGTTTGTCGGTGCTGGTTTCATTACTGGCACTGCTACCGATCGCCTACGTTATTGGTGTGTCCCTGCAAACCGGCTGGTCAACCGTTGTGACCCTGGTGTTCCGCCCTCGGGTCGGTGAACTGCTGGTCAACACCGTGCTGCTGGTGCTGCTGACGATTCCCTTGTGCGTCGCGCTGGGGGTGACGCTGGCGTGGCTCACGGAACGCACGAATCTGCCGGGGCGGCGCTGGTGGTCGTTGCTGGCCACCGCGCCGCTGGCAGTGCCTGCGTTCGTTCACAGCTACGCCTGGGTCAGCCTGGTGCCTCCGATTCACGGCTTGTTTGCCGGTGTCCTGGTCTCGGTCATCGCCTACTTCCCGTTCCTGTATTTGCCGGTAGCCGCCACTTTGCGCCGGCTCGATCCGGCCATCGAAGACGTCGCCGAGTCCATGGGACTCAAACCCTGGAAAGTGTTTTTCCGCGTAGTGTTGCCACAATTGCGCCTGGCGATCTGCGGCGGCGCCTTGCTGGTCGGCCTGCACCTGCTGGCCGAATATGGCCTGTACGCCATGATCCGCTTCGACACCTTTACCACCGCGATCTTCGATCAGTTCAAATCGACCTTCAACGGCGCAGCGGCGCACATGCTGGCCAGTGTGCTGGCGCTGTGTTGCCTGGCGATGTTGACGGCCGAATCCGCCGCCCGGGGTTCTGCGCGTTACGCCCGCGTCGGTTCGGGTAGCGCCCGGGAGCAACGGGTCGTACGCCTGAAACCGGTATCCACCCTGCTCTCGCTGACGCTGCAGATCATGACCTGCGCCCTGGCCCTTGGCGTGCCCTTGATCACCCTGGGCAAGTGGCTCATCGCCGGAGGCGTGGAAGTCTGGGACATGGCCGAATTGTTGCCCGCACTTGAGCAAACCCTGCTTCTGGGCATCGGGGGCGCGGCGCTGACCACCTGCGCGGCGATCCCGATTGCCTGGCTGTCGATCCGCTACCCCGGTCGACTGCAACGGGTGCTGGAAAGCTGCAACTACATCACCAGTTCCTTGCCCGGCATTATCGTGGCGCTGGCACTGGTGACCGTCACGATCCACTTTGCCCGGCCGATATACCAGACCACCTTCACCGTGCTGCTGGCGTACCTGTTGATGTTCTTGCCCCGTGCCCTGGTGAGCCTGCGCGCGGGCATTGCCCAGGCCCCGGTGGAACTGGAAAACATTGCCCGCAGCCTTGGCCGCTCGCCAGCCCGGGCACTGTGGCTGATCACCTTGCGCCTGGCTGCCCCGGGGGCGGCCGCCGGCGCGGCGCTGGTGTTCCTGGCGATCACCAACGAATTGACCGCCACACTGCTGCTGGCCCCGAACGGCACGCGCACCCTGGCGACCGGGTTCTGGGCCTTGACCAGCGAAATCGATTACGCAGCCGCCGCACCCTACGCCTTATTGATGGTTGTGCTGTCGCTTCCGTTGACCGGACTTCTTTATCACCAATCGAAAAAAACGGCTGGCCGATGAACACTCTTGAATTGAATGCCCTCTACAAGTCCTATGGTGCCCATTGCGCCCTGGACAACGTCAGCCTCTCGGTGCCCAGCGGCAGTCGCACGGTCATCGTAGGCCCCTCCGGCTCGGGCAAGACCACGTTGCTGCGGATGATTGCCGGTTTCGAGTTCCCCGATTCCGGACGCCTGTCGCTCAACGGCCAGACCCTGGTCGACGGCACCCACGAAGTGCCGGCCCATCAACGCCTGATCGGCTACGTGCCACAGGACGGCGCACTGTTCCCGCACATGACCGTGGCAGCGAACATCGGCTTCGGCCTGGCGACCAAGGGCACTGAAAAACAGCAGCGCGTTGCCGAACTGATGGACAGCGTGGCGCTGGACGCGAAGATGGCCGAGCGCTGGCCCCATGAATTGTCCGGTGGCCAGCAACAGCGCGTGGCCCTGGCCCGAGCCTTGGCGCAACAGCCACGACTGATGCTGCTGGACGAGCCGTTCTCGGCGCTCGATACCGGATTGCGCGCCGCCATGCGCAAGATGGTTGCACGGCTGCTGGAGGACGCGGGCGTCACCACCATTCTGGTCACCCATGACCAGAGCGAAGCCCTTTCGTTCGCCGACCAGTTGGCGGTGATGCGTCATGGCCGACTGGTCCAGTCAGGGCATCCGCTGGACCTTTACCGCTATCCCGAAGACGAGCAAACCGCGCTGTTCCTGGGGGATGCCGTGGTGATGCCCGCGCGCATCGAGGCCGGTTGGGCCCATTGCGACCTGGGACGGATCCCCGTCAACAACCACCGCAACAACAGTTCGGCGCAGATCATGCTGCGCCCCGAACAACTTCAACTGGCCAGCATCCTCCCCAGCGACCCGGAAGCCAGCGGTTGCCGGGCCGTGGTCACCGATCGGGATTTCAGCGGCAACACCTGCACGCTGACGGTGGAACTGCAGCCATTGACCCGCAACGCACAGTCGGGCCGATCACTGCTGGTGCGCAGTTCAGGCATGTATGCACCACCCGCCGGCAGCTCGGTTCAGGTCTCGACCATCGGCCATGCCCATGTACTGAGCGAGGTGTGATCGTTCACAGATCGAATCGATCCACCGCCCGACGCCGCTCGTTGTCATCGCGCACATCGTAGTTGGCCGTGGTCTGGATATTGCTGTGGTGCGCCAGCTTCTGCGCAATCGACAAGTCATGCTCTTCGATCACCCGGGTGATGAATGAACGCCGGAAGTCGTGGGGCATGATTTTCACCCCGACCTGCGCGCCCCGTTGCCGGGCGATGTAGTAAATCGCGTGTTTGGTGATGCGCTCCCGGGTGATGTGGCTGCCACGGCGAATGCGGTTGAACAGGAACGGGTCGTCCGACTCGCCGTCCTTGAGCATCGAACGGCGCAGCTCGAGCCAGGCTTCAAGCTTGGCGAAGGCCCAGGCCGGTGCGTACTTGATCAACTGCTTGTTGCCCTTGGCCGTCACCCGCAGGCTGCGCTCGGTGAAATCGACCTGGTTCAGCTCCAGGTTCACCGATTCGGATTTGCGCATCCCTGAACCGTACAAAATCCCGATGATCGCGGCATCCCGCAGGCCTTGCGGCCGCGGATCGGCAGCGCAGACCGCCATCAGTTCCTGGATCAGCGTACGCCTGAGATTGCGCCCCTGGGACAGCCGTGTACCGGCCATGCCCTTCACCGTACGCATCTTCAACAGGTGCTCCTGAGAGATCAGGCTCATGCGCCACGCTTCGTTCATCACCCCACGCACCGCGTTGACATAGAGCGAAGACGTGTTCGGCGCATAGCCGTCCGAACGCAAGGTGGCCACCAACGCAATGACGTCCTCTGGCTGCAGATTGTGCCAGGGAATTTCCTCGATATCGTGGTCTTCGAAGCCCAGGCGGTCGGCGGCATCCTGCAGCACATAACGCATGGTCAGTTGGCTGGACGGCGCCAGTCGCGCCAGATACAGGGTCAGTGGATTGGTGAGGGGTGTGCGTGAATCAGATACAGGTAAGTCAATCAAACGAAACGGCCTTGAATTAAAACAGTTAAGTGAAACAACTAATAAGTAAAAAAACAATGATGTAAAGGCTATTTACGTTTACAGCCCCAGGGCTGCCCAAGAGTCAGGCCTTGCGCCCGTTGCACTACTGGGCAGCGTCGGCATTGTCCTGACGGTTGAAACGGCCGGATGTGGCTTTTTTCAACACGATAGACAAATTGAAATATGACCTTGCCTATCCTGACTCGGTTTTGATTATTCCTCAGGCGGCACCATGAGCCTGCAATTGCTGCTGGTCGCCTGTCTGCTGACCCGTCTGGAAAAGCCTTGGCGTGGCATTGCTCATCCTCGGCGTCATAACCATCAATATCCCGACCTGCTCGTGCGCCTGAATCAAGGAGTGACCCATGAAAATCAGTGTATTTGGTAGCGGATATGTCGGCCTGGTGCAGGCAGCGGTATTGGCGGAAGTCGGCCACGACGTGGTCTGCATGGACGTTGACGAAAATAAAGTCGAACTGCTCCAGCAGGGCCACGTGAGTATATTCGAACCCGGGCTGGCCAGCCTGGTACGCGAAGGCCTTGACGCCAGGCGGTTGCAGTTCACCAGCGACGAAAAATTCGCCGTCCAGCACGGGCAGGTGCTGTTCATCGCGGTTGGCACCCCGTCCCGGGACGACGGCTCGGCGGACTTGCGCTACGTGATGTCGGTGGGCGACGCCGTGGCCCGTCATCGCGAGCAACCGGCGATCCTGGTGGAGAAATCCACCGTCCCGGTCGGCACCGGCGATGCCTTGCGTGCACACATCGACAAATGCCTGATCAGCGTCGGGCGCGTATTGCAGTTCGATATTGTCTCCAATCCGGAGTTCTTGAAAGAAGGTTCGGCCGTGGCCGACTGCCGACGCCCTGACCGTATCGTCATCGGCTGTGAACGCGAAGAAGTGCGTGAGGTGATGCGTGATCTGTACTCGCCCTTCAACCGCAATCATGAGCGCATCATGTTCATGGACCTGCGCAGCGCCGAGCTGACCAAGTACGCCGCCAACTGCATGCTGGCGACCAAGATCAGCTTCATCAACCAGATCGCAGAACTGGCCGAACACCTGGGTGCCGACATCGAATCGATACGCCTGGGCATCGGCGCCGACTCCCGCATCGGCTACCACTTCATCTACCCCGGTTGCGGCTACGGTGGCTCATGTTTCCCCAAGGACATGCGCGCCCTGATCCACAGCGCTGAACAGGCCCATTGCTCCAGTGACCTGCTGCAAGCGGTGGAAGCCATCAACGAGCGGCAGAAATACAAGCTGTTCGAGCGCATCAACGCGTTCTACAAGGGCGACTTGCGTGGCAGAACCTTTGCTTTGTGGGGCCTGGCATTCAAGCCAAACACCGACGACATGCGCGATGCGCCGAGCCGGGTGTTGCTCGAATCCTTGTGGGCCGCCGGAGCGAATGTCCGTGCGTTCGATCCGGAAGCCATGCAGGAAACCCAGAAGCTGTATCCCGATGAATCGAAGCTGATGCTCATGGGTACACCCGAGTCGGTCTTGTCCGGTGCCGATGCACTGATCATCTGCACCGAATGGCAACAGTTCAAGGCGCCAGACTTTCAACTGATCCGGCAGCGGCTCAACGCACCGCTGATCTTCGACGGCCGCAACCTTTACGACACAGACCGTCTGGCACGCATCGGTTTCACCTACTTCCCGATCGGTCGGGGCGAGTCGAGCAAATTGCCGATTCCGTACCAGCAATGGTTTGCCGAGTCAGTGGTCGCCTGAACACCACGTTCCCTCACATCCGCCAACAGTCTCCCGCGCTGGGTCTGCACGGCCGTCGGTGCATTGCCGCCAGTGCTGGGCGGGCGGTTCGACAAGAATGATTTTGTGCTGCAGCACCTCAAGCAAATCCCGTTGCAACGACCGCGTGTCTGACTGCTAGAGTAGCGCTCACGATCGGGCTGATGCCGGCCCGATTGAATAAGGATATTCGCGCCGTGACCAGCTACTCCCCCCTCATCCGCCGCCTGTTGATCTGCTCGCTGACCATCGTCGTCAGCCGCGCCATCACCAGCCCTTTGCTCACGTTGTTCGTCAGCGACAAGCTGGGGCTCAACCAGCAGGACGTTGGCTTGCTGCTCGGCATTGCGGTGTTCGTCGCCACCCTGCTCTCCCTGTATGGCGGCTACATCATCGATCGCTTCGAAAAGCGCCGGTTGCTGATTCTCTCGATGGCGTCCAGCGCTGTCGGCCTGGTGCTGCTGACCTTTGCTGAAAACCTCTACCTGACGACCATCACCCTGATCGTCACCGAAACCGCTTCATCGCTGTTCCTCATCGGTTCGAAAGCGATCCTCAGCGACAACCTCCCGGTGGGTCAACGCGCCAAGGCATTTTCCCTGAGCTATACGCTGACCAACATTGGCTACGCTGTCGGGCCGATGCTCGGCGTGCTGATTGCCGGGGCCTTTGCCAGTGCACCCTTCCTGATCGCTGCGGCCATCGCTTTTTTCAGTATTTTCCTGATGACCGGGATCGCGAAGGACCCGGCGCGCTCAACTGTCGGCGGCCAAGGGCAGAGTTTCCTCAAAACCCTGATCACCCTGAAAAACGACCGCACCCTGATCCTGTTCACCGCCGGTTGCCTGCTCAGTACCGTGGTGCACGGGCGATTTACCTTTTACCTGTCGCAGTACCTGCTGGTGACCAGCAATCCCCAACACACCATGGAAATCATGGCCGCCCTGCTCGCCTGCAACGCCATCAGTGTGATCTTGCTGCAATACCAGATCGGGCGTTTTCTCAAGCGCGAGCAACTGCGCCAATGGATCATGGCCGGCACCGGCCTGTTCATCCTCGGGCTGATCGGTTTCAGCCTGGCGGACAGCCTGGTGAGCTGGTGCGTGGCGATGTTCATCTTCACCCTCGGTGAAATCATCATTTACCCGGCCGAGTTTCTCTTCGTCGACACCCTGGCACCGGAAGAACTGCGGGGCAGCTACTACGGCGCGCAAAACCTTGCTGCCCTTGGCGGTGCGTTGAGCCCGGTGATTTGCGGCTTCATGCTGATGCACACCCCGGCGCCGACGATGTTTTATGCCTTGAGTGCACTCGCGGCCCTGGGCGGTTTGCTGTGCTACACAAGCGGTCGACGGAGCAAATTACAGCAAAATTAATGCACTGAAAGCTCATTAATATGAATTTGTCAGTAGCAGGATTGGACGGCACACTGTGCGCGTTCCTCCCCCAACAGTTGGAACAACTTCAAGGGCTTTCTGGGTTCCCCAGCCAAGCCCTTTTTTTTGCCTCGATTTTTCTGCCGGAGTCTTTTCGAAATGCTTGCTCGCTGGTTGCCCGCCGCCATCAACACCCGCCCCACCGAATGGAGCCGCGCCGCCATCGGCATGGCCCTGGGGACACTGATGAGCGTGTGGCTCTGTAGCCAGGTGTTCGGCATTGAGGTGGCCCAGCACCTGATCGGCCCGCTGGGGGCGTCGGCGGTGCTGTTGTTTGCCGTGTCTTCGGGCGCGCTCGCCCAGCCCTGGTCGATTCTCGGTGGTTACTTGAGCGCCGGTGTGATTGCCCTGCTGGTGGCCCATGTGTTGGGCCGGACCCTGGGTAGCGCTTGCCTGGCGGCGGGCATGGCGTTGATCCTGATGTGCTGGCTGCGGTGCCTGCATCCACCGGCCGGTGCGTTGGCCCTGACCCTGGTGCTGGCCGATCCGGCAACCATTGCCATGGACTGGAAAGCCATTGGACCGGTGATGCTCAGCGCGGCGACGATGCTGCTGTGCGCCCTGGCCTACAACAACCTGACCCGCGTTCGTTACCCCAAGAGCGCCAGCGAGCCCGCGGCCAGGATTCCTGCCGATCACCCGCCGGTCGACCGTCAGGCCATCACCGCCGAAGACCTGAAACTGGCGTTGGCCGACATGGAAGCGTTCTATGACGTGACCCCCGAAGACCTCGAACAGTTGATCCAGGCCAGCGAACTGCACGCCAAACGCCGCAGCGTTGGCGAAGTGCTCGCCCCACGACTGTAAGTCGCTGTTCTGGAGGTTCTTTTGCCGTGGCCGGGCGGTTCTGGCATCCTGCGCCTCCATTTTCTGACCCGGCCCGCCTTCTGGCACGCAAACCACCATGACCGCCTCCGAAAAAGCCCCCGTTCCACGCCACAACGACCTGATCTACGGCCTCGATGACCGCCCGCATCTGACCGCCACCGTCTTCGCCGCCCTGCAACACGTGCTGGCAAGTTTCGTCGGCATCATCACCCCGACGCTGATCATGGGCAGCGCCCTGGGCCTGCAAAGTGAAATTCCTTACTTGATCAGCATGGCGCTGTTCGTCTCCGGCCTGGGCACCTTCGTGCAGGCGCGGCGCTTCGGCCCGGTGGGCTCTGGCCTGCTGTGCCTGCAAGGCACCAGTTTCTCGTTCATCAGTGTGATTCTCAGCGCCGGCTTCATGGTCAAGGCTCGTGGTGGCGGTACCGATGAGATTCTCTCGACCATTTTCGGCGTGTGTTTTTTTGCCGCGTTCATCGAGGTGGTGTTGAGCCAGTTCATCGGCAAATTGCGCATGCTGATCACCCCGGTGGTGACCGGCACGATCATCACGCTGATGGGCTTGTCGCTGATCAAGGTGGCGATGACCGACATCGCCGGCGGCTTCGGCGCCCCTGACCTGGGAGCGGCCAGTCACCTGGCCCTGGCGGCGCTGGTGCTGGGAACCATCGTAGTGTTGAACCGGGTGGATATGCCGTTTCTGCGCCTGGGGGCGATTGTCATCGGCCTGACCCTGGGCTACGGGGTGGCATGGCTCATGGGCCAGGTGGATTTCAACAGTCTGCCCGAAGTGCCGCTGATGAGCGTACCGGTGCCGTTCAAGTACGGGTTCTCCTTCGATTGGGTGGCGTTCATTCCGGTGGCGGTGATTTTCCTCGTGTCGCCGCTGGAGGCCGCCGGTGACCTTACGGCCAACTCGATGATCTCCCGGCAACCGGTCAAAGGCCCGGTGTACATTCGCCGGATCAAGTCCGGCCTGCTCGCCGATGGCCTCAACTCGGCCATGGCCGCGGTGTTCAACAGCATGCCGATGGTGACCTTCGCCCAGAACAACGGAGTGATCCAGCTCACCGGCGTGGCCAGCCGCTACGTGGCGTTTTTCATTGCCGGATTGCTGGTGGTGCTTGGCCTGTTCCCGATGATCGGCGCGGTACTGCAACTGATGCCGAAACCGGTGCTCGGTGGCGCGGAACTGGTGATGTTCGGCACCGTCGCCGTGGCCGGGATCAAGATTCTCGCCGAGGCCGGCCTGCATCGGCGCAACATGCTGATCGTGGCGATTTCCATCGGCATGGGCCTGGGCGTGGCCGCCGTGCCGGAAGTCTTGCGTGAACTGCCCAAGGCCCTGCACAACATTTTCGAATCGCCCATCACCGTCGGCGCGCTGTGCGCTATCGTTCTTAATATCTTCCTGCCCGAGGAGTTCATCGAGCTGGAGGAGGACGAATTCGATCCGGAAGCCTCCGTGCTTCAGGTGATGCAGAACCCCGATGTGACCGCCAGGGATGAACCCGCAAAGGCTGCGGTGGTTGCACAGTCGAACCACTAGTCGGGCTCAAGGGCTGAGCCGCTGGCGGTTCAGCCTTTTTCAGATGAGAACACGTCCATGCGCAGCCTCCACGCGGTCCTGATTTCCCTCCTGCTCTGCCTGAGCGCCTGTTCCTCGCTGCCCAATCGAGACCCGTTGAAAATCAACGTCGTGGATGTCGAACCCCTGCAAGGCGAAGGCATGGAAGTGCGCTTTGCCGTGAGAATCCGCGTGCAGAACCCCAATGACTACACCCTCACCTACAGCGGCGTTGCCTTGGACCTGGACATCAACGGCCAGCCCTTCGCCTCTGGCGTCACCGATGAGAGGGGTACGATCGGGCGCTTTTCCGACACCATCGTCAGCGTACCGGTCAGCGTTTCGGCGTTTTCGATGATCCGCCAGACCTATGGCATCAGCCAGATGGAAACCCTCAACAACATGCCTTATGTCCTGCGTGGCAAGCTCTCGGGTGGGGTGTTCAACACGAAGCGTTTCGTGGACAGTGGCACGCTCAATCTGCCTGGACCGACCACTGGCAGCCGTTAAACGCCTTGGATGAATTGGCTGTTGCGCCGCTGAATTCACTCGGTGTCATTGAGAATCAGGCTGCGGTAATGCCCCGGATTTGACCCCGACCATTTGCGAAACGCCTTGTAGAACGAACTGACGTCAGCGAACCCGAGCCGCGTGGCGATTTCGCTGAAGCTGATCGTGGGTTCCGCCAGCCAGACAATCGCCAACTCCTTGCGTACGCCGTCCTTGAGGCCTTGGTAGGTTTGCCCTTCTTCGGCCAGTCGGCGGCGCAAGGTTGAAGCCGACATGCACAGGCGTTGCGCCAGGGCTTCGGTTTCCGGCCAGTGTTCGGCCGGCAGGTGGCGCAGGTCGTGTTTGATGCGGCTGGCCAGGCTCTGCGGATCGCGGTACTTCACCAGAATGTTCGCCGGCGCACGGGCCAGGAATCGCTCGAGTTCTTCAGGGCTGCGCTTGATGGGCAGGTCCAGGCAATCGGCGGAGAAAATCATCCGGGTGCGTGGGCGGTCGAAGCGCAGGTTCTCGGAAAACATCACCTGATAGTCATCGCAGAAATCCGGTTTGGAACAGCGCAGCTCGATGGCAAGGATCGGAATCCGCCGTCCTGCCAGCCAGCAGGCAACGCCGTGCACGATCATCCAGTAAGTGAAATAAGTGAAGGCCCGGCGCGGGTCCTTGTCATCCTCCAGCAGGACGATTTCCGCCAGGCTTTGCTGACGCACCAACTGCGCCGGCAAGTATTCGAGGATCAACGACAGAAACGCCAGGCCGCTGGCCACTCCCGCCGCCACGTTGGGCTGGAGCATGGCGCTGCGGCACAGGAACGCAAAGCTGCCGGACTTGAGTTTGCGTGGGTCCATGCCAAAGAACTCATCATCCCCGCGCCGTGCCAGCAACCGCCACAGGCGCGCATAAGCCGTAGCCGGAACGCGGGCGTCGGTGCTGCCCAACAGTTGCGGGGCGATGCCGACCTTGATCAACACCTCGTCCGTGGCGATTCCTGGCGCGCAGCTTTGCAACAGCGCTTCACGCACCAGTTGAATGGAGATGGTGTCTTTTTCCGACATGGATCGCGGCAAGCCCTGTTCTTGTTCGAGTGGGGGGCATATTAGCTGAAACAGTATCCCTGTTGATTGGTCCACCGCTATCGCGAGCAAGCTCGCTCCCACACTGGATCTGCGTTGTTCACAATTGCTGTGAACACCCGGATTCCTGTGGGAGCGAGCTTGCTCGCGATGGCTTTTCTGAATTCACAGAATGCGGTAGAGCAACCGTTCGATCCGCACACGACTCACGCGTTTGAGGAACTTGGCCACGCCCGCCGGGTATTCGGCCAGGGTTTCCAGGTTCTGGAAGTGCTCGATTCGCCGGGTGTGCTGGAAGATCTCCGCCAGCTCTTTGCCACGCGATTCCAGCAGTTCGCCATGGGGATCATCGAGCAACAAGGCGTTTTCCAGATCGAGTCGAAACGCCCGCGGGTTGAGGTTGTTACCGGTCAGCAAGGTATAGCGCCGGTCGATCCACATGCCCTTGAGGTGGTAGGTGTTGTCACCGTCACGCCACAGATGCAGGTTCAACTGCCCGCTGTCGATGTTGCGCTGATGACGCTTGGCAAACCGGCGCAAGCTGATTTCGTACAGGTACGGCAGCGCCGAAATGACCCGGAACGGTTCGCTCGGCGGAATGTAGAAGTCGTTGGCCGTCTTGTCGCCGACCACGATGTCGATCTTCACCCCGCGGGCCAGCGCGCGGTTGATCTCGCGGATGATCGCCAGCGGCAGGTTGAAGTACGGTGTGCAAATGGTCAGTTGCTGCTGGGCGCTGGCGATCAGTTCGCAGATCACCCGGTTCAGCGGATTGTTCTTGCCGACGCCAAGCAGCGGGCTGACGGACAAACCGGTCCTGTCGGTGGTGCCCTGCGTGGTGTCGTACGCCGCGTGCTTGAGGCGGCTGCGCAGGTCACCGATGTCATTGCGCAGGCTGCGGGTGGTCGGCAGGTTTGGCAGGTCGAGGCGGTGCACCGCTTTGGAAGCCACCAGGCCGTGCTGCACCAGGTGCTGCATCGAATCGGCCAGTTCACGATTGTGCAGCAGGTGATAGCGGTCGTAGCGGTACTTGTCGAACTTGTGCAGATAGACGTTGTTCAGGCTCGCACCGCTGTAGATCACGCAGTCATCGATCACGAAGCCTTTAAGGTGCAACACACCGAACAGTTCGCGGGTTTGTACCGGGACGCCGTAGATCGGCACTTCGCTGGCATGGGTGCGGGTCATTTCCTGATACCAGGCGGAGTTGCCCGGTTGCTTGCCGGCACCGATCAGGCCGCGCTGGGCGCGCAGCCAGTCGACGACCACCACCACGTCCAGTTCCGGACGCGCCAGTTTGGCAGCGTGCAAGGCATCGAGAATTTCCTGGCCGGCTTCATCCTGTTGCAGGTACAGGGCAACGATATAGATGCGCCGGGTCGCGCTGGCGATTTTCTCCAGCAGGCAACGACGGAATTCGGCAGCGCCGCAAAGGACGCCAACGGCATCGGCCGTCAGCGGAAAACTGCGCAACTTGGGCAGCAGGGAGCGTTTGAAAAGCGACGGCATAGGGCTCGCAATGGGTCGAATCCGAAGAACCAGAGAGCTTACACCATCGATGGGTTCGGGTCTTGTTACTGTCTGTAATGACGCCATCGCGAGCAAGCTCGCTCCCACGGAAAAGCGCGCGTCAAAGTGTGGGAGCGGGCTTGCTCGCGAAGACCATTTGTCAAACGCCACAAAAAACCGATTGACCAAGGAGAACGATCGTTCTACAGTCGACAACATGAACGAAATCACTAGCAACGACACACGCGACATCATTCTGGATGTCACCGAAAAGTTGATCTACAAAAGTGGCATAGCCGCCACTGGCATGGATCTTCTGGTGAAAACCGCCGGCGTCTCCAGAAAAAGCATCTACCGCTACTTCGCCAACAAGGACGAACTGGTGGTGGCCGCCCTGCAACGCCGGGACCAGCGCTGGATGCACTGGTACAGAGGCGCAGTCGGCCAGGCACAAACCCCGGCCGAGCGACTGCTCAACCTGTTTACCGTACTCAAATCGTGGTTCGCCTCCGACGGTTTCCGCGGCTGCGCGTTCATCAACACCAGTGGCGAAACCGGCGACCCGCAAGACCCGGTGCGCCTGCTCGCCAAAGAGCATAAACAGAAGCTGCTCGACTACGTGTGCGAGCTGTGTACCGAACATGGCGCCGAGGATCCGCAGTTGCTGGCCAAACAGCTGCTGATCCTGATCGACGGTGCCATTACCGTGGCGCTTGTCATGGGTGATCACAGTGCCGCCGATAATGCGCAATGCATGGCGCGAAAGTTATTGGACCTGTAGCAACCTGATCAAGCTCGACTGTTGTTTTAACTTTAACTTGATACGGAGACTTTAAATGTCTAATGCCGAAGTTCGTCCGCCATTACCCCCTTTCACCCGTGAATCGGCCATTGAAAAAGTTCGCCTGGCCGAAGACGGCTGGAACTCCCGGGACCCGGAGCGGGTGTCCCTGGCCTATACCCTGGACACTAAGTGGCGCAATCGCGCCGAGTTCGCCTATAACCGCGAAGAAGCCAAAGGCTTCCTGACCCGCAAGTGGGCCAAGGAGCTTGATTATCGGTTGATCAAGGAGCTGTGGGCGTTCACCGACAACCGAATTGCCGTGCGTTATGCCTATGAATGGCATGACGACTCGGGCAACTGGTTCCGCTCCTACGGCAACGAAAACTGGGAGTTCAACGAGGACGGCCTGATGGCCCGCCGCTTCGCCTGCATCAACGACATGCCGATCAAGGAAAGCGAGCGCAAGTTCCACTGGCCGCTGGGGCGTCGACCTGACGATCATCCGAGTTTGTCGGATCTGGGCTTGTAATTCAGCTTCACGCTAAACCCTGTGGGAGCGAGCTTGCTCGCGATAGCGGTTGTACATTCAACAGATCTGTTGCCTGTCACACCGCCATCGCGAGCAAGCTCGCTCCCACATTGGTTTTGTGTTGTACAGATGAGTAAGATGCTGCCCTTCCCCGCAGCCTCTTTCTGCACCCGCCGAATAAGCCGATCCCATGCCTTTCGAACTCAGCGTTGACCTCTCCACCCTGGCCATCCTGGCCTTAGTCGCTTTTGTTGCCGGTTTCATCGACGCCATCGCCGGTGGCGGTGGGCTGTTGACCACCCCGGCCTTGTTGACCGCCGGCCTGCCGCCGCATCTGGTACTGGGCACCAACAAACTCAGCTCGACCTTCGGCTCGGCCATCGCCAGCTTCACCTTCTACCGCCGCAAGCTGTTCCACCCCGCGCAATGGATTCATGCCATCGTCGGCACCCTGGTCGGTGCGCTGACCGGTGCCGTGGTCGCGCATTACCTGCCGGCGGAATGGCTGAACAAGATGCTGCCGGTGATCGTCTTCGCTTGCGGTGTCTATCTATTGTTTGGCGGCACGCCAAAAGCGCCACTGGACAGCGAGGCACCGATCAAGAAAAAGTGGCAGTCGACCCAAGGCTTCAGCCTCGGCTTCTATGACGGTGTGGCGGGTCCCGGCACGGGCGCGTTCTGGACCGTGAGCAGCCTGCTGCTCTACCCCATCGATCTGGTGAAAGCCAGCGGTGTGGCACGCAGCATGAACTTCGTCAGCAACGCAGCGGCGCTGTCGATCTTCATCTTTTCCGGTCAGGTGGACTGGATCATCGGCCTGTGCATGGGCTTGTCGTTGATGGTCGGCGCCTTCTTCGGCGCCCGCACCGCCATCAGCGGCGGCGCGAAATTCATTCGTCCGGTGTTCATCACCGTGGTGCTTGGCCTGACCGTGCGCCTAGCCTGGCAGCACTGGTTCAGCGTGGCCTAAGCGCCGCGCCACGTAGACGTCGATCAGGTAACGGGCAATCGAGCGTGACGCCGGCAACGGCGGCAGCTCGTGCACGTTGAACCACTGGGCGTCCTCGATCTCGTCTTCCTGACAGACGATCTCGCCACCGGCATATTCGGCGTGAAAGCCGAGCATCATCGAGTGCGGGAACGGCCAGCACTGGCTGCCCATGTACTGGATGTTCCTGACCTCGATGCTCACCTCTTCGCGAACTTCGCGAATCAGGCAGTCCTCGGCCGATTCGCCCGGCTCGGCAAACCCGGCCAGGGTGCTGTAGACACCGCTGACAAAACGCGGTGAGCGCGCCAACAGCACTTCATCGCCTCGGGTCACCAGTACGATCATGCTCGGCGAAATCCGTGGGTAGCTGCGCAGATCGCACGGCTGACAATACATCGCCCGTTCGCGTGGCACCTGGGTCATGGCCTGACCGCAGTTACCGCAATAGCGGTGTTCACGGGCCCAGGTGCCGATCTGTGCGGCGTAACCGAGCACCTTGTAGAGCGTGTGATCGCCTTCGAGCATGAACGCCCGCAGGCCTTTCCAGTTGCAACCCGACACTTCGCTGTGACTGCGCAACTCCAGCAGATAGACCGGCTCGCCATCGAGATGACCGATGCCATGCTCGGCAAGAATCGACAGGTCCTGGCGCTTGAGCCATTCGCGAGCGAACAGTGCGCCGTTGTCATCGAACAGAAAGCCTTCGGGGCTGCGCGCGATGGCCCAGCCGCCGGGTTGATCGGTGTCCAGTACTGCGGTGGTCCAGCGAGGAATCATGGTTAATCAATCCAGAAATTCGGGTTTCTGTTTGCTCATATGGGCGGCCATGGCCACGCGCAGATCGGTGGATTGCAGCATGGCGGCGTTCCAGGTGGCGATGTATTCGAGGCCGTCATCGATGCGATGGTCGCGCATGTAGCTGATCATTTCCTTGGTGCCGGTGACGGCGATCGGCGACTTGCTGGCGATTGCGTAGGCAATGCCCATGACGCCGTCGAGCAGGCTGGCGTTGTCGCTGTAGACGCGATTGACCAAGCCCATGCCTCGCGCTTCATCGGCGCCGAAGGTGCGACCAGTGTAAGCCAGTTCGCGCAGCATGCCGTCACCGATGATCCGCGGCAAGCGTTGCAGCGTGCCAACGTCGGCGGCCATGCCGATGTCGATTTCCTTGATCGAAAACTGTGCGTCCTCGGCGGCATAACGCATGTCGCAGGCGGCAATCAGGTCGATGGCGCCCCCCAGGCAGTAACCCTGAATGGCCGCAAGCACCGGTTTGCGGCAGTTATCGACTGCATTGAACGACGCTTGCAGGGTGAGGATCTTGCGCCGCAACAGGCGCGCATTGCGTCCGACGTCCTTGCCCAGCTCATTGGCCACACCGGCCAGCATCATCAGGTCGATCCCCGAGGAGAAATGCTTGCCTGCCCCGCTGAGAACCACCACGCGCACTTCATCGGTGTCGTCGATCCACTGGAAGATCTCGACGATCTCGCTCCAGAACGCCGCGTTCATCGAGTTGATCTTCTCCGGGCGGTTGATCTGTACGTGGGCGATTTTATCGACCAGCTCGACGTTGAACGCGCTGTATTGAGACATGCCAATGATCCTTTTGCGGGCAAAAATGAGGCCCGAACTATAACAAGGCATCAAGGTGGGCAGTAAGGCAGCGGTTCGGCCAAATGCGGGACTCAAACCGACGCACCAGAACAGTGCACTCCTGATAAATCACGTCGCACATTTATGTGACTACCCAGTGACTTTTTGATGCCAAAACGCAAAAAAACCTGCACTTCGTCGGGGCGTTTGCACCTCTATCAGGCACGCTCGTACCGCTACAAACCGATTGTCGAACAATTTTGCCATCTGGCCTTTACCGCTCTAAGTTCTGGCCTAGACTCATTTTCTTGAGGCGAAACCAGTCGGTCACAAAGTGGAAAAATAGTCGAAACTTTTTCCAATCCCGATCGGTCCTCTGACAAGAAGGTGCGTTGCGACTGGTGCAATCCTTGCAATGGCTCATTCACCCCTTTTGCTTCGACGCATTGGGCAGCGCTTGCTCACTGATGCGTAGCGCGATTGCGCCCGGCCACAGCAATTGGCCATGAAACACCGTTTGCCAGACCTAAGAATTAGATCAACAACACGGGAGATTCATATGATCAGTACGGCTTTGGAAATACAGGGAGAGCGTGCTCATCAGGTCGGCGAATCGAGCGCCGTAACTGCCGCAAACACCCAACCCGTCGGCGTTCCTGGCACCAGGACGCTGACTCCGGCAGCCAACCAGAATCCCAACCGTAAAAAAGTGTTGTTCGTCACCTCGGAAATTGCCGACCTGGTGAAGACCGGTGGCCTGGGCGACGTTTCTGCAGCGCTGCCACGGGCCATGGCCCATCTGCACGATGTGCGGGTACTGATCCCGGGTTACCCGCAGGTGCTGAACAGCGAAAATCCGATCCATATCATTGGCGAGCTTGGCGGTCATGCTGCGCTGCCACCGTGCAAGATCGGGCGCATGGACATGCCCGACGGTCTGGTCATTTACGTACTGATCTGCCCCGAACTCTACGAGCGCGAAGGTTCGCCCTACGGCGCCAACAACGGCCGCGACTGGCCGGACAACCATATCCGTTTCGCCCGTCTGGGCCTGGCGGCGGCCGATATTGCCGCCAACCTCGCGCAGATCCATTGGTGCCCGGACCTGGTGCACGCTCACGACTGGCCCGCCGGCCTGGCCCCGGCCTACATGCACTGGCGTGGGCAGCGCACGCCGACGCTGTTCACCATTCACAACCTGGCGTATCAAGGCGTGACCAGCCTGGGCTCGTGCCCCGAACTGGGCATTCCCCATCACGCGCTGCAACAGGAAGGCATGGAGTTCTACGGCAAGATGTCGTTCCTCAAGGCCGGCATGGCCTATTCGAGCCACATCACCACCGTCAGCGCGACCTACGCCCAGGAAATCACCACCCCGGATTTCGGCTGCGGCCTGGACGGTTTCCTCGCCGCCAAGACCCAGCAAGGCCTGCTCAGCGGCATTCCCAACGGCATCGATGAAAGCTGGGATGCGGCGACCGATCCGCACCTGTTCTGCCCGTTCAGCATCGGCGACTGGGATGGCAAGGCCGTGAACGCCGCCCATGTCCGCGAGCTGTTCGGTCTGGAAGATTCCGAAGGGCCGCTGTTCGCCGTGGTTTCGCGCCTGGTCTACCAGAAAGGCCTGGACCTGACCGAAGCGGTGTCCGAGTACATCGTCAAGTCCGGCGGCCAGATCGCGATCATCGGCCGTGGCGAACCGGAAGAAGAACAGTCGATGCGCCAGCTTGCCCTGCGTTTCCCCGGGCAGATCGGCGTACGCATCGGCTTCAACGAAACCGACGCCCGGCGCATGTTCGCCGGCAGCGACTTCCTGCTGATGCCTTCGCGTTACGAGCCATGCGGCCTGAGCCAGATGTACGCCCAGCGCTTCGGTTCGTTGCCGGTGGCGCGTAACACCGGTGGCCTGGCCGACACCATCGAAAACGGCGTGACCGGTTTCCTGTTCGATGAATCCACGGTGCAGAGCTACCAGGAAGCCCTGAGCCGCGCGTTCAAGGTGTTCGCCTTTCCCGACCTGCTGCACGCCATGCGCTGCCGGGCCATGGCGGCGCCGTTCAACTGGTGCAAGGCGGTCGAACCCTACGCCGAGCTCTACGAACAGCTTGTGGCTAAGGCATTGGGGAAATCGCACAAACAGTAAGAGGCTTTCAAGATGCCGTTACGGACCCTTGAGACCTGGCCCCACGGCGCAATCATGCTGGACGCAGAGCACACGCGATTCGCGTTGTGGGCGCCAGATGCGTTCTACGTCAGTGTCGAACTGGAAAATGGACAGTCCTTGCCGTTGCTGCCCCAGGCCGACGGCTGGTTCGTGAGCAACATCCGATGCGCGGCGGGCACGCGTTACCGCTACAGCATCGACGGCGAACTGGAAGTGCCCGACCCGGCCTCCCGCGCTCAGGCCGGCGATATCGACCGGCACAGTGTGGTGGTCGATCCGCTGGTCTATGCCTGGCAACACAGTGCCTGGCTGGGACGGCCATGGAACGAAGCGGTGATCTACGAACTGCATGTCGGTGCGCTCGGCGGCTTCAGCGCCGTCGAGCAGCATTTGGCGCGGCTGGTCGAACTGGGTGTCACCGCGATCGAACTGATGCCCGTCGCGCAGTTTCCCGGTGAGCGCAATTGGGGTTATGACGGCGTCCTGCCCTACGCGCCCCAGGCGTCATACGGCTCCCCCGAGCAGCTCAAGCACTTGATCGACACCGCCCACGGCCACGGCCTGGCGGTGATTCTCGACGTGGTCTACAACCACTTCGGCCCGGATGGCAATTACCTGCATCGTTATGCCAAGGGCTTCTTTCGCGAAGACAAACACACGCCGTGGGGCGCGGCCATCGACTTGCGCCGTCGCGAAGTACGGGACTTCTTCATCGAAAACGCATTGATGTGGCTGCTGGAATACCGTTTCGACGGTTTGCGCCTGGACGCGGTGCATGCCATCGAAGACCCGGATTTCCTCCAGGAACTGGCACGACGGGTGCGCCAGCAGACGGGCCCGACGCGGCATGTGTGGCTGATGGTGGAGAACGAACACAACCAGGCCAGCCTGCTCGAACAGGGTTACGACGCGCAGTGGAACGATGACGGCCACAACGCCCTGCATGTGTTGCTGACCGGGGAAACCGACGCCTATTACGCCGATTACGCGCAAAACCCCACCGAGCAACTGGCGCGCTGCCTGAGCCAGGGTTTCGTGTTCCAGGGCCATCTCAACCGCCATGGTGTGGCGCGGGGTGAACCCAGCGGGCATCTGCCGCCCAGTGCATTCATTCTGTTTTTGCAGAACCATGACCAGATCGGCAACCGGGCCTTCGGCGAGCGCCTGCATCAACTCGCCCACCCGCAAGCGTTGCGGGCCGCCACGGTGCTGCTGCTGTTATCGCCGATGATTCCGCTGCTGTTCATGGGCGACGAATTTGCGGTCGAGCAACCCTTCCTGTTTTTCACCAGCCATCATGGTGAATTGGCCAAGCAGGTTCGCGACGGCCGGCGCAGCGAGTTCGCGGCGCTCAGCGCCTTTGCCGACCCGATCCTGCGCGAACACATTCCGGACCCGAATGATCCGCAGACGTTTGCAGCGTCCCGCCCGGTCCTGCCATCGACCGGCCATTGCGAGATGCACGACCTGTATTGCCGCCTGTTGCAGATCCGTCACCGGCACATCATCCCGCGCCTGCCGGGCGCCCAGGCACTGGGAACCGATGTGCTGGGCGAAGGCGCGGTCAGTGCATCCTGGCGCTTGGGCGATGGCAGCCAGCTGCGCATTGACCTGAACCTCAGCGCCAGGCCTGTAGTCCATACCTCACAGACCGATGCCATGCGCTTGTTCGAATACCCGCCACAGAACCCCGACCTACCGGCTACAAACACTCTTGCCCCGTATTGCGCGCTCGTCAGCCTCGCCGCCGCAGTCCCCTTTGCTACCTCGTTTGGAGAGCGTCCATGAGTGATGCGCAACTGGAAATCCTGGCCAGCCGTGCCGGCCTCGCCGTCGACTGGATCGACGCCAACGGCCGCCCGCAAAAAGTCGCGCCGTCCGTGTTGCGCAACGTGCTGGCCGGCCTGGGCCACCCGGCCGGCAGTGCCCAGGAAATCGACGCCAGCCTGCTGGAACTGCAAGAGGCGCAACAGACCCATCACTTGCCGCCATTGATCACCGCCGATGCGGGGATGGGCCTGGACCTGGCGCGCTTTTTCGAGCCCGGGACCCCATGCGAAATCCACCTGGAGGACGGTTCGCGGCTCAACCTGAAACTGGACGCCAACGCGGTGCTGCCGGGGCTGGTACCGGTCGGCTATCAACAGATCAGCATGGACGGACAAAACTTCACCCTGGCCGTGGCCCCGGCCCGTTGCTACAGCGTGGCCGATGCCGTGGACAACCCGATCCCGCGAGCCTGGGGCCTGAGCGTGCAGTTGTATGGACTGCGCCGCTCCGGCGACGGCGGGTTTGGTGACACCCAGGCGCTGGAGGACCTCGCCCGGGTAGCCGGCGAGCGTGGTGCCGAGGCGCTGGCGATCAGCCCGCTGCATGCGATGTTTTCCAGTGATACCCAACGCTACAGCCCGTACTCGCCGTCCAGCCGTTTGTTTCTCAACAGCCTTTACTGCGCCCCCGGCACCATTCTCGGCGAACGCGCGCTGCGTACCGCCATCGATGCAACCGGGCTGGCCATTGAACTCAAGGCGCTGGATGAGCGTCCGCTGATTGACTGGCCGGCCGCCGCCGAAGCCAAGCATCGGCTGTTGCAGTCGCTGTACGAAGGTTTCGTCCAGGGTGAACACCCCTTGCACGAAGACTTCAGCAGCTTTCGTCACGCCGCTGGCGAAGCGCTGGAAAACCACTGCCGCTTCGAAGCCATCCAGGAGGCGCGCGCCGCCCGGGGTGAACACCTCGACTGGCGGCAGTGGCCCGAACCCTGGCGCAACCCGCGCAGCGCCGAACTGGCGGCATTCGCCGAAGAGAATGCCGGGCGCATCGGCTTCTTCGCCTTCTGCCAGTGGCTGATCACGCGCTGCCTGGAGCGCGCGCAAACCGCCGCCCGCGCCAGCGGCATGAGTATCGGCCTGATCGCCGACCTGGCCGTTGGCGCCGATGGCGGCGGGAGCCAGGCCTGGAGCCGCCAGGACGAACTGCTCGCGTCCCTCACCGTCGGCGCGCCACCGGATATTCTCAACCGCACCGGCCAGGGCTGGGGGATTTCCGCGTTCTCCCCTGAAGGCCTGGTGCGCAATGGTTTCCGGGCCTTCATCGAAATGTTGCGGGCCAACTTCGCCCACTGCGGCGGCTTGCGCATCGATCACGTCATGGGCTTGCAGCGTCTGTGGGTCATCCCCAACGGATCGCCGCCGGCCGACGGCGCTTACCTGTACTACCCGGTGGACGATCTGCTGCGTTTGCTGACCCTGGAATCCCATCGTCACCAGGCCATCGTCCTCGGCGAAGACCTCGGCACCGTGCCGGACGGCCTGCGGGAAAAACTCATCGCCCGTTCGATGCTGGGCATGCGGGTATTGCTGTTCGAACAGGACAACACGCACTTCAAGCCGATCCTCGACTGGCCGGACAACGCCCTGGCCACCACCAGCACCCATGACCTGCCGACCCTCAACGGCTGGTGGCATGGTCGCGATATCGACTGGAATGCCCGGCTCGGCATGGTCGATGCCAGCGGTGAAATCGAATGGCGCCAGCACCGCGAACGCGAGCGCGAAGGCCTGCGCCGAGCGTTGAGCCAGGACCCGCAGAACTTTCGCGAAGAGTCCCACGAAACCGACCAGGTGCTCGATGCCAGCGTGCGCTTCCTCGGTCATACCCGGGCACCCTTGGTGCTGCTGCCCCTGGAAGATGCCCTTGGCGTCGAACAGCAAGCCAACCTGCCCGGCACCACCGACACCCACCCCAACTGGTCGCGGCGCTTGCCCGGATACAGCGAAGCCCTGCTCGACGGAGCGGATGCCGCACGACGTCTGGAATTGCTCGCCTGCGCGCGGCTCCAGGCGGCCGAGCGTGATCGATGACCCAGGTGCCGACCCGACCACTGCGCGCCACCTTGCGCCTGCAATTTCACAAAGGCTTCACGCTCGAAGATGCGGTGCCACTGGTGCCGTATTTCGCCCGCCTCGGCATCAGCCATGTCTACGCCTCCCCACTGTTGCGCGCCCGCGCCGGGTCGATGCATGGCTACGACGTGGTGGATCCGACCAGGGTCAATCCGGAACTGGGCGGTGAGGCAGCGCTGAACAGCCTGGTCAGCGCCCTGCATGGGCACAACATGGGGTTGATCCTCGACGTTGTCTCCAACCACATGGCGGTCGGCGGCAACGATAATCCCTGGTGGCTGGATTTGCTGGAGTGGGGACGCCTGAGTCCTTACGGAGAGTTTTTCGATATCCAGTGGCACTCATCCGACCCGTTGATGGAAGGCCAGTTGCTCCTGCCGTTTCTGGGCAGCGACTACGGCGTCGCGTTGCAGGACGGCACCCTGCCCCTGCGATTCGATGCCTGGCACGGCACCTTCCATGTCGAGCACTACGAACACCGTTTCCCCATTTGCCCCAGCGATTACGGGGAGCTGCTCAGGACCGATGCACCGCTCGATACGCAACAGGCCGAACAACTGAAAAACCTGGCCGATCGCTTCAGCACCCTGAGCTACCAGACCGACGCCCACAGCCTGGCCCTGCCATTGAAAGCAGAACTTCGCGATCTGGTCAGCGATCCGGCCATTGCCCAAGCCATTGAGCAGCACCTGAACAACTACGTCTCACTGACCGGCGAAGGCTTCCAGCGCCTGCACAACCTGCTGGAACGCCAGAGCTATCGCCTTGCCAGTTGGCGCACCGCCGCCGATGACATCAACTGGCGGCGCTTCTTCGATATCAATGAGTTGGGCGGACTGCGCGTCGAGCGTCCCGCCGTGTTCGAAGCCACCCACGCGAAGATCTTCCAATTGGTGGCTCAAGGGCTGATCGACGGGTTGCGCATCGACCACATCGACGGCCTCGCCGACCCGCGGGGCTACTGCCGAAAACTGCGCCGCCGGGTCGACAGCCTGTCAGCGGGCCGCCACCTGCCCATCTATGTGGAAAAGATCCTCGGCGAAGGGGAAACCCTGCATCGCGACTGGTCGGTGGACGGCACCACCGGCTACGAATTCATGAACCAGTTGTCACTGTTGCAACAGGATCCACAGGGCGCGCAGACACTGGCCGAACTCTGGCATCGTCACAGCGAGCGGCCCGCCGACTTCTGCCAGGAAGCACAACTGGCCCGTCAACAAGTCCTCGGTGGTTCCCTGGCCGGAGATTTCGAAAGCGTCGCCCAGGCCCTGCTGCAAGTGGCCCGGGACAACCTCATGACCCGCGACCTGACCCTCGGCGCCATTCGCCGGGCCTTGCAGGCGCTGATCGTGCATTTCCCGGTGTACCGCACCTACATAGGCCCCCTTGGCCGTTCAGCCCGGGACGAGGCGTTTTTCCGCAAGGCCATGGACGGTGCCCGCCAAACCCTGGGCGAAGCGGACTGGCCGGTGCTCGACTGCCTGGCCGGCTGGCTCGGCGGTGAACCCTGGCGTTCGCGCCCGGCCGGGCGCGAACGCAAGCGTCTGAAGCACGCCTGCGTACGTTTCCAGCAACTGACCTCGCCGGCGGCGGCGAAATCGGTGGAAGACACCGCGCTCTATCGATCGGCCGTCCTGCTCTCGCGCAATGATGTTGGCTTCAACACCGAACAGTTCAGCGCACCGGCCGCCGACTTTCATCAGGCCTGCATCGAGCGCCTCGACACCTTCCCGGACAATCTGCTGGCCAGCGCCACCCACGACCACAAGCGCGGCGAAGATTCACGGGCGCGGCTGGCGGTACTGAGCGAGCGCAGCGCCTGGTACGTCGACCAGATCGGCCTGTGGCGCGCCCTTGCCCGGCCCTTGCGCAACGACGATCAAATGCCATCGTCGGGCGATGAAATGATTCTGTACCAGACTATTCTCGGCAGTTGGCCGCTGGAGTTGGGGATCGATCATCCGCCGTCCCTCGAGGACTACGCAAAACGTATCTGGCAGTGGCAACGCAAGGCCCTGCGTGAAGCCAAACTGCAAAGCAGCTGGAGCGCGCCCAATGACCCTTACGAGCAAGCGACAGAGGACTTCATCCAGCGCCTGTTGCTCAGCCCCGAAGGTGAGCTGTTGCGTACGGCCCTGGCCAAGGCTGCCCGTTCGATTGCCGCCCCCGGCGCACTCAATGGTTTGGCGCAAACCTTGCTGCGCATGACCGTGCCCGGCGTGCCGGATTTGTATCAGGGCAACGATTTCTGGGACTTCAGCCTGGTCGACCCGGACAACCGTCGTCCCGTGGATTACGCCAGCCGCCAGCAGGCGTTGCAGCAAGCGGTGGACCTGCCGGACTTGTTGCAGAACTGGCGTGACGGACGCATCAAGCAAACCTTGATTGCGCGCACCCTGGGCCTGCGCGCCGAGCATGCCGAGCTGTTTCGGCGTGGCACCTACCAGGCCCTGGAAGTGGTGGGCAGCGAGGCCCATCGAGTGCTGGGATTTGTCCGTGAACGGGAGGGGAAACGCGCCATTGTGATTGTGCCGATACGTTGTGCCGATCTGCTGGAAAACGGTGCCGAACCACAGGTCCACGCGCCGCGGTGGGGCGAAACCCGGGTCAAACTGCCGTTCGCCGTCCCTGACGAACATCTGCAGGGACTTTTTTCCGGCATCACAGTCACAAAACACAGGGAGCTGTTGATCAGCGCCGCGCTGGGGGATTTCCCGGTCAATCTCATTATTCAAACTACCCACACTTGAGTTCAGTTCAGGAGCATTGCGATGAGTACCGACGAAAAACGCATCCGCGAATTTGCCTATCAGATCTGGGAATCCGAAGGAAAACCCGAAGGCCAGGAAGCCCGCCACTGGGAGATGGCGTGCAAACTGGCGGACGCCGAAGCCCTGGCCCCGAAAAAACCGGCCAAGGCTGCCCCGAAAACCCCGGTCAGCAAAACGGCCAATGGCAAGGCTGGCGATGCCAAGGTCGCCGCGCCAAAAACCAAGGCCAAACCGGCGGCGGCTTCGAAGGTAATCCCGCCGGGGGAAAAGGCCGTCGCGAAAAAACCCCGGGCTGCGCGAAAACCGCCAGCGGTTTGAATATGTCTTGAGGCCCCTTCGCGGGCAAGTCGGACCGCCGCACCGCCGCTCCCACAGTGTTTGAAGGTGTGGCTGCAATCTGTGGCAACTCACAATACCTGTGGGAGCGGGCTTGCCCGCGAAGAGACCATCACTTCCAGCATTGATGTTGCCTGACACACCGTTTTCGTCGGAGCGCCGCCCGGAGCAAGCTCGCTCCTACAGGTAACCCCCGTTTACAGGAGTACCCATGACCAGTCCGAAGAAAGCCGCCGCGCCAGCCCCTCGTGCCGAAACCACACGAATCCGCGAAGGCCTGCCCTTTCCGCTGGGTGCCACCTGGGATGGACTGGGAGTCAACTTCGCCCTGTTTTCCGCCCACGCCACCAAGGTTGAACTGTGCCTGTTCGACGACGCTGGCGAAGTGGAACTCGAACGCATCGAACTGCCCGAATACACCGACGAGATTTACCACGGCTACCTGCCCGACGCCCATCCGGGGTTGGTTTATGGCTATCGCGTCTACGGTCCGTACGACCCGACCAACGGCCATCGCTTCAACCCCAACAAACTGCTGATCGACCCCTACGCCAAACAACTGGTGGGCAAGTTGAAATGGTCCGAAGCGCTGTTCGGCTACACCATCGGCCACCCCGACGCCGACCTCAGCTTCGATGAGCGGGACAGCGCGCCCTTCGTGCCCAAATGCAAGGTCATCGACCCGGCGCACACCTGGGGCCACGATCATCGTGTCAGCGTGCCGTGGGACAGGACGATCATCTATGAAACCCATGTGCGCGGCTTCAGCATGCGTCACCCTGCCGTCCCCGAGAATCTGCGCGGCACCTTTGCCGGGTTGATGGTCGATGAAGTGGTCGAGCACATCCGCAAACTCGGTGTGTCGACCGTGGAGCTGCTGCCGATCCATGCGTTCGTCAACGACCAGCATTTGCTGCACAAGGGCATGACCAATTACTGGGGCTACAACAGCATTGCGTTCTTCGCCCCCGACCCGCGGTACCTGGCCAGTGGCAAGATTGCCGAATTCAAGGAAATGGTCGCGCACCTGCACGAAGCCAATCTGGAGGTGATCCTCGACGTGGTCTACAACCACACCGCCGAGGGCAACGAACAAGGCCCGACCCTGTCCATGCGCGGCATCGACAATGCGTCCTACTACCGCCTGATGCCCGAGGACAAACGCTTCTATATCAACGATTCCGGCACCGGCAACACCCTGGACCTGAGCCACCCGTGCGTGCTGCAAATGGTCACCGACTCCCTGCGCTACTGGGCCACGGAAATGCACGTGGACGGCTTTCGCTTTGACCTCGCAACCATCCTTGGGCGCTATCACGACGGTTTCGACGAACGCCACAGTTTCCTGGTGGCCTGCCGCCAGGACCCGGTGCTGCGCCAGGTCAAACTGATCGCCGAGTCATGGGACTGCGGCCCCGGCGGTTATCAGGTCGGCAATTTTCCGCCGGGCTGGGTCGAGTGGAACGACAAGTTCCGCGACACCGTGCGCGCCTTCTGGAAAGGCGACGACGGGCAACTGGCGGACTTTGCCAACCGTCTGACCGCTTCGGGCGAAATGTTCAACCAACGTGGCCGGCGGCCTTACTCATCGGTCAATTTCGTCACCGCCCACGACGGTTTCACCCTCAACGACCTGGTGTCCTACAACGACAAGCACAACGAAGCCAACGACGAAAACAATCAAGACGGCAGCAACAACAACCTGTCCTGGAACCACGGCGTCGAAGGCCCCACCGACGATCCCGAGATCAACGCGCTGCGCCATCGGCAGATGCGCAATTTCTTCGCCACCCTGCTGCTGGCCCAAGGCACGCCGATGCTGGTGGCCGGCGACGAGTTCGCCCGCACCCAGGACGGCAACAACAATGCGTACTGCCAGGACAGCGAGACCGGCTGGGTCAACTGGGACCTCAGCGACGACGGCAAGGCCCTGCTCAAGTTCGTCAAACGCCTGATCAAATTGCGCCTGACCTACCCGGTCCTGCGGCGCGGGCGTTTCCTGGTGGGCAATTACAACGAGGACATCGGCGTCAAGGATGTGACCTGGCTGGCGCCGGACGGTACGGAAATGACCACCGAGCATTGGCACGATGCGCACAATCGATGCCTGGGCATGCTGCTCGATGGCCGCGCCCAGGAAACCGGCATTCGCCGCAAAGGCGTCGACGCGACATTGATGCTGGTGGTCAACGCACATCACGACATCGTCAATTTCCGGCTGCCTGAAGTGCCTGACGGCGGTTTCTGGACATGCATGATCGACACCAACCAACCGTCGATCCGCGGCCAGGAGCGCTTTGAGTTTGGCCACGAGTACTCGGTCACCGGCCGTTCGTTGCTGCTGTTCGAATTGCAGCATGAGGAAGAAGAGTAAAAGAGACGCCAGGTATTCATGGCCGTGACACCGCAGGGCGGAAATATCATTGCGGACAACTTCACGACGCGACGAATAGCGTTACATGAGCAATACTCGATTTGCGGCAATCCAGGGTTTGGCTTGTCGCGCCGCTATCCACCAGCCCTCAAGGGTCTGCCGGGCTTGTCCCATGCACGACTGAAGGCGACGCAGAACAAGGACGTATCCACCATGAAACCCGTTTCCCTGAGCGAAGTCAGCCTGCCCTCACAGATCTGGAACAGCGCCCCGCAACTGGACAGCATTCCGGTCATCAACACCCAATCCCTGGTACCCACCGGCGCACGCGTGGTGCTCATTGCCCCGCACCCTGGCGATGAAGTCGTGACCTGCGGCGGCCTGCTGCAATTGCTCAGTAACCTGGGCCACCCGCTGCAATTGATCTCGATCACCGACGGCAGCGCCAGCCATCCGGGGTCACAGCAGTGGTCGGAAAAACGCCTCAGCGTGTTTCGTCCCCAGGAAAGCGTGGAAGCCATACGTCGACTCGGGTTGCCGATGCACAGCCTGAAGTGGATTCGTGGCGGGTTTACCGATAACGCGCTGGCGGAACAGGAAGATCAGATCGCCCGATTCATCACGCGCTACCTGCGCCCAGGTGATGTGGTGTTCAGCACCTGGCGCCAGGACGGCAATGTCGACCACGACACTGTTGGCCGCGCGAGCGCCAGGGCGGCGGCCAATATCGGGGCCTCCTACAACGACGTACCGTTCTGGGCCTGGCACTGGCCGGCACGGGACCGGGAGCTGATTCCCTGGCACCGTGCCCGCAAGGTGCGCCTCGATACCTGGACCGTCGCCCGCAAGAGTCACGCCACCCACGCCTACGCCAGCCAACTGGACGGCGAACCGGCCATCGGCCTCGCGCCGTTGCTGCCCCGGCCGCTGCTGGAGCGTATCCGTTTGCCTTATGAAATTGTGCTGGTTTGAAAACGCAGCCCATTGGACTGAACTGCCTGCCATCGCATCAGTCGCATACATAAGCAGCCCTGAGTCAGAGGAGTGCATGTGGCCAGTCATTCAAAACCGCAGGTAACCGAATCAATGCCATTGAACACGCCCCCGGCGATTCATCGGCTTCGCGTGCTGACGGTCAACACCCATAAGGGTTTTACCGCACTCAACCGGCGCTTCATCCTTCCTGAATTGCGTGAAGCGGTGCGCAGTACGTCGGCAGACCTGGTGTTCCTGCAAGAAGTCGTCGGTGAGCACGACCGCCACTCCTCCCGCTACAACGATTGGCCACAAACCTCGCAATATGAATTCCTCGCCGACAGCATGTGGAGCGACTTCGCCTATGGGCGCAATGCCGTCTACCCCGACGGTCACCATGGCAATGCCCTGCTGTCGAAATATCCGATCCGCGAGTATCGAAACCTGGATGTTTCCATTACCGGCCCGGAACGCCGTGGCTTGCTGCACTGCGTGCTGGACGTGCCGGGGCATCGCGAAGTGCATGCGATTTGCGTTCACCTCAGCCTGCTGGAAAGCCATCGTCAGCTGCAATTGCAGTTGCTCTGTCAGCTCCTCGAGTCCCTGCCGGATGATGCGCCGGTGATCATTGCCGGCGACTTCAACGACTGGCAGATGCAGGGCAATGCCACCCTTGCCCGCCACGATTACTTGCACGAAGCCTTCGAACGCCACCTGGGTCGTCCTGCCAAAACCTACCCCGCGCGGTTTCCCTTGCTGCGCCTGGACCGCGTCTACCTGCGCAATGCCAGCAGCCATGAGCCGCAAATACTGGGAAACAAGCCGTGGACGCACCTGTCCGACCATTTGCCGCTGGCGGTGGAAGTGCATCTCTGAATCACGGCCATTCATTGCCAGGTGTCGGCGTCGATAGCACCGGCCCCTTCGCGAGCAAGTCGAATCGTCGCACCGCCGCTCCCACACTGGATTGATGACGTACTCAAAACCAGTGTGGGAGCGGGCTTGCTCGCGAATTGCAGCACCGCCGACTTCGGATCAGCCCTGCGGCCGCAACATCAATACCGCCAACGGCGGCAAATTAAGTACCAGTGACAACGCCTGGCCATGGCTCGGCGTTTCCTCGGCCACCGCCCCGCCACTGTTGCCGTAGTTGGAACCGGCATAGATGGACGAGTCGCTGTTGAGCACCTCGTTCCACTGCCCGGCAAACGGCACCCCGACGCGATAAGCCTCGCGTGGCACTGGCGTGAAGTTGGCCACCACCAGCACCGGTTCGCCGTCCTTGCTCCAGCGCAACCACGCATAAACGCTGTTGATCGCGTCATCGCCGATCAGCCATTGGAAACCCTGCGGCACGTCGTCCTGCTCATGCAGCGCCGGCTCTTCGCGGTACAAGCGGTTGAGGTCGGCCACCAGTTTCTGCACCCCCTGGTGCTCGGGGTATTGCAGCAGGTACCAGTCCAGTTGCTGGTCATGGTTCCACTCGCGCCACTGGCCGAACTCGCAGCCCATGAACAGCAGTTTCTTGCCCGGATGCGCCCACATGAAACTCAGGTAGGCCCGCAGGTTGGCGAATTTCTGCCAGCGGTCGCCGGGCATCTTGTCGATCAGCGAGTGTTTGCCGTGCACCACTTCATCGTGGGAGATCGGCAGGATGAAGCGCTCGGACCACGCATACACCAGGCCGAAACTCAGTTCGTTGTGGTGATGGGCGCGGTACACCGGGTCCTGCTGGATGTAATGCAGCGAGTCGTGCATCCAGCCCATGTTCCATTTGTAGGCAAAGCCCAGGCCGCCCTGTTGCGTGCCCTGGCTTACACCGGGCCATGCGGTGGATTCCTCGGCGATCACCAGCGCACCGGGCGCTTCGAGGGCCACCACGTCATTGAGGTGACGCAGGAAGTCGATGGCTTCCAGGTTCTCCCGCCCGCCATGGCGGTTCGGCACCCACTCGCCGGCCTTGCGCGAGTAGTCGCGGTAGAGCATCGAGGCCACCGCATCGACCCGCAGGCCGTCGACGTGGAAATGCTTGAGCCAGTGCAGCGCCGACGCCAGCATGTAACCATGCACTTCGGTGCGACCCAGGTTGTAGATCAGCGTGTCCCAGTCCTGATGGAAACCTTCCTGCGGGTTGCCGTACTCGTACAGCGCCGTGCCGTCGAACTGGGCCAGGCCGTGGGTATCGGTGGGGAAATGCGCCGGCACCCAATCGAGAATCACCCCGAGTTCGGCCTGGTGGCAGGCGTTGATGAACGCGGCGAACTCGTCCGGCGTGCCATACCGCGCACTCGGCGCGAATTGCGACAACAACTGATAACCCCACGAGCCGCCGAACGGGTGCTCCATGATCGGCATCAGTTCGATGTGGGTGAAACCGAGGTCTTTGACATAGGGAATCAGCCGCTCGGTCAACTCGGGCCAAGTGTACTGGCGGGCCACTTCGCCCAGGTCGTCCAGCTCGCATTGCCACGAGCCGGCGTGCAATTCGTAGATCGACAACGGCGCCGTCACCCGCTGGCGGTCACCACGGGTCATCATCCAGTCCTGATCCTGCCAGTCGATGTTCAAGGGTGAAGCGACTTTCGAGGCGGTGTCCGGTGGCAGGCTGGTGGCCAACGCCACGGGATCGGCCTTCAACGGCAGGATGCCGTGGGCGCCGAGAATCTCGTATTTGTAGGTGTCCCCGGCTTGCAGGCGCGGGATGAACAATTCCCAGACGCCTGTGGGGTGACGCAGTCGCATCGGGTGCCGGCGCCCATCCCAGACGTTGAAATCACCGACCACCGACACCCGCCGGGCATTCGGCGCCCACACGGCGAAACGCACGCCGTCGATGCCGTCCACGGTTTTCAGTTGCGCGCCCAGGCACCCGCTGAGGTCGCGGTGATTGCCTTCGGCAAACAGATACAAATCCATTTCGCCCAACAACGGACCGAAGCTGTAAGGATCTTCTGCCGTTTGCTCGCCGCCGGCCCAACGGGTGCGCAACAGATACGCTTGCGCACGTTCGAAATGCCCGACAAACAATCCCGGCGTCTCTGTGGCTTCAAGTTGGCCGAGCTCTTGTCCGGTATCCCTGGCCAGCACCTGCACACTCAAGGCACCCGGCAGATACGCGCGAATGAATTGCCCGCCAGCGCCATCAGCGTGGGGGCCAAGAATCGCAAAAGGATCGATATGCTCGGCGCGCACCAATGCGTCGATATCCCGCGCCCTGGGCAGCAGCGCTTCTTTGTGAGGACCCTGTTCCTTGTTCGAGACACTCATGACTACTCTCCATCAAGATCGGAAAAGGGTTTAAGCCCACTCAATAATCCATATAAACCGTGCAACGGCACGGGCAACCAGGCGGGGCGATTTTCCGCCTCATAAGCCACTTCATACGCCGCCTTCTCCAGACCGAACAACGCCAGCGCGGCATCCTCGCCTTCGGGATCTTGCCATGCATGGGCAAGACTAGCTGCCGCCAGCCGATAAGCGTCGACAAATGCTTGCCGCGCCTCGCTCAAGTAGCGATCGGTGACCCGCAAGCGCGCGGCATCGGCCGCTGCGGTGTTATCGACGCTCTGCACGTTGATCGCCATCGCCGCCGCATAGTCGAAGGACCGCAGCACGCCGCTGACATCCTTGTACGGGCTGTGTTTGCCCCGTCGTTCATGCAATGGCCGGGCCGGTTCGCCTTCGAAGTCGATCAGGTAGGCATCGCCCTTGATCACCAGCACCTGCCCCAGGTGCAGGTCGCCGTGCACACGAATGCGCAAGCCGCCCGCGGTCTTTTTGCCCAACGCCTGTACATGGCCGAGGATGGCTTTCTTGTTGTCCAGTAAACGGCCGACCAGGGTCTGGTCCGCCGGATCAAGCTGATTTTTATGCTGCTTGAGCAAGTAAAGCGCGTGCTCGATTTGCGCCGCGACATCCTTGGCCGAGGCCAGCGCCTCCTTCTGCGTAGTGACCTGGGGCAAGAAGTCCGGGTTGGCACTCGGCGCCGCCAGCACCTGGTGCATTTCCCCCAGACGCTGACCAAGCATAGCGGCGAAATCTTTCAGTTCGCCGAGCGCGTTGTAATGCTGTTCCTGCTCGGACACGGCGTCGGCCAGTTCATCACGAAGCGCCCGTTCGAGGTTGTTCTGGGTCCATTCCCAGGCGTCGCCCTGATTGCTCAGGTAGCCTTGGGCGATCATCAGCAAATTATCTTCACCCGCCCCGTCCCGGCGCACCACGGCCCCCAGCAATGGTGAAATATTGCTGAACCCGGCTTGCGTCAGGTACGCGCTCATTTCCAGCTCAGGGTGCACGCCGCAGGCGACCTTGCGGATCAGCTTCAGCACCAGGCTGTTGCCGATCACCACCGAGCTGTTGGACTGTTCGGCCGACAGGTAACGCACCGGCGACTCGGCATTGAGGCCGAGTTTTTCCAGTTCGGCGGTGGACTCGAAGCGAATGTCGCCATCGCTGGAGGCCAATACGGTGCCGGCCTGAATGCCCTGCAATACGGCATGCACAAAGGTGTCCAGGCTGAAGGCATCGGTGATCAGGCCGACCTGGCGCCCACGCCGTACCCGCGACAATGCCAATTGCTGCGGCAAGGGAGTACCGACCTGATCTTCCGAGATAAAACCGAACGGCAACTGGTAGCGGCTGCTCTGGTCACCGCTGGTGACATTGATCTCGCTGAACAGTACCGGGTGCTGCGGATCGCCGAATCGCACGCCATAGGCCAGTTCGACCTGTTCGATGGCGGCGTCCTTACCCGCAAACCAGCGGCGGTTCTGCAACCAGTTGGGCAGGATGCTTTGCTCCAGCGTGGTGCGTGACGGCGCTTCGAGCAGTTCCTCCATGCGTTTTTTCAGTACCAGCGTGGTGAAGTCCGGCAGGCTCTGTGCAGGCTCCACGTGCCAGCTCGGCATCTGGTTTTCCGCGGCGAGGCCGAACCAGTAGAAGCCGTAAGGCGCCAGCGTCAGGAGGAAGTTCAGCTGGCCGATGGGGGGGAATGCGTTACCCCCGAGCATCTCCACCGGCACCATGCCGACGTAGGCCGACAGATCGAGCTCGGCGGCCTGGGCGCTGCGCGACACGTTGGCCACGCACAGGATGATTTCGTGCTTACCGTCCGCCCCGGTGTATTCACGGGTGTAGGCCAGAATCCGCCGGTTGCTCGGCGACAGCATCTTCAACGTACCACGCCCGAAGGCCTTGGATTGCTTGCGCACGGCGAGCATGCGCCGGGTCCAGTTCAATAGCGAATGCGGGTCGCCAGCCTGGGTTTCGACGTTGACCGACAGGTAGCCGTATTGCGGGTCCATGATCGGCGGCAGCACCAGACTCGCCGGGTCGGCTCGGGAGAAACCGCCGTTGCGGTCGATGGACCATTGCATGGGCGTGCGCACACCGTCGCGGTCGCCGAGGTAGATGTTGTCGCCCATGCCGATCTCATCGCCGTAATACAGGGTCGGCGTGCCGGGCATGGACAGCAGCAGGCTGTTGAGCAGCTCGACCCGACGGCGGTCGCGTTCCATCAGCGGCGCCAGGCGGCGGCGAATCCCCAGGTTGATCCGGGCGCGACGGTCGGCGGCGTAATAATTCCACAGGTAGTCGCGTTCCTTGTCGGTGACCATCTCCAGGGTCAGCTCATCGTGGTTGCGCAGGAAGATCGCCCATTGGCAGTTGGCGGGTATATCCGGGGTCTGGCGCAGAATGTCGGTAATCGGGAAACGATCTTCCTGGGCCAGCGCCATATACATGCGCGGCATCAACGGGAAGTGGAAGGCCATGTGGCATTCATCGCCGTTCAGGCCTTTCTTGTCGGTGTCGCCGAAGTACAACTGAGTATCCTCCGGCCACTGATTGGCCTCAGCCAGCAACATGCGGTCGGGGTAGTTGGCGTCGATTTCCGCACGGATCTTTTTCAGGACGTCGTGGGTTTCCGGCAAGTTCTCATTGTTGGTGCCATCGCGCTCGATCAGGTAGGGAATCGCGTCCAGGCGCAAGCCGTCGATGCCCATGTCGAGCCAGTAACGCATCACCGACAGCACCGCTTTCATGACTTGCGGGTTATCGAAGTTCAGGTCCGGTTGGTGGGAGTAGAAACGGTGCCAGAAGTATTGGCCGGCGACCGGGTCCCAGGTCCAGTTGGACTTCTCTGTATCGAGAAAGATGATGCGGGTGCCATCGTATTTTTGATCGTCATCGGACCACACGTAGAAGTCCCGCGCCGCCGATCCGGGTTTGGCCTTGCGCGCCCGCTGGAACCACGGGTGCTGGTCGGAGGTGTGGTTGATGACCAGTTCGGTGATCACCCGCAGGCCGCGTTTGTGCGCCTCGGCAATGAAACGCCTGGCATCTGCCATGGTGCCGTAGTCGCTGTGTACGCCACGGTATTCGGCGATGTCGTAGCCGTCATCGCGCCGTGGCGAGGGATAGAACGGCAACAGCCAGATGGTGTTGACGCCCAGGTCGGCGATGTAATCGAGCTTGGCGATAAGGCCGGGAAAGTCGCCAATCCCATCGTTGTTGGAGTCGAAGTACGATTTGACGTGGACTTGATAGATCACCGCGTCCTTGTACCAGAGCGGGTCCTTGATGAACGTGGCTGCCTTGGGTTTCTTCGCCATGTGCAACTCCTGGTGAATTCGAAAGTTCCGCCGGGCTGGTCACTCGAGTCAAACGCAATGAGGTCTACGTGGGAGCGAGCTTGCTCGCGATGACAATTGAATATTCAATAAAGAGGTTGCCCACAAAATTGCTATCGCGAGCAAGCTCGCTCCCACAGGTTTTGCGTTTAAACAGTTATCCTCCAAATCCCGAACGGCTGATACGCCGGGTCGATCCGCATGAACTGCTGCTTGCCGTGCCAGGTCCAGCGATGACCATTCATTAAATCTTCGCCCTGGGTGCTGGCGTAGTCAGGCAAGCCCATGTCCCACAACGGCAACTCGAAGTTCGCTTCCTGCACGTTGTGCGGATCGAGACTGACCGCCACCAGAATGAAATTGCCTCCATCGGTGCTGCGCTTGCCGAAGTACAGGATGTTGTCGTTCCAGGCGTTGTAGACCTTCAGGCCCAGATGCGTGTGCAACGCCGGGTTCTGCCGTCGGATGCGGTTGAGCTGGGCGATCTCGGCAATGATGTTGCCCGGCGCGTTGAAGTCCCGCGGGCGGATCTCATACTTCTCGGAATCGAGGTATTCCTCCTTACCCGGTACCGGAGCCGACTCGCACAACTCAAAACCCGAATACATGCCCCAAAGGCCCGAGCCCATGGTCGCCAGCACGGCGCGAATGAGAAACCCGGGACGCCCGGATTCGTGGAGGAACGCCGGGTTGATGTCCGGTGTATTGACGAAGAAATTCGGCCGGTAGCATTCTCGCCACGGCGATTCGTTGAGTTCGGTGAAGTAGGTCGCCAGTTCGGCCTTGGTGTTACGCCAGGTGAAATAGGTATAGCTCTGGGAGTAACCGACCTTGCCCAGGCGCGCCATCATTGCCGGGGTGGTAAAGGCTTCGGCGAGGAAGATCACCTCGGGGTACAGCGCCCGTACATCGGCGATCAGCCATTGCCAGAACGGCAACGGCTTGGTGTGCGGATTATCGACGCGAAAGATCTTCACGCCCTCCTCGACCCAGCCCACCACGATGTCGCGCAGTTCCACCCAAAGGCTCGGAATCGCCTCGGGGGCATAGAAGTCGACGTTGACGATGTCCTGGTATTTCTTCGGTGGGTTCTCGGCATACTTGATCGTGCCGTCCGGCCGCCAGTTGAACCAGCCGGGGTGTTGCTTGAGCCATGGATGGTCCTGGGAACACTGGATGGCAAAATCCAGGGCGATTTCCAGACCATGGGCCGCAGCGGACGCCACCAGTCGGCGGAAGTCTTCGCGGGTACCCAATTGCGAGTGAATCGCCTCGTGCCCGCCTTCCTCGCTACCAATCGCATAGGGGCTGCCCGGATCATCGGGACCCGCCGTCAGCGAGTTGTTCGGGCCTTTGCGGTAGCTGCGCCCGATCGGGTGGATCGGCGGGAAATACAGCACATCGAAACCCATGTCCTGGATCATCGCCAGCCGCGTATGCACGTCATTGAAGGTGCCATGGCGCGTCGGGCTGTCGGTGATCGAGCGCGGGAACAATTCATACCAGCTGGCGAACTGCGCCAGTTCGCGCTCGACATCCACCGGGTACTCCGGGCTCAGGCTCAGGTAGGCGCGATGATTGACGCGGGCCATGAGGTCGGCGCTACGCGGGTGCAAAAACAGTGCGACCTGCTCGGTTTCGAGCAATCCTGACAGTTCATGGTGCAAGGCCGCCAGTTGCTCGCTGAGTAGCCCTTCGCTACGTTCGGCGGCCTGCTGGACATGAATCCGCCCTTCCTGCAATTCCAGACTGACGGGCACTGCCGCCGCATGCTTCTTTTCCAGCTCATGGCAAAAACTGGCGAACTGATCGATCCAGGCTTCGATACAGAACAGATAACGGCCCTGGCTGTCGACCCGGAACTGCCCCTGCCAGCCGTTATTGCCCAGGTCGTTCATGGCCGCGCTTTGCCAGGCGTCCTCGTCCTCGGCCCGCCAGCGCACGCGCACCGCCAGCTTGTCATGCCCGTCGGCGAAGACCTTGGCCGTCACCACCACGTCCTGCCCCACCACGGCCTTGACGGCGAATTGTCCGCCTTCAAGGATCGGCATGATGTTTTCAATGACGATACGCGGCAGCAACAACGCCTGCGACAGCGGCATGTGCGGGTTGTAGCTCAACTCAGTCGGTTTTTCAGCCGTCATCGAGCCTCTCTCCTTACGCCCCATGGACGCGCTTGTGTCTGGTCGCCACCCCGCCGGGCAATCCGCCCCGGGATGCACTCACTTAGGTTCCGAGCGACAGCCGCCGGGAAAGTTTCATCGGCAATTCCCGGAATCAAGTCCTTCGCGCTGCGGTCAACCAATCAGTCCACCTACTTAAGCACGACTCACGCCATGTGCCACCGGAGGCTTGAACAATGAACAATCCATTCCCGGCTGAAACCCCCGATCCCAACATCGACAACCCGGTGATCCCACCCAGCGATCCGCAACCGGTGCCCGAACAGGATCCGCCCGGCACGAACCCGCCACCTAGGGAAGAACCGCCAACGACGATGCCGCCGGTGATTGTGCCCCCTGAATGACGACAGTTGATCGCTCCCGTACTGCCGGGGAACGATCTCATTGGTGATCCTTGTCGATCAGTTTCACAATCCCCGGCATCACACTGAACACTCCCAGCGCCAACAACGTACTGAACACCGCCGTCGCCTCCCGGCCCAGCCCGGCCGCGACGCCGATGGCGGCGGTCATCCACAGGCCGGCGGCGGTGGTCAGGCCCTTGACGTGCCCCTCATCGCCGTCGCGGTTTTTCAGGATAGTGCCAGCCCCCAGGAAGCCGATCCCGGCAATCACGCCCTGCACCACCCGGCTCATGGCATCGGCCTGTGAGCCGGACATCTGCGGCACCAACACGAACAGCGCCGCCCCCATCGCCACCAGCATGTGGGTGCGCACGCCGGCGGCCTTGCCCTGGTGTTCACGCTCGAACCCGAGAATTCCGCCCAGCACCGCGGCCATCAACAGGCGCACGGTCACTCGCGTCAATTGCGAGGCATCGCCGATGTCGGCGAACTCGCCTTGCAGCGTCACCCAGACTTCGTGCCACCAAGTGTTCATGGGATTGTCCTTGTGAGGGGCCATGGACGGTGGACCGCAGCGACCATTAATCAGTTGCACAGAACGATGACCGGCGGTTGCGGCCTGAAACTTTAGTTTCCACTGAAAAAAGGATCCCGTCATGACCGTACGCATCGAGAACCAGACCTGCTTTTTCACCACTGAAAATGGCGAACTCATTCGTCTGTGTCCCGACGTCACCATCATCACCGACGGTGCCATGGCCATGTCGGCAGTGGACATCGAAGGCGAGCGCATCTACATCACGGAAGCCGAGGCCGACGCCTTGACCGTCGCAGGCGCGGTGGATGGACGCCGGCACCTGAAAGCTACCGACAGTGGTTCGGTGATTTGACCGGGTTTGATCCGCACTTGCCGCCGCTGTTTTGCAAAGCTCCATGGACCCTGCAGCGGCGGCTGCTTCAAGTTGTCGCAGTCCGTGCAAACATGGCCATCTGATCCGCTTTTTAATGCAATACCTGAGTCTGTTATGCAAACAGATCGCCGCTCATAGTGCTCATGCCTGATGGAGGCTGATGAGCGAAAGACCATGAGCGAAAGAATCCCCGTCCGAACCGTAGAAACATTCGAGCCTTCGCGCCCCAAGATGAAGGCCAAATCCAGCGACAACCTGATCCACACCCGCAGCTTCACCGGGCTATACCGCAACCTGCGCATCAGCGGCGCCGGTTTTCTGTTTGTGCTGTTTTTCGGCACCGTGTGGCTGAACTGGGGCGGCCGCCAGGCGGTGCTCTGGGATCTTTCGCAAAGCAAGTTCCATATCTTCGGCGCGACCTTCTGGCCGCAGGATTTCATCCTGCTCTCGGCATTGTTGATCATTGCCGCGTTCGGCCTGTTTGCGATCACCGTATTCGCGGGCCGGGTCTGGTGCGGCTACACCTGCCCACAAAGTTCATGGACCTGGATCTTCATGTGGTGCGAGAAGATCACCGAAGGCGAACGCAACCAGCGGATCAAGTTGCAAGCCGCGCCGTGGGGCCTGAACAAGCTGATGCGTCGCGCGGCCAAGCACACCTTGTGGTTGGCCATCAGCCTGCTGACCGGCCTGACCTTCGTCGGCTACTTCACGCCGATCCGGCCGTTGGCCGAAGAGCTGCTGACCTTCCAGATGAGTGGCGTCAGCCTGTTCTGGGTGCTGTTTTTCACCGGCGCCACGTACATCAATGCCGGTTGGCTGCGTGAAGCGGTGTGCATGCACATGTGTCCCTACGCGCGGTTCCAGAGCGTGATGTTCGACAAGGACACCCTGACCATTTCCTACGACGTGGCCCGTGGCGAGAGTCGTGGCCCACGCAAGCGCGAAGTCAAACCGGCCGAGGTCGGGCTGGGTGATTGCATCGACTGCCAGCTGTGCGTACAGGTCTGCCCCACCGGCATCGATATCCGCGACGGCTTGCAGATGGAATGCATCGGTTGCGCGGCGTGCATCGACGCCTGTGACTCGATCATGGACAAAATGGGCTACGCCCCAGGATTGATCAGCTACACCTCAGAGCATCAGTTGCAGGGTGGCAAGACGCACCTGCTGCGCCCTCGTCTTATCGGCTACACCGCCGTGCTGCTGGTGATGATCGCAGCCCTGGTGATGGCGCTGGTGGAACGACCGATGGTGTCCCTTGATGTCAGCAAGGACCGGGGCCTGTTCCGCGAGAACAGCCAGGGGCAGATCGAAAACATCTACAGTCTGAAGGTGATCAACAAAACCCAGCAGCGTCAGGACTATCAATTGAGCCTGGTGGATGCCGATGATTTCCAGTTGCAGGGCAGGACCGAATTCAGCCTGGCGCCGGGCGAAATTGTCGATGTGCCGGTGTCGGTGGCGATGCTCACGGAGCGTCCGGCCAGCAGTTCACAGAGCATCGGCTTCAAGGTGGTCGACAGCGATGAGCCTGGCGTCTACAGCGTGGCGAAGAGCCGGTTTGTGGCGCCAATGAATCGCTGAGCCTTTAAGATGCTGACCTTTGTGAGTTGTGGCGCCTCGCCACAATTAATCGAACCGACTCCATTGCGGGACACCGATGAAACGCTACGAAAAATTCGCCGACGACATCGCAGAACTGATCCGCTCCGGCGTCCTGGGTCCCGGCCAGCGGGTGCCGTCGGTGCGCTACGCCAGCCAGACCTACGGGGTCAGCCCGTCGACAGTGTTCCAGGCCTATTACCTGCTGGAGCGTCGCGGCCTGATCCGCGCTCGGCCGCGCTCCGGCTATTTCGTCAACGCCCACGCACCCCGGCCGTTTTCCGAGCCGGTGATCAGCAATGAGGTCAACGAGTCGACGGAAGTAGACGTCAGCGAACTGGTGTTTTCGGTGCTCGACTCGATCAAGGACCCGAACACCGTGCCCTTCGGCTCGGCGTTCCCCAGCCCGACGTTGTTTCCCCTGCAACGTTTGTCCCGCTCCCTGGCCAGCGCCAGCCGCGACATGGATCCGCGCATGGTGGTCACCGACATGTCGCCGGGCAACCCGCAACTGCGCCGGCAAATCGCCCTGCGCTATATGGTCGGCGGGCTGATGTTGCCCATGGAGGAACTGCTGATCACCAACGGCGCCCTCGAAGCCCTGAACCTTTGCCTGCAAGCAGTGACCGAACCTGGCGATCTGGTAGCCATCGAAGCCCCGGCGTTCTACGCCTGCCTGCAAGTACTCGAACGCCTGAAACTCAAGGCCGTGGAAATTCCCGTGCACCCGCGCGATGGCATCGACCTCGGCGTGCTCGAGCAAACCCTGGAACGGCATCCGATCAAGGCCTGCTGGTGCATGACCAGTTTCCAGAACCCCATGGGCGCGACCCTGCCCGAGGCCAAGAAACAGCAGCTTGTGGAGTTGTTGCGGCGCCACCAGGTGCCGCTGATCGAAGACGATGTCTACGCCGAACTCTATTACGGCCAGCAAGCCCCGAAACCGGCCAAGGCCTTTGATACCGAAGGCCTGGTGATGCACTGTGGTTCATTCGCCAAGAGCCTGGCCCCTGGCTACCGCATCGGCTGGGTGGCTGCCGGGCGTTTTGCGCAAAAGATCGAACGGCTGAAACTCATGACCTCGCTGTGCGCCTCGATGCCGGCCCAGGCGGCAATCGCCGATTACCTGCAACACGGCGGCTACGACCGGCACCTGCGTAAATTGCGCCACGCCCTGGAAGACCAGCAAAGCGCCATGCTCGCCGCCATCGCCCGCTATTTCCCGGCGCAGACGCGGGTCAGCCAACCGGCCGGCGGGTACTTTCTGTGGCTGGAATTACCACAGCAGATGGATTCGTTGAAATTGTTCCAGATGGCATTGGCGCAAGGCATCAGCATTGCACCGGGGCCGATCTTTTCACCGACCCAGCGCTTCAGGAATTGTATTCGGTTGAATTACGGCAGCCCGTGGACCGAGGACTCGGAGAAGGCGATGGAGACGTTGGGGCGGATTGTGCGGTCGTTCTGACAGCGCCATGTCGTTTTATAAATTGCTATCGCGAGCAAGCTCGCTCCCACAGGTTTCTCTGTACACACAAGATTTGTGAGCACTTGAGATCCACTGTGGGAGCGAGCTTGCTCGCGATGAGGCCAGCGCAGACAACGCTTGTCTCAGGAACTAACGCCCACCACCAAGATCAACAAAAGTCCCCGTCGCATAAGAAGCCTTGTCCGACAACAACCAGACAATCGCCTCCGCCACTTCATCCGGACGGCCGCCCCGCGCCATCGGAATCGCCGATTCCAGCTTGCTGACCCGATCCGGATCGCCGCTCAAGGCATGGAAATCGGTGTAGATATAACCCGGACGCACGGCGTTGACCCGAATCCCCTCACCCGCCACTTCCTTGGACAGGCCGATGGTGAAGGTGTCCAGCGCGCCTTTGGACGCTGCGTAATCCACGTACTCGTTGGGCGATCCCAAACGCGAGGCGACCGACGATACGTTGACGATGCTGCCACCCTGCCCGCCGTGCCTGGGCGACATGCGCAGGATCGCGTGCTTGGCACAGAGCATCGGCGCCAGGACGTTGGTTTTCATGATTTTGAGAATGCGGAACTCGGACATCTCGTCGACCCGGGACTTCTGCCCGACGGTGCCGGCGTTGTTCACCAGCGCGGTGACCCGCCCCAGTTCACTGTCCACCCGATTGAACAGCGCGATCACTTCGTCTTCGATGCTGACGTCGGCCCGTACCGCAATGGCTTGCGCACCGAGGGCGCGGACTTGCTCCAGCACGCCGAATGCAGACCGTTCGTCCGCCTGATAGTTGATGCAGATCCGATAGCCCTGCGCGGCGGCCAACAGAGCGGTGGCGGCACCGATGCCGCGGCTACCGCCGGTGATGACGATGACTTTGTCCATGCGAGCTTTCCCCCAATCAAAGCTTAAGCGGTCGGGGGCAAGAATAACCGCCATTGGCGGTTTTTGCATGGCTTCACATCAGCTGTCATGTCATCGACATCTCGCGCCTGGCACTGGCTTTCAACTGCTCGACCAACTGCTCCCCTCGATGGATTTCCACCATGAAGCCTGCGGCCGGCAGCGGATGCCCCAGCAGGTAACCCTGCAACGAATCGCAGCCGAGCTGAGTCAGGAAGTCCTGCTGCACGCCGGTTTCCACGCCTTCGGCGACGATGCGCAACCCCAGTGCCTGCCCGAGGGCGACGATGGCCGAAACGATGGCGGCGTCATCGCTGTCGCGCTCCAGGTCCCGGACAAAACCGCGGTCGATCTTCAGCTCGTTGGCCGGCAGGCGCTTGAGGTACATCAAGCTCGAATAGCCGGTACCAAAATCGTCGATGGACAGGTCGACACCCATTTCCGACAGTTCCTGCAGCACCGTCATGCTCGCATCGGCATCGCTCATGGCGGTGGTTTCGGTGATTTCCAGGGTCAGGCTGTTGGGTGGCAGATGGTGCGTCGCCAGCGCCCTGGCGACGCTCTGGACCAGCCCTGCATGGCAAAACTGAATGGCCGAAAGGTTCACCGCGATGCGCCAGTCGGTGTAGCCCAACACATACCACTCGCGCATCTGACGGCAGGCTTCGTTGAGCACCCACTCGCCGATCGGAATGATCAGCCCGGTTTTTTCCGCCAGCTCGATGAATTTGTCCGGCAACAGCATTCCTTGAGTCGGGTGTTCCCAGCGCAACAAGGCCTCGGCGCCCACTGGCCGGCCATTGGCGGCGTCGAACTTGGGCTGGTAATGCAGGCTGAATTCCTGCTGTTCCACGGCATTGCGCAGATCCTGCAGCAATTGCAGCTGCTTGCGGGCGTTGTTGTTCATCGAGACATCGAAAAAGCTGTAGCCGTTTTTACCCGCGCCCTTGGCGTGGTACATCGCCGCGTCGGCGTTCATCAGCAGTTCGTGGGCGGACTGCCCGTTACCCGGGTAGAGCGCGATGCCGACGCTGGCGGAAATGTGCAAATCATGTTCGGCAACCCGGAACGCGCGCGCGATCAACCCGACCTGACGGGCCGCCAGGTTCAAGGCGTCGTTCTGTTCGCTCAATTGCACCAGCAACACGAACTCATCGCCGCCGATCCGTGCCAGGGTGTCCTGGCTGCGCAAGTCTTCGCGCAGGCGCAGGGCCACTTCGCGCAACAACAGATCACCCATGTGGTGGCCGAAGGCATCGTTGACCGGTTTGAAGCCGTCCAGATCGATGAACATCAGGGCAAAGCACCCCCCTTCTTCCCGGACCCGCGACATGGCCTGATCGATTCGATCGGCGAGCAACGTCCGGTTCGGCAACCCGGTGAGGGTGTCGTGCAGGGCCAGTTGGGTCAGTTCACGGTTGGCCTCGGTCAGCGACTGGGCCAGGCTCGCGGTGCGAGCCTCCAGGCGTGCATCGAGGATCGAGGTCAGCAGGGCAATGCTCAGCACCGCCAACGTGGTGATCAGCACCAGGTTGTCCAGGCCATTGCCGCTCAATCCATTGACCGCCGCGCCACAAAAACTGCCGTCGGCAAAGCGTGCGGCGGCCATCCCGGTGTAGTGCATGCCGACGATGGCGAGGCCCATGATCACGGCGGCGCCGCCACGGATCAGACGGACATAAGGCGTGTGCTGGCGCAGATGGAAAGCGATCCACAATGCTGCGCCCGAAGCACCGACAGCGATCAGCAGCGAGGCGCCGAACAGCGTCGGGTCATAGTCGATGCCCGGTTGCATGCGCATGGCGGCCATGCCGGTGTAGTGCATCGCGCTGATGCCGGCGCCCATGACCAACGCGCCAAAGGCCAGTTGCCAGGCCGGCAATTGCGGCTGGCTGACCAGCCACAGCGCAAAACCGCTGGAGAGCACGCCGATCAGCAACGACAAAAGGGTGATGGTGCCGTCGTACCCCAGGTCGATCGGCAACTTGAACGCGAGCATGCCGATAAAGTGCATCGACCAGATGCCGATGCCCATGGCAACGGCCCCGCCCGCAGTCCACAAATGCACGGCGCGGCCTTTGGCGGTGGCAATGCGTCCGGTCAGGTCGAGTGCGGTGTATGAGGCGAGAATCGCTACACAGAGCGAAATGATGACCAGGGTGGGGGAATAGCTGCCGATGAGCATGGAGACTTCTCGCGAAAGCCCCCTTGTTAATGGCTTTCATTCTCGGGTGGGGGCAAATGCGGCGATTGTACTGATTCCAAATGAGAACGCACTCACAAAATGAGCAAAGGGCCATCAGTCCGATGAAACGCTTGTTTTAAGGTTTTACATTAACTTGCTTCAAACTGCCGGCACCTGACAAAACCTGTGGGAGCGAGCTTGCTCGCGATAGCGGTGGGTCAGGCAACATCCATGCTGAATGTGACGCAGCCATCGCGAGCAAGCTCGCTCCCACAGGGATTACGCTATCGGTTTTCGCTCACCTCAAGCTGCCCGTCCCAGCCACCCCCCAACGCGGCAATCAACTGCACACTGGCTATCAGGCGGCTTTGCAACAGGTCCAGGTTGCTGCGTTCATTGTTCAGCGCCGCCGCCTGGGTCACCACCACATCGATGTACGCGATCAAACCGGCCTTGTACTGGTTCTGGGTCAGGCGCAACGATTCACGGGCGGCATCCAGTGCCTGTTGGCGCACGACGGCTTCATCCTCAAGCACCTTGAGCTGCACCAGGTAGTTTTCCACTTCGCGGAATCCGTCCAGTACGGTCTGGCGGTACTTGGCCACCGTTTCGTCATAGGCCGCTTCACTGCGGTCGACTTCCGCCGAGCGCTGGCCACCATCGAACAGGGTCATGGCCAATTGCGGTCCGACCGACCAGAAGCGGTTCGGCAGGCTGAACAAGTCTTTCGAGGTACTGCTGCTGTAACCACCGTTCAAGCTCAGGGTCAGGTCCGGGTAATAGGCAGCCTTGGCCACGCCGATGTTGGCGTTGGCGGCCATCACCGAGCGCTCGGCCGAAGCGATGTCCGGGCGACGCTCCAGCAACTGCGAAGGCAGCGCCAGCGGTACTTGCGGCAATTGCGGGATGTCCTGGCTTTGCGCCAGGCTGAACTCGGCCGGCGGCAGGCCGATCAGCACAGCGATGGCGTTCTCGAACTGGGCGCGTTGCCAGATCAGGTCGATCATATCGGCTTCGGTGCTTTTGAGCTGTGTCTGGGCCTGGGCCACCGCGTCCTTGCCCGATACGCCTGCGCGGTACTGGTTTTCGGTCATCTTCAACGAACGCTGATATGCCTCGACCGTGTCCTGGAGCAAGCGTTTCTGGCCATCGATCACGCGCAGTTGCAGGTAATTCTGCACCAGCTCCGACTGTTGACTCAGGCGCATGGCCGCCAGATCGGCAAAGCTTGCCTGGGCATTGGCAGTGTCGGCTTCGAGGCCTCGGCGCAGCTTGCCCCATACGTCCGCTTCCCAACTGACGCCCGCCTGGGCCGAGTACGTGTCGCGAATACCGCTGGACGAACTGCTCAGGCTGGAACTGCTGCTGCCGGTGCCCTGGCTTGAACGGTTCTTGCTGACGTTCAGGTCCACCGTCGGGAAAAACGCCCCGCGTGCACTGCGCACCAAGGCCTGGGCCTGGCGGTACTGCGCTTCGGACTGGGCGACGGTCTGGTTGGCGCTGTTGAGTTTTTCGATCAGGTCGTTGAGCTGACGGTCGCCATACAACTCCCACCACGCGCCACGCGCCAGGGCATCGCTCGGGTTGGCCTGACGCCAGCCCTCCGCTGCCTTGTACTGCGCAGGCTCGGCGGTTTGCGGGCGCTGGTAATCCGGGCCGACGGCGCAGGCACTGAGCATCGCAACGCACAGTGACAGGCTCAACAGGCGCGAGCCTCGAGCCGTGATCAGCGGTGCAGCCAGGTTGAAAAGCGAACGGTCAGTCATAGCGGAGTTTCCAGAGCAACATCAGTACGCACCCCGCGCCATTTATTGAAGCGATGGCGCAGGTTGTCGAGATAGAGGTAAACCACCGGGGTGGTGTAAAGCGTCAGTACCTGGCTGAAGATCAGCCCGCCGATGATGGTCAGGCCCAGCGGCTGGCGCATTTCCGCCCCTTCGGCGCGGCTCAGCAGCAACGGCAAGGCACCGAGGATCGCCGCCAGGGTGGTCATCAGGATAGGTCGCAAACGTTGCAGGCAGGCGCTGCGGATCGATTCCAGCGGTGCCAAGCCCTGGTTTCGTTCCAGTTGCAACGCCAGGTCGATCATCAGGATCGCGTTTTTCTTCACCACGCCGATCAGCAGAAACAGCCCCAGCAACGAAATCAGGCTGAACTCGCCGCCCAACGCATAGATCGACAGCAACGCGCCGACCCCGGCCGACGGCAGGGTCGAGAGAATCGTCAGCGGGTGAATGTAGCTTTCGTACAGCACACCCAAGACCAGATACACCGCCACCAGCGCCCCCAGAATCATCCACGGCTGACTTTTTTGGGTCGCCGCGAAAGCGTTGGCTGTGCCGGCCATTTTCGCGATCACGTCTTCCGGCAGGCCGACCTTGGCAATCGCCCGCTCGATGGCCGCACCGCCCTGCTCCACGGTCACGCCTTCGGCCATGTCGAAGGCAATGCTCTCCGAAGCAAACTGGCCTTCGTGGCTGACCCGGTCGTTTTCCAGGCTGTTTTCGTAATGGGCGATGGTCGACAGCGGGATTCGCGCGCCGTCAGCGGTGATCACCTGGACTTGCGTGAGGGTGATCGGGTCCTGGGCGTATTTCGGATTGACCTCCATCACCACCTGATACTGGTTAAGACTGTCGTAGATGGTCGAAATCTGCCGCTGACTGTAGGCGTTGTTCAGCACCGCCGTGACCATGTCCATGTCGACACCCAGGCGCTTGGCCTGGTCTCGGTCGACGATCAGGGTCACTTGGCGGGCGCCCCGGCCTTCCCGCGCATCGATCGCCGTCAGCTCCGGCAAGGCCCTGAGCGCGGTGACGACTTTCGGATACCACTCGCGCAATGCCCCCAGATCCCCGCTCTGCAGGATGTACGAGTATTGCGAGGTGGTCTGCTCACGGCCACCACCGAATTGCAGGTCCTGGTCCGCCATGAGCATCAGTTGTGCCCCGGGAACCTTGGGCATTTCCTTGCGCAGGCGTTCGATGACTTTCTGCGCGGAAATGCTGCGCTCCTTGATCGGCTTGAGGCGCACCAGCATGAAGGCGTTGTTGGTGCCGTTATTGCCGCCAATGAACCCGGCGACGCTTTCTACCGCCTCATCCTTCAACACCGCCCGACGGAAAATCTCCATCTTCGGCTGCATCACACTGAACGACAGGCCGTCGTCGCCGCGCACGAAACCGATCAGCTGACCGGTATCCTGCTGAGGTAAAAACGTTTTAGGAACAACTATATACAACGCAATGTTCACACCAATTGTTACGAACAGGCTGAACAAGGTCAGGCGCTTGTGACGCAGTACCCAGTCGAGGCTGGTGGCGTATTTTCCGACCATCCAGTCGTTGGTCCGCCGGCTCCAGCGTTGCAGGCGGTTCTCCTGCCCCGGCGTGTGCGGCTTGAGCCAGCGAGCGCAGAGCATCGGGGTCAGGGTCAACGACACCACCAGCGAGACCACGATGGCCGCCGCCAGGGTGATGGAGAATTCGCGGAACAGGCTTTCGATGATCCCGCCCATGAACAGGATCGACAGGAACACCGCCACCAGCGACACGTTCATCGACAGCAAGGTAAAACCGACTTCCTGGGCGCCAAGGTACGCGGCCCTCATCGGCCGCACGCCTTCGTCGATGTGCCGGGAAATGTTCTCCAGCACCACGATGGCATCGTCCACCACCAGCCCGGTGGCCAGGATCAGCGCCATCAGCGACAGGTTGTTCAGCGAAAAACCGTAGAGGTACATCACGGCAAAGGTGCCGACCAGCGACACCGGCACCGCCAGGGTCGGGATCAGCGACGCACGGAAGTTACCGAGGAACAGGAACACCACCAGGATCACCAGCGCCACGGCGATCAGCAGGGTCATTTCCGCCTCGTGCAGCGTGGCCTTGATCACCGGCGAGCGGTCCATGGCCAGGTTCAGCTTGACGCTGGCCGGCAGCACCGCCTGCAACGCCGGCAGCTGGGCCTTGATCTCGTTGACCGTTTCGATGATGTTCGCACCGGCCTGGCGGTTGATCACCAGCAGCACCGCCGCGTCGTCGTTGAAGAAACCGCTGTTGTAACGGTCCTCGACGCCATCGCTGACCTTGGCCACATCCTTCAGGCGCAGGGCCGCGCCACCGTTGTAGTGGATGATCAGCGACTCGTAGTCCTTGGCTTTTTCCAGCTGATCGTTGGCCTGGACCTGCCACAGCCGCTGATCGTCTTCCACCGAGCCCTTGGGCCGGCGCACGTTGGCATTGGCGATGGTGTTGCGCACATCGTCCAGGGCCACGCCGTACTGGTTCAATGACTGCGGTTCAAGCTCGATACGTACCGCCGGCAACGAACTGCCGCCGATCTGCACCTCGCCGACACCCTGAACCTGGGACAGGCTCTGAGACAGGATGGTCGATGCCAGGTCATAGAGCTGGCCTTTTTCCAGCACGTCCGACGTCAGCGACAGCACCATGATCGGCGCCTGGGACGGGTTGACCTTCTTGTAGGTCGGCATGCTGCGCATCCCGCTCGGCAGCAGGGTGCGCGAGGCGTTGATCGCTGCCTGCACTTCCCGCGCCGCGCCGTTGATGTCGCGGTCCAGGTCGAATTGCAGGATCACCCGGGTCGAACCCTGGCTGGACCGGCTGCTCATGGTGTTGACCCCGGCAATGCTGCCGAAAGAACGCTCCAAAGGCGTGGCCACGGTCGACGCCATCACCTCGGGGCTGGCCCCGGGCAGGCTGGCCTGGACCACGATCACCGGAAAGTCCATTTGCGGCAGGGGCGACACGGGCAGCAAACCGAAGCTCACGCCGCCCAGCAGCATGATCGCCAGGCTCAGCAGCATGGTCGCGACCGGGCGCTTGATGAAAGGGCCGGAAAGGTTCATGGCTGCTCTACCGCTTCCACGGATTCAGGCTTGCGGCCCCAGCGCCGACCGAGACGGTCGAAGTACAGGTAGATCACAGGCGTGGTGAACAGCGTCAGAATCTGGCTCAGCAACAGGCCGCCGACCATCACCAGACCCAGCGGTTGGCGCAGTTCCGCGCCGGAACCGGTGGCCAGCATCAACGGCACGGCGCCGAACAAAGCCGCCAGGGTGGTCATCAGGATCGGCCGGAAACGCAGCAATGCCGCCTGATAGATCGCCGTTTGCGGGTCCATGCCCTGGTTGCGTTCGGCGTCAAGGGCGAAGTCGATCATCATGATCGCGTTCTTCTTCACGATGCCGATCAACAGGATGATGCCGATGATCGCGATCATGCCCAGGTCGTTGCCGCTGAGGATCAACGCCAGCAAGGCGCCCACCGCCGCCGAAGGCAAGGTCGAGAGAATGGTGATCGGGTGGATGTAGCTCTCGTAGAGCACACCCAGCACGATGTACATGGTCACCACCGCCGCCAGAATCAGCAGCAAGGTGCTCGACAACGAAGCCTGGAACGCCTGCGCCGCGCCCTGGAACTGGGTCTGCACGCCAATCGGCATGCCGATGTCCTTCTGCACCTGCTCGATGATCTCGACCGCATGCCCCAGCGCCACGCCGGGCGCGAGGTTGAAGGACATCATCACCGCCGGGAACTGGCCGATGTGGGTGATCGCCAGTTGCGCCTGACGCTCCTCGACATGCGCCAGGCTGGACAGGCGCACCTGACCGCCATCGGTGGTCTTGACGTGAATCTGCTCCAGCGCCTGCGGGCCGATCTTCTCGCCGGACTGCGATTGCAGCACCACGCGGTACTGACTGGCCTGGGTGTAGATCGTGGAAATCTGCCGCTGACCAAAGGCGTCGTACAGCGCATCGGTGATGTTCGACACCGACACACCGACCCGCGACGCCGCATCGCGGTCAATCACCAGATAGACCTGCAAGCCCTTGTCCTGCAAATCGCTGGCGACGTCGGTCAATTCCGGCCGGTCGGCCAAAGCCTCGACCAGACGCCCGCTCCACAGGCTCAGCAGCTCCGAGTCCGGCGACGACATGCTGAACTGATACTGCGTGCGGCTGACCCGGTCTTCGATGGTCAGGTCCTGCACCGGCTGCATGAACAGGCGGATGCCGACCAGTTTGTCCAGTTCCGGTTGCAGGCGGGCAATCACTTGCATGGCGCTCAGGTCGCGGTCGTTGTGCGACTTGAGGTTGATCAGCAACCGGCCGCTGTTGAGGGTCGAGTTGTCGCCGTCCACGCCAATGTAGGAGGACAGGCTCTCGACCGCCGGGTCGGCCAGGATGACCTTGGCCAGTTCCTGCTGGCGCTCGCTCATGGCGGCGAAGGAAATCGATTGCGGCGCCTCGGAAATGCCCTGGATGACGCCGGTGTCCTGCACCGGGAAGAAGCCCTTGGGCACCACCATGTACAGCAATACCGTCAGCGCCAAGGTGCCAATGGCCACCATCAAGGTCAGCGGCTGGTGCTTGAGCACCCACTGCAACTTGCGCCCGTAGGCGGCGATCATCCAGTCGATGAACGCACCACTGGCACGGTAAAAACGGCCCTGCTCTGCTTCCTTGGGTTCACGCTTGAGCAACCGCGCGCACATCATCGGCGTCAGGGTCAGGGAAACGACCAGGGAAATCAGGATCGCTACCGCCAGCGTAATGGCAAATTCGCGGAACAAGCGACCGACCACGTCCGCCATGAACAGCAGCGGAATCAGCACGGCGATCAGCGACAACGTCAGGGAGATCAGGGTGAAACCGATCTGCTTGGCGCCCTTGAGCGCCGCGTTCAGCGGGCTGTCGCCCTCTTCGATAAAACGCGAAATGTTCTCCAGCATGACGATCGCATCGTCCACCACGAAACCGGTGGCGATGGTCAGGGCCATCAGGGTCAGGTTATTGACCGAGAACCCAGCCAGGTACATCACGCCGAACGTACCGATCAGCGACAGCGGCACGGCCACCGACGGAATGATCGTGGCACTGGCGCGACGCAGGAACAGGAAGGTGACCATGACCACCAGGGCGATGGCGATCAGCAATTCGTGCTGCACGTCCTTGACCGAGGCGCGGATGGTCTGGGTACGGTCGGTCAGCACCACTACGTCGAGGCCGGCCGGCAGGTTGTCGGTGATGCTCGGCAGCAGGGCCTTGATCCGGTCCACCACCTCGATCACGTTGGCGCCGGGCTGACGCTGGATGTTCAGCAGCACGGCCTGGTTCTCGTTGGCCCACGCGGCGAGCCGCTCGTTCTCGGCGCCGTCGACAATCTCCGCCACGTCCTTGAGCCGCAACGGCGCGCCGTTGGCGTAGGCCAGGATCAGGTTGGCGTAGTCCTTGGGCGACGTCAGTTGATCGTTGGCATCGAGCATCGAGACCCGGGTCGGGCCGTCGAAGTTGCCTTTGGGCTGGTTGACGTTGGAGGCGCCGATCAGCGTGCGCACATCCGACAGGTTCAGGCCGTTGGCCGCCAAAGCCTCGGGATTGACCTTGATCCGCACGGCCTGGCGTTGACCACCGGCAATGCTGACCATGCCGACGCCACTGATCTGGGCAATCTTCTGCGCCATGCGCGTATCGACCAGATCGTTGAGCTTGGGCAACAACATGGTCTTGGAAGTGATGGCCAGGGTCAGCACCGGCGTATCGGCCGGGTTGACCTTGTTGTACACCGGCGGTGCCGGCAGGTCCTTGGGCAACAGGTTGGTCGCGGCGTTGATCGCCGCCTGCACTTGCTGCTCGGCCACGTCCATGTTGATGTCGAGGCTGAACCGCAGGGTCAGCACCGACGCGCCGCCGGAACTGGTGGACGCCATTTGCGTCAGGCCGGGCATCTGCCCGAACTGTCGCTCAAGTGGTGCGGTCACCGCGCTGGTCATGACATCCGGACTGGCGCCGGGGTACAAGGTCATGACGCGAATGGTCGGGTAATCGACCTGGGGCAACGCCGACACCGGCAGCAACCGGTAGGCGATGACGCCGGCCAGGATAATCGCCAGCATGCTCAGCGTGGTGGCTACCGGGCGAAGGATGAACAGCCGCGAGAGATTCATGCGCCGCCCTTTTTCGCCTTGTCGGTGGTCGCAGGCTCAGCCGCGTTGACCGCCGATTTGCCTTGCAGGTGTTCGGTCGGCGTGGTCGGCACGTCCTGGCTGTCGTTGACCACCTCTACATCGCTGCCGTCTTTCAGGCGGTCAGTGCCTTCCAGTACGACCCGATCGCCCGCCGACAGTCCTTCGGTGACCACAGTGTTCAGGCCGTCACTGGCGCCGACCTTCAACTGACGGATCTTGACCTTCTTGTCACCGTCCAGAACATAGGCGAACGTGCCGTTGGTGCCGAACTGGATCGCGGCGGAAGGCGCCAGTACCACGTCTTTGAGGGTGTCGGCCAACAGGCGCACATTGACGAACTGGTTGGGGAACAGCGACTGATCGCGGTTCTCGTAACGGGCCTTGAATTTCAGGGTGCCGGTGGTGACGTCAATCTGGTTGTCCAGGCTCTGCAGCACGCCAGTGGCTTGCAGTTTGGTATCGCCGCGGTCCCAGGCTTCAGCCGGCAATTTGGCGCCGCTGCGATAACGGGCCAGCACGGTGTCGAGGCTGTTTTCCGGCAGGGTGAAGGCCACGCTGATCGGTTGGGTCTGGGTGATGATCGCCAATGCGGTGGTGTCGTTGGCCGCTACCAGGTTGCCGACGTCCAGTTGACGCAGGCCGACGCGACCGGTGATCGGGGCGCGGATCCTGGTGAATTCGAGGTTGAGCCTGGCGTCGTTGACCGCCGCCTGATTGGTCTTGACCGTGCCCTGGAACTGACCGACCAGCGCTTCGGCGGTGTCCAGGGTCTGCTTGGCAATACTGTCTTCGCGGTACAGGCCGCGATAGCGCTCGACGTCGACCTGGGCGTTTTTCAGCTGCGCCTGATTCTGTAGCAAGGTGCCCTCGGCCTGAAGCAAGGCATTCTGGTAAGGGCGCGGGTCGATTTCGACGAGCATGTCGCCGGCCTTGACCATCTGCCCTTCTTCGAAATAGATCTTGACCAACTCACCGCCAACGCGACTGCGGACATTGATGGTGTTGAGCGCCGTGACCGTGCCCAACGCCTTGAAATACAGCGGGAAGTCACCGGTGACTGCCGGAGCCACTCGCACCGGCACCGGCCCGGACGCGCCACCGAATCCCGGGCGCATCCCGCCCGACCTGCCGGTATGCCCGGCGACGGCTTTCTGCCCCGTAGCCTCTTTGGGTGCAGCGCTGCCGGGCCAGAATTTCCAGCACAGGCCAGCGATGACCAACAGGACAAGCAGGCCGAACAGCCAGCGACGAGGACTACGGGAAGCGGAGGATTGCATTGAGTGATCAACCATTGGGCGCGTGGGCTTTTTTACATGAGGCTGAACGATAAGCACTGGCGGGTCTTAAGCAAAGCGCCTTTACCGGCAATTTACCTTCGGCTTACGTAACAGGAGAATTATCCAAGACACTGAAACACAAATGAAAACGGCCTGGACAGGGCCAGGCCGTTAAACATTGTAAAGCCCGGCTTATTTCAGAACAGCAAGTGCCGCGTCATAGTTCGGCTCGTCAGCGATTTCGCCAACCAGTTCGCTGTGCAGCACGTTGTCGTTTTCGTCCAGAACCACGACGGCACGAGCGGTCAAGCCTTTGAGCGGGCCGTCGGCGATGGCCACGCCGTAGTTCTGGATGAACTCGGCACCACGCAGGGTCGACAGGTTCTGTACGTTTTCCAGGCCTTCGGCACCGCAGAAACGGGCCTGGGCGAACGGCAGGTCAGCGGAGATGCACAGCACGACAGTGTTGTCGACGCTGCTGGCCTTGGCGTTGAACTGGCGCACGGAGGTGGCGCAGGTCGGGGTATCAACGCTTGGGAAGATGTTCAGCACTTTGCGCTTGCCGGCAAAGTTCTTCAGGGTGACGTCGGACAGATTGCCGGCAACCAGGGAAAAGGCTGGCGCCTTGGAACCGGCTTGTGGCAGTTGGCCGTTGACTTGAACTGGGTTGCCTTTGAGAGTGACTTGAGCCATGAACGGAGTCCTTCTGAACGTTGTGGTGGAGAATTTTGACGAGGCCGAAGTTAACCACGAAATTGTCCGACGACCTATGGTCAAACATAAATTGTCATGTATCAGAGCACAAAACTGGATACAACCCACAATCCTGTGGGAGCGGTGCTACTTGAGTAACTGCAGCATATTGCGATGTCGCGCCTCGAAAATCCTCCGCATGTAGCCATTGACCAGCAACCACTCCAATGGCGCCCCCCCATCGCCGAATACGTCACCCGGTCGGTATATAGCGTACCGCCCTCTCCCGCCTCGACCCGATGTTCATGACGAAAGGCACGCATCGGTCCCTTTAGCATCTCGTCGATGAAATGCATTTCACCGACTTCACGGATCACCACCGTCCAGTCCGACGGAATCACATTGAACATCCAGTGGCGAAAGCGGAATTGCCGCCCGGCTTCAATCCGCAAGTTGTTCAGATCGATATCGCCCAGCGGGGTAATGCGTTCGGGAAAAATCCTTGGGAAATTGACGCCTTCCAGGCAGAAATCGAGGACCTGTTCGGGCGTGCGACCTGGGATGAGTGTGGTGAGTTCCAGAATTGGCATACAGGAAACATTCCTTTGATCGTTGGACAGGCGCGCCAGAAATACGGTGTAGCGAAATGGCGGTCGAAATGAAACCTGCCAAAGTGTCTGCTACGACAATTTTTCGAGGGGCTGTCGATTTGCAACGCAGCCATTCGACCATTAAGCGAGTCACTCAAATACAACGGAGACATCACCATGCGATTTATGATCATCATCAAGGCCAGCCAGGATTCCGAAGCCGGCGTGATGCCCAGCCAGGAACTGCTGACCGCCATGGGTAACTACAACGAAGAACTGGTCAAGGCCGGCATCATGCTCGCGGGCGAAGGCCTGCACCCGAGCAGCAAAGGCGCTCGTATAAAGTTTTCAGGTGACAAACGCACGGTGATCGACGGCCCCTTCATCGAAACCAAGGAACTGATTGCCGGTTTCTGGTTGTGGAAAGTGAAGTCCAAGGAAGAAGCCATCGAATGGGTCAAGCGCTGCCCCAACCCGATGCCGGGCACCGAGGCCGAGATCGAGATTCGCCAGGTGTTTGAAGCGGAAGATTTTGGTGCAGAGTTCACACCGGAACTGCGCGAGCAGGAACAGCGGGTTTGGGAACAGGCGAAGAAGAACTGAGGTTGACTGAACCGGCTATTGCTTGAGTTTCCTGTGGGAGCGAGCCTGCTCGCGAAGAGGTCGTCATATCCAACGCATATATTGACTGACAGGCCGCCTTCGCGAGCAGGATCGCTCCTGCATCGGCTAGACAGCTACTTAACTTGTTTGGGCAAACGCTTGATCCGTATTAACTTTTTAGTACACGAAATTAACGAGAAACTGCCCATAAAACGAAAGAATTAATCCTTCCTACTGGTTAACCCGCAGTTAACTGCTAAGTTCATCTGACGAGTCCTACAGGCTTGATCGGAAAGGGATTACGCAGTTACGGCCAGATTCAGGGGCCGTCTGCCCAATCAGCCACCAGGGAACGGGGGGATTAATGTCTAAGAATTTGCGGAAGTACGCCTTTGTATGGGTGACTTCATTCGCACCTGCTTTTTGTGCTCACGCGGATAACGCCGAGACCGCCAACAAAAGCAACAACCCGCTGAACCTGGCACCCGGTATAAACCTGCAGGATTACTACACACCCAAGCTGTTCGATACCAACGCTCACACCAATGATGCGCTGCTGCGCGGCGCCCTTCCGATGGCAGCCAATGACGTCATAGGCGTCCCGCAGTTGCTGCGCGTCACGCTCCCCGTCAGCACCCGACCCGATCCGCACAACGGCTACAGCACCGGCATCGGCGACCTGAACGTGTTCGACATTTTCCTGCTCAAGACCGAAGGCGTGCAGCTGGGCATCGGCCCGCAAATCACTGCGCCGACCGCCGAGCAGGATGAACTGGGAACTGGCAAATGGCAGGCCGGCCTGTCCGCCATCGCCATCGACTCCTCGCCGCGCGGACTCCTCGGCGCACTGGTGCAATACCAGAGTTCGTTCGCCGGTGATCACGACCGCCCTCACGTGGAATCTGCGACCTTCCAGCCGTTCATCATCCACAACCTGGAAAAGGGCTGGTACCTGCGTTCCACCGGCACCTGGACATTCGATCTGAAGAACGACACGCACTACATCCCCATCGGTTTGGGTGGCGGCAAAGCGTGGAAATCCGGCAGCAATATCATTAACGCCTTTGTTGAACCGCAATGGACCGTGGATCACAAAGGCAAAGGCCTGCCGCAGTTCACGCTGTACGCAGGGATCAACGTGACCTTCGGCAAATAAGGATTCTCTCTATGCACGGTGCCATTCGCGCAGCCGGTTTCAGCCTGATGACCATGTTCGTCAGTTGCGGGGTCGGTGCCCAGGACCTGGACACCCGTATCGGCAAAATCGCCATGGAGGGCGAAATGCCGGCCCATGAATCCATTGCCAGACTGTATGCCGAACTGGATTTCCAGCAAGCGACTCAGAGTTACCTCTGGGCGTTGCCGCTGGTGTCTTACGCGCAATGGCAGGAAGAGTTCCGCGACAAGCTGGGCGCCCGCAGCGGCGACCTGATGGTGCTCAACAGTTACGAAGACAAGCTCGGCGTGATCACCGCCAATGCCACCACGCCATACATCCTCGGCTTCGTCGACCTCAACGAAACCGGGCCGCTGGTGATCGAACTGCCACCCGGCCCGACTGCGGGCGGTATTGGTGATTTCTGGCAACGGGCGATCATCGACATGGGCCAGACCGGTCCGGACAAAGGCAAGGGCGGCAAGTACCTGGTACTGCCACCGGGCGCCGAGCCGCCGGCCGATGCCGGTAAATATTACCTGGCCAAGTCGGAAACCATGAACGTGCTGGTAGGTTTTCGTGTGCTCGACCCGGACCCGGCCAAAGGCAAGGCACTGGTCGAGCAATTCAAGATGTACCCGTACGCCAAAGGCGCCGAGCCGACCAAGACCAAACTGCTCTCCCCCGCAGGCAAAGCCTGGTCCGGCACCCAGCCGCGGGGCCTCGCATACTGGGAACGCTTGCACCAGATCATTCAGAAGGAACCGGTCAACGAACGCGACCGTTTCTACATGGCCATGCTCGCCAGCCTTGGGATCGAGAAGGACAAGCCGTTCAATCCCACCGAAGCCCAGCGCAATGCCCTGGAACAAGGCGCGGAGGTCGGTGAGCTGATCGCCAAGGCCAATACCTTCGCCAAGCGTTTCCCCGGTGCCCAGTACTGGCCGGACCGGCAGTGGGACACCGTGCTGAACATCGCCGAGCCATCACAGCGCGTCGCCTACTATGACCAGCTGTGGGAACGCAGTGCCTGGTTTTACGAGGCAGTGACCAACACTAAAGGCATGGTTTCGAAGACCCCGGGGTTGGGCCAGACCTACCTCGGTGCCTACACCGACGCCAAGGGCAACTGGCTCGACGGCGGCAAGAGCTATCGCCTGCACGTCGGCGCCAACCCGCCGGCCAAGCAGTTCTGGTCGATGACCGTATACGACATCGCCAGCCGCTGCCTGATCGACAACCCGCAGCGCAAGGCCGATTTGTCGTCCCGTCAAGATCTGAAAAAGTACGCCGATGGCTCGGCGGACCTGTACTTCGGTCCGACCGCGCCACAAGGCTTCGAGAGCAATTGGGTGCAAACCCTGCCGGGCAAACACTGGTTCAGCTACTTCCGCCTGTATGCCCCGACCGAAGCCTATTTCGACAAGAGCTGGAAACTCGACGACATCACGGCCGTTGAATGACGCCCGGACATTCACCAAGGAAGTACGATGAATAACCGCAATTTGCTGCTGACCGGCCTGACCCTTGCCCTGAGTACCAGTGCCTGGGCCGACTTCACCGCCACCCCGGAAGAAGCCCGGGGCATTGCCAGGGAAGCCTATCTGTACGGCTTCCCGGTGGTAGAGATGTACAAGACGCTCTACACCCAGGCCGTGGACAGGAAGAGCCCGAACTTCAAGGCGCCGTTCAACCAGATCGGCAACACGGCCAAGGCTTTCACCGCCAGGGACACCGCGTTCGTCACGCCGAATGCCGACACGCCCTACTCCTTCGTCTGGATGGATTTGCGCGCCGAGCCGGTGGTACTGACCCTGCCGGCCATCGAAGAACACCGCTACTACTCGGTGCAGCTGATTGATGCCTACACGCAGAACTTTGCGTACCTGGGCACCCGCAGCACCGGCAACAACGGCGGCCACTTCATGGTCGCCGGGCCGAACTGGCAGGGCCAGCAACCGCTGAACATCGACCGTTTGCTACGCAGTGAAAGCAACATTGCCTATGCGCTGTATCGCACCCAGCTATTCGATGAAAAGGATTTGGCCAAGGTCAGGCAGATCCAGAAGGGTTACAAGGTTGAAAGCCTGAGCCATTACGATAAACGCAAAACCCCGCCTGCCGCGCCGAAGATCGACTGGCCAAAACCCACGCCGACCATGAGCGAAACCCCGGACCTGTTCCGTTACCTGAACTTCATGCTGTCGTTCGCTCCGGCCCAGGATGTCGAGAAGGACCTGCTTGCGCGCTTCGCCAAAATCGGTGTCGAAGCCGGCAAGCCGTTCAAGCTGACCGACCTCAGCGCCGAGCAACGCAAAGCGCTGGAAGACGGCATCAGCGATGCCAAGGCTGAGTTTGCCGAGTTCAAGAACACCAAAGTCGATACCCACGAGGTCAGCAGCGACGATCTGTTCGGCACCCGCGATCACCTCAAGGGTAATTATCTGTACCGCTATGCTGGCGCCAACATGGGGATCTTCGGCAACTCCGCCGAAGAGGCCAACTACATCGGTTATTTCGTCGACAAGGACGGCAAGCCGGTCGATGCGTCGAAAACCGACTACACCCTGCACTTCGACAAGGGCGCCCTGCCCCCGGCCGATGCGTTCTGGTCGCTGACCATGTACGACGGCAAGAACAAATTGCTGGTGGCCAACCCGCTCAATCGCTACCTGATCAACTCGCGCATGCTGCCCGACCTCAAGCTCGATGCCGATGGCGGCCTGACCCTGTACGTGCAGCACAAGGCACCGGCCAAAGACCTGCAAAGCAACTGGCTACCAGCCCCGGGTGGTCCGTTCTACGGGATTTTGCGTTTGTATCTGCCAAAACCGGAAGTCACCAACGGCCAATGGCACATGCCGTTGCTGACTCCTGTCACCCCAAAACAATAAACGGAGTCAGGCATGTTCAGGCCTCTCGTAGTGCGCCCCTTGTTGGCGCTGTGCATGGTCAGCGGTAGTCCATTGGTACTGGCGGCCGAGGGCGGTGTCGGTCGCCCCATCACCGGGCAGCAAGTGTTTTCCAACGCCGGGATCGTGCCCCCGGAGCCGGGTTGGGTCATGTCCCTGACCAGCATCTGGTACGACGGCGAACTCAAGGGCAGCGCTCAAGTGCCGATCGTGGGTGCCATCAGTACCGGGCTGGACATGAAGGTTTCCTACACCATGGCCAACTTCACCCATGTCTGGGACACCGGCAAGGGTCCCTGGAACTATGCATCGGCCATAGGCGTGCCAGTGCAGTACACCGACATCACCGCCAACGTGACCGGTCCCCGTGGCCGTACCCTGGGCACCTCGGACACCGGCACCCAGTTCGCCGACATGCTGGTGACCCCGATTGCGGCCGGCTACCACTTCGACGAACTCAACCACATCTCGCTCTCGCTGCCGATCTACGTGCCGACAGGCGCCTACAACGTCGATCGCCTGGCCAACCCCGGGCAGAACAATTACACCTTCATGCCTACCGTGGCGTTCACCCACCTGGATGGCAAGGGCGGCGAATTCACCCTGTCGAGCGGCCTGGAGTTCTACACCGAGAACGACGCCACGGATTATCGCAACGGCAACATTTTCACCCTCGATGCACTGTGGACCCATGGATTCGGCAACGGCTGGAATGCCGGCATGGTGGCAGGCTATATCCAGCAGGTCACCGATGACTCCGGATCCGGCGCAACCAGTGGCTTTCGCGGGCGCTCCGTGGGCGCTGGCCCGACAGTGGGCTGGACCGGCAAGTTCGCCGACGCCCAGGCCAATATCAGTGCTCGCTGGGTCCCGGAGTTCGATACCAAGAACCGGCCTGAAGGCAATGGTTTCAGCGTCAACATGACCCTGGCGTTTTTCTAGGAGACCCCATGACCGCACTCAACGACCTCAATGCCCTGCAAGCCAGCATCGCCGAAGCCGTGCTCGGCCAGGATCAGGTCATTCGACAAATCCTTGTGGGCCTGCTGGCCAACGGTCATCTGCTGCTGGAAAGCCTGCCCGGCCTGGCCAAGACCCGCACGGTGAAAGCATTGGCCAAACACCTGGACGCGAAGATGAGCCGCATTCAGTTCACCCCGGATTTGCTGCCGTCGGACATCACCGGCGCCGAGGTGCTGCATCAGGTCGAAGGCAAGAACGAAATCCGCTTCCAGCCCGGCCCGCTGTTCGGCAACCTGATTCTCGCCGACGAAATCAACCGTGCACCGGCCAAGGTCCAGGCGGCATTGCTCGAAGCCATGGAAGAACGCCAGATTACCGTGGCCGGCAACAGCCATGCGCTGCCGGAACTGTTCATTGTGGTAGCGACTCAGAACCCGATCGAACAGGAAGGCACGTACCCGCTGCCGGAAGCGCAGATGGACCGCTTCCTGATGAAGGTGTTGCTCGATTACCCGAGCGCGGAAAACGAAAGCCAAGTGCTGCGTCTGCTGCGCGAAGAAGAACAGGCCCTCGGCGCCAGGACCGCTGCGGTGCAGGGATTCTCGTTGTCTCAGGACGTGGTGTTCGCCGCGCGCCGTGAAGTCAGCGCCGTGCACGTCTCCCCGGCCATCGACCGCTACCTGATCGACCTGATCAACGCCACTCGCCACCCGGCCGATTACGACGCCGACCTCGGGCGCTGGATCAGCATCGGCGCCAGCCCTCGCGGCGGCATCGGTCTGGACCGCTGCGCCCGGGCGGACGCCTGGTTGCAGGGTCAGGATTTCGTTTCTCCGGACAACGTCCGCGCCGTGGTGCACCCGGTGCTGCGCCATCGTCTGCAACTGAGCTACGACGCGGTGGCCGATGGTGTGAGCGCCGATCAGGTGCTCGACCGTCTGCTCGATAAAGTGGCGATTCCTGCGTGAACACCGACGGCCTGGTGTATGTCTCTCTGGCGCAGTTGATGGCCCTGGAGTTCAAGGCCCGTGACCTGAGCTTTCTGGCGCGTCAGCCCCAGGGCAGCATCCTGGCCGGCAACCACGCTTCGCGTTTGCGTGGCCGGGGCCTGAACTTCGATGAACTGCGGCGCTATCAACCGGGGGACGATTTGCGTCACCTCGACTGGCGCGCGTCCCTGCGCACCGGCAAACCGGTGGTACGGACATTCACCGAAGAGCGCGACCGCCCGGCGCTGATCCTCGTCGACCAGCGTATGTCGATGTTCTTTGGTTCGCAACGCAGCTTCAAATCGGCGGTCGCCGCCGAGCTCGGCGCCCTGGCGGCGTGGATGGTGTTCAACGCCGGCGACCGCGTCGGTGGACTGGTCTTCAACGATCAACGCATCGACAGCATCGCCCCGCTGCGCAGCCGCAAACGGATCGAAGCGCTGTGCAGCCGCATCGCCCAGCAGAACCAGGCGCTCAATGCCGCCAACCCGGACGCCGAGGGCGAAGACCGGCTCGACAAGGTCCTGCAGCATTGCCTGGCCGTGGCCGGTCACGATCACCTGATCTGCATCGTCAGCGACTTCGCCGGGGCCGGCGAACGCACCTTGCAACTGATGCGGCAACTGGCGGCGCACAACGATGTAATTGCCATGCAGGTGTATGACCCGCTGGCGCTTAACCTGCCGAAAAACGGCCGCGTGCTGGTCACCCAGGGGCAATTGCAGGTGGAGCTGGCGGTGGATCGGCAACAGGTGCACCAGCCGCTTGGGGATTTTCTCAGCGGGCGGCTCAAGGATGTCGCGACTTTGCTGCGCCGCAGCCAGGTGCCACTGATGATGTTCAGCACCGCAACAGAAGCCCACGAACAACTGCGCGCCGAACTGGGCAAGCTTACCGGAGGGCGCCGATGAATCCCGCTATCCCGAGCATCGACCAGCTCAAGGAAATGGCGCTGCCGGTGCCGGTCAGTTATGCACCGCAAACCTGGGGGTGGTGGGCGTTGCTGACGTTGTTGATCGTTACGTTGGTGGTGACCGGTGCGCGGCGCTACCGGCAATGGCGGCGCGATCGCTATCGGCGCGAGGCGTTGGTGCGGCTGGAGGAATTGCAGCAGCGCAGCAATGACCTGAGTGCGTTGCGTGAGCTTCCGGAGCTGCTCAAACGGGTCGCGATCTCTATGCCTTACGCAAAACCTGTGGGAGCGAGCTTGCTCGCGATGGCGTCCGGTCAGTCACCACCACCTTTGATTGCAAGCTCGCTCCCACAGGACTCTCCAGCGGGGTTGGGGAAAGAGGACTGGCAGGCATTTTTGCAGCGGCACAGTAAACAGCCGCTACCCGTCGACTTCAGCCAACAACTGTCGCTGCTGGCCTACGCCCCCGACGCAACATTGCGGGCCATGCCCAATGAACAGCGCCAACAGCTGTTCAGCACCTGCAAAACCTGGGTGGAGCGCCATCATGTGGCAGCTTGATTACCCTTGGCTGCTGATCCTGCTGCCGCTGCCGTGGTTCGGCTATCGCTACCTGTCCGACTACCGCGAAGCGCGCAGCGCCGTGCGTGTACCGTTTTTCGGGGCGATGAGCCGCGCCGTCGGCCAGGCACCGAGCCAGGCCGGCACCCGCAGCAACGGCTGGCAATTGCTCCTGAATCTGCTGGTCTGGACGCTGTTGCTGGTGGCGGCAAGTCGGCCGGTGTTGGTGGAAAAACCCATCGAGCGCCAGCAGCCGGTGCGAGACCTGATGCTGGCCATCGACATTTCCCAGTCGATGGAAACCACCGATTTCACCGACGCCAACGGCCAGAAAATCAATCGCCTGGCCGCAGTCAAGGAAGTGGTACACGGGTTCATCGACAAACGTAAAGACGATCGAATCGGACTGATCGTGTTCGGCACAGGTGCCTATCCGCAGGCACCGCTGACCCTCGACCACGCCAGCCTGTCGCTACTTCTGGACGACACCGGCATCGGCATGGCCGGCCCCAACACCGCCATCGGCGACGCCATCGGCCTGAGCCTGAAACTGCTGGCCCAGGCCCACGAGCAGGAAAAAGTGCTGATCCTGCTCACTGACGGCAATGATACCAGCAGCGCCATCACCCCGGATCACGCGGCCGCCATGGCCGCGGCCAAAGGCGTGGTGATTCACACCATCGGTATCGGCGACCCGACTGCCGAGGGCGAAGCCAGGGTCAACCTGCAAGGCTTGCAGGACATTGCCCAAGCCACGGGCGGGCGTTTCTTCCGCGCCGAAGACCGCAATGCCCTGGATCAGGTCTACAGCACCCTGGACAAACTCACCCCGCATCAGGTGAAAACCCTCAGCCACCAGCCCAAACGCGATCTGTTCTGGTGGCCGCTGGGCGCTGCCATTGCCCTGCTGGCGCTTTATCACCTGGGCGCCCTGCTGCTTCCACGGCTGATGCTCGCCCGTCAACGGCAGGAAGCCTGACATGGACATCAACCTCAGCGACTTCCATTTCCTGCGCCCACTGTGGCTGTTGCTCGCGGTGTTCGGCGCATTGCTGCCATTGCTGTGGCGGCGCAACCAGGACCTGCAACGGCGCTTGCGCAGCAACATCGCCGCGCACCTGCTGCCGCATCTGCTGATCACCCCGCAGGACCGGCAACGCCTGCGTCCCGTGCACCTGGTATGTGCGCTGCTGGTACTGGGCGCCATCGCCGCCGCCGGGCCGACCTGGGAACAGGATCGGCCGGACTTTCTGGAAAACCGTGCGCCGCTGATCATTGCCATCGACCTGTCGCCCTCCATGGACGCCAGCGACGTTCCACCCAGTCGCCTGGAAGCGGTCAAGCACAAGCTCCACGACTTGATCCAGCGCCGCGCCGGTTCGCGCAATGCCTTGATTGCCTACGCCGGCAGCGCGCATCTGGTGTTGCCCGCCACCGACGACCCGGCGCTGCTCGATACGTTCATTCAGGCCCTGAGCACCGACCTGATCAGCAAACCGGGGAAAAATGTCAGCGCGGTCATCGATCAGGCCAAGCGCCTGCTCGCCGCCGAGAAAACGCCCGGCACCCTGCTGTTGATCACCGATGGCGCCGACATCTCGGCACTGGCCGGGCTGGACAAGCAACTGGCAGACAGTGCGCTGCAAGTGCTGATATTGGCGGCCGGCAGCAGCGACGGCGGGATCATCCGCGATGCCAGCGGCCAGCCACGCACCGACAGCGACGGTCGCCCGCAACTCGGCAGCTTCGATCAGGACGCCCTCAAGCAGCTTGCCTCAACGCTGGACGCCCCGCTGGGCAGCCTGACCCTCAACGATGACGATCTGGACTGGATCGCACTGCACGCCGAGCAGCACTTCCAGGCAGCCAGTGACGAGCAGCGCGAATTGCACTGGAAAGACGCCGGTTACTGGCTGTGCTGGCCGCTGTTGTTGCTCGCCTTCTTCAGCGTACGCAGGGGCTGGAGCCTGAACTGGATGGCTGCACTACTGCTGGCGGTGGGCTTGGGCCTGCAACCGGCGCCGGCACAGGCCAACGCGCTGACCGATGCCTTTTTCACCCGCGACCAGCAAGGTCGCTGGGCCTTCGAACATGAGCACTACCCTCAGGCGGCGGCGCTATTTGTCGATCCGTACTGGAAAGGCGTGGCCGCCTACAACGCCGCCGATTTCGACCTGGCACTGGCCAGCTTCGCTCGGCTCGATACACCGCAGGCGTATTTCTACCTGGGCAACATCTACGTGCGCCGCTTCAAGTTCGATCAGGCCATCGCGTCCTATACCCAGTCGCTGAAGTTGCAACCGCAGTTTCCGGAAGCCACGGCCAACCTGGCCCTGGCCATTGCCTTGCAGAAAGACACCGAAAGCGCCGAGAAAAACACGCCAGAGGTCAAACCCGACGAAATCAAGATGGACAAGGCGCCGGGTAAAGGCCAAAGCAAAAAGGTGGAAACCCAGCAAGCGGCCTCGGATGAGCAATGGTTGCAGAATCTCACCACATCGCCGGCGAAATTCCTCAAGCAGAAATTCAGCTTGCAGGATCAGGCGGGGGTCAAGCCATGACCTACCTTCAGGACCGAGTCGCTGCCATCGCGGGCAAGCCCGCTCCCACATTTGATCCAAGCACCCCACAAATCCACTGTAGGAGCGAGCCTGCTCGCGATGGCGCCAGATCAATCACCACAACACTCTGCGCCCTGCTCATTAGCCTGATCAGCCTCAACACATTCGCCGCCGACCCTCAGTTGAAAGTCCAGGCCACCCTGCAACCCGCCGACCCCGTCATGGTCGGCAGCCTGGTCAAGTTGCAACTCGATGTCTTCACCGACTCCTGGTTCACCAGCGCCCCCACCCTGCCCGACCTGAAGCTGCCCGGCGCATTGGTGATGCCACCGGACGGCCATGCCCAGCACATCAACCAGACCTTCGACGGCCAGTCCTTCAGCGGAATGCGCTACAGCTACCTGATCACCCCGAACCTGGCCCAAGGCTACGACATTCCGGCGCTGACGGTACAAGCCACACCGGGTCAGGCCAGCCACGAACTCAGCGCCCAAAGCCAGCCTTTGCATTTCAATGCCGCGCAACCACCGGGGTTCCAGCCCGGTGAGACAGTGCTGGTGGCTCAAGGGCTGCGGTTTACCCAGAAGACCGTCAATTCGGCCACGCCGCTGAAGGTCGGCGACAGCATCACCCGGGAACTGACCTTGCAGGCCGACGGTGCCCTGGCCATGTCACTGCCGACACCGACGCAGGATGTCATCAAGGGCCTGAGCCGCTACCCGAAAGCACCGCAGATCCGCAATCTGGATGACGGTCGCGGCAACTTCAATGGCGGCCAGCGCATCGACAGCGTGACTTATCGAATCGACACCGAAGGCCATTACAGCCTGCCTTCCGTCGAAATCAAATGGTGGGATGCCAGCAGCCAGCAAACCCGCACGGCCACGGTGCCTGCCGTGACCTTCGACGCGGTGGCCAACAGCGCCTACAAGCCGGTGTTTTCCATCACCGAAGATCTGAAAAAACTCGGCCAGCAGAATCGCCTGCACCTTTCCGGGCACTGGTTCGGACTATTGACACTGGTGTTGGCGGTAATGGCACTCGGCTGGTTCAGTCGCCCGCTCGTACACCGCACGCACCTCAAGTGGCAAGCCCGACGCCGCGCCCGACATGCCGCCTGGCTGGAGTCCGCCGACTACGCGTGGCGGCAGATCCCGCCGCAGATCGAAGGCAAACCGGCGCAACTCAGCGCCCTGTACCTGTGGACCCGACGCAGCCGCCGGGGCCTGAAACTGACCGGCCTCGGCCCGCGCCTGCAAACCTTCCTGCGCGCCTGTTATGGCCGCGAACCGGACAAAGACCAGGCGCTGCGCCAAATCAGGGAATCCTTGTCTACGCTGCATAGTCAGGCCGAGCGTAACAGGGAATCAGTCGCACCTGCCCTGCGCCCACTCAACCCGGTTCACGAGAAGGAATTCCCATGACAAATCCGATGACGTTTCGCCACCCGGGCTTCAAGTTTTTGCTGACCCTGGCCTTGAGCCTGCCGCTGCTGGTGCAGGCAGCCGAGCCACTGCCCTCCTGGAACGACGGTCCGTCGAAAAAACAGATCATCGAGTTCGTGCAGACGGTCACCGATCAAAACAGCAAGGACTTCGTCAAACCCGAGGACCGCATTGCCGTGTTCGACAACGACGGCACCTTGTGGAGCGAGCAACCGATGTACTTCGAGTTGCTGTTCGCCCTGGAAGAAGTCAAACGCACCGCGCCGCAGCACCCGGAATGGAAAACCACCCAGCCGTTCCAGGCCGTGCTGGAAAACGATCACAAGGCGCTGGCCGCCACCGGCATGGAGGGCCTGCTGAAGATCTTCGGTGCGACCCACACCGGCATGACCACCGAAGCGTTCGATGACTATGCCAAGACCTGGCTGAGTCAGGCCAGGCATCCGAAAACCGGCAAGCCGTACACCGAAATGATCTTCCAGCCGATGCTGGAGATGCTCGACTACCTGCGCGGCAAAGACTTCAAGACCTACATCGTCTCCGGTGGCGACACCGGGTTCATGAGAGCCTTCGCCGAGAAGGTCTATGGGGTACCGCCCGAGCAGGTTATCGGCACGACCTTCGTTACCAGCTTTGAATACAAGGATGGCAAGGCGTCGATCCTGCGCACGCCGAAACTGGCCCACAACGACGATGGCCCGGGCAAACCGGAAAGCATCGACGCGGTGATCGGTCGTCGGCCAATCCTCGCCTTCGGCAACTCCGACGGCGACCTGCAAATGCTCCAGTGGACCGCCGACGGTCCCGGCAAACGATTCATGGGCCTGGTGCATCACACCGACGCCAAACGCGAATGGGCATACGACCGGCAGTCGCAGATCGGTCGTCTGGACAAGGCCCTGGACGAAGCAAACAAGCGTGGCTGGACGGTCGTCGACATGGCGTCCGAATGGCGTCGTATCTACCCGTTCGATGCCGCCACTTCCGAGCAAGTGCAATAAAAAGACGTTACGCAGGACCGCAATAAACGTTTGTCGCAGCACGCGACGCAAGTGAGCATAAGGAGCCAGTCAGATGACTCGCATACGTAAGTGGATACCGAAACTCGCCTTGGTGGCGACTACGGTCATGGCGTTTTCGGCAACCGCCGGGGCCGCTGAGAAACCCAACATTCTCGTGATCTTCGGCGACGATATTGGCCAGACCAACATCAGCGCCTACTCCATGGGCGTGGTCGGCTACAAGACTCCGAACATCGACCGGATTGCCAAAGAAGGCATGATGTTCACCGACTACTATGCGGAGAACAGCTGCACCGCCGGCCGGTCGACATTCATCACCGGACAGTCGGCGCTACGTACCGGGCTGTCGAAAGTCGGGATGCCGGGTGCCCCGGTCGGCCTGCAAAAACGCGACATCACCATCGCCCAGGCCCTCAAGTCCCAAGGCTACGCCACCGGTCAGTTTGGCAAGAACCACCTGGGCGACAAAGATGAATACCTGCCGACCAACCACGGATTCGACGAATTCTTCGGCAACCTGTATCACCTCAACGCCGAAGAAGAACCCGAGCGTCCGTACTGGCCCAAGGACGACCCCGCGTTCGTCAAGGCCTACTCGCCGCGCGGCGTGATCCACAGCTTCGCCGATGGCAAGATCGAAGACACCGGCCCGCTGAACACCAAGCGCATGGAAACCATCGACGACGAAACCACCGCCGCCGCGCAGGCGTTCATCGAGAAACAGGCCAAGGCGGACAAGCCGTTCTTCGTCTGGATGAACACCACCCGCATGCACTTGTTCACTCACGTGCGTGAATCGATGAAGGGCCAGAGCGGCATGCCCGGCAACGATTATGCCGATGGCATGATCGAGCACGACGGCGACGTCGGCAAACTGCTGAAAACCCTCGATGACCTGAAAATCACCGACAACACCATCGTCGTCTACACCACCGACAACGGCCCGAACCAGTTCTCCTGGCCGGACGCGGCGACCACGCCGTTCCGCAACGAGAAGAACTCCAACTGGGAAGGTGCGTACCGCGTTCCGGCGATGGTCCGCTGGCCAGGCAAGATCAAGCCGGGCGAAGTGTCCAACGAGATGTTCTCGGGCATGGACTGGTTCCCGACCTTGCTGGCCGCCGCTGGCGATGCCGACGTGAAAACCAAGCTGCTCAAGGGTTGGGCACCGACTTCCGGCGGCACCAACTTCAAGGTGCATCTGGACGGTTACAACCAACTGCCCTACCTGACCGGCCAGGCGCCCAAAGGTGAGCGCAAGGAGTTTTACTACTTCAACGATGACGGCGTGCTGGTGTCGATGCGCTTCGACAACTGGAAAGCCGTGTTCTGCGAACAGCGCGCACCGGGCGGCTTCAAGGTCTGGAGCGAACCGTTCGTATGCTTGCGCGTACCGAAGATCTTCAACCTGCGCATGGACCCGTATGAACGTGCCGACGTGGTTTCTGACCAGTATTACGACTGGCAAACCAAGAACGTCTACCTGGCGGCTGTAGCCGTCGAAAAATCGGCAACGTTCCTGCAGACCTTCATCGAGTATCCACCCAGCCAGAGACCGGCCAGCTTTAGCATCGACCAGATCCGTGCTGCGGTAGACGCCAAGATCGCTGAAAAAATGAAAGCTGCACAGTAGGACCGCTGGACCGCCGCTCGCCTTCATTGGCGAGCGGTACTGTTTCCGAGTTGGGACCGTATTGGCCCCAATCGCGGGCAAGCCCGCTCCCACAGGGATTTTGTCGTACCGAAGATCCAGTGTGGGAGCAGGCTTGCCCGAGATGAGGCCCGCACAGTCGCAGTTTTCTTGAATTGCAAAGGCAATCCGCAATGACCTCACGTGTCGCCAGCAAATCGTCGGCCATACCTGCCCCGCAAGTCGCCTCCCCGGCGCTGTTGATCCCCGCCCTGCTGCTGTTTGTCTCCGGCGCCGCGGCGCTGGTGTATCAGGTGCTGTGGATCAAGCAGTTGTCGTTGGTCGTAGGCGTCGAGGTCTATGCCATCACCACCGGGATCAGCGCGTTCTTTGCCGGGCTGGCCTTGGGTGGCTTGCTGTTCGGGCGCTGGGCGGACCGGATGCAGCAGCCGGTTGTGCTGTACGCCGGGCTGGAAGTGCTGGTGGCCGTGCTCGGTGTCGCTGCGACCTTTGCCATGAGCCTGGCGGCCAGCCCGTTTGCCTGGCTGGAAGCACACGTGGGCTTGCTGGCCTGGGTGCTGCCGTTCGCGCTGGTGGGTATTCCCGCCCTGTTGATGGGCGGCACTCTGCCGGTGCTGGTTCGCTCCCTGGCCACTGACCCGCAACACCTGGGCAAGGCCGGCGGGCAGCTGTATGCGGCGAACACCGCCGGGGCCATCGCCGGCACCCTGCTCGCCGCGTTCGTGTTGATTGCCACCCTCGGCGTGCGCGGCAGCGCGCTGGCCGCCGCCATGCTGAACCTGCTGGCCGCCGCTGGGGCCTTGTGGTTCCAGCGCCAGCGCGGGGTACCCGTCGATGCCCCGGTGAAACATCACACTGAAAAAGCCCCCGACCGCCTGGCCCTGTGGCTGTACTCCATTGCCGGTGGCGTAGCCCTGGGCTACGAAGTGGTGTGGTCGCAATCGATCGTGCAATTCATGAGCACCCGCACCTACGCCTTTGCCGTGGTGCTGGCGACTTACCTCACCGGCTTGTTCCTGGGCAGCATGCTGCTGGCCCGTCGGGTCGATCGCCTGCGCGATCCCTGGGGGGTGTTCGGCGTGCTGATTGCCGCAGCCGGCGCGATTGCCTTGCTGGAAGTGGCGTTGCTCGGACGCTGGCTGGTGCTCGCCCAGACCCTGGCCGAATCCTGGGTATTGTCATTGGGCGGCAGTGAACTGGCTGGCATGAGCACGCGGTTTGCGGTGGCTGCCTTGAGCATCGTGTTTGTACCGACCCTGTTGCTGGGAGCTGCGTTCCCCTTGGCCCTGCGCTTGAGCGTCGGCGGCGAACAGGTGGGGCGCCATGTCGGCGAAGTCGTCGCGTTCAATACCCTTGGCGGGATTGTCGGCGTGATGCTCTGCGGCTTTGTCCTGATCCCGATGCTGGGTCTGGTACGGACCCTGGGCCTGCTGGCGCTGATTGCCGCCGGTATCGCGTACCTCGCCGTGCGCAAGGGCCATGGTGTGAAGAAAGGCCGGCGTCAGGCGGTGATTGCCATCGGCCTGGTGTCCCTGGCGCTCGCCGTGTTCACGCCGGTCAACAAGCTCGCCAGCCTGCTGCCGGGCGCGCGCAATGGCACGCTGACGTTCTACGAAGAAGGCCGTGGCGGCACCGTCGCCGTGGTCACTCAGGGCAAGGGAGAAAGGGCATTCCAGCGTTTGTACATTCAGGGCGTATCCAATACCGGTGACGCCATGCCGTCCCTGCGCTACATGCGGATCCAGGCGCTGCTGCCCCTGCTGATCCACAACGGTGAGCCGCGCTCGGCACTGGTGATCGGGTTCGGTACCGGCATCACCGCGGGCGCCCTGACCCGCTATCCCGGCCTGGAACATCGCGTGGTCGCCGAACTGCTGCCTTCGGTGGTCAAGTCAGCCCCCTTGTTCAAGGGTAATTTCAATGCCGCGGCCGATCCGGGGGTCGATGTGCGCTTGCGTGACGGTCGCCAGGAACTGCTGCGCAATCCGCAGCGCTACGACCTGATCACTCTCGAGCCGCCACCGCCCTCCGCTGCCGGCGTGGTCAACCTGTATTCCCGGGACTTCTACCAACTGGCCTCCAGCCGTTTGCACAAACAAGGCCTGGTCGCCCAATGGCTGCCGCTGCCGACGCAGAACATCGACGACTCGCGCTCACTGGTGCGCAGCTTCCTCGACGTGTTCCCGTACGCGACCCTGTGGACCAGCGAATTCCACGAGATGCTGCTGGTGGGTTCGATGGAGCCGATTGAACTGGATGCGGTAAAGATCAACGCGCGCTTCCAGCAGGACAGCGTTCGCAGCACCTTGCAGGATGTCGGCGTCGGTTCGGCCGCAGCATTGCTCGCGACATGGGTGACTGATCGTGAGGGGCTTGAACACTTCGCTGGCGATGCGCAACCGGTGACGGACGATCAACCGCGCATCGAGTACGCACCCTGGGTTCGCTCGAAAGAGATCAGCCGCGTGTTGCCCGCCCTGCTCGCCCTGCACCAGCCGCCAGCCGTGTTGAACGCCGACGCCGGGTTCATCGAGCGCATGAACGTCCACCAGCAACGCCTGATGCAGTTCTATCGGGCGAGCCTGCATGCGTACGACGGAAACCGTGACGCTTGGGCCAGGGATATGCGCGAGGTGATGCGTGGGGATTCCGGGAATCCGTATTACCGGTGGTTTGTCGGGGAGTGATGCGGCGCCTGACAGATCGCCTTCGCGGGCAAGCCCGCTCCCACAGGTTCGGTGTCGATCACAACATTTGTGCACGACACAAGACCTGTGGGAGCGAGCTTGCTCGCGATGGGGGCATCAGCTTCACAACATCCGCCATTTGACACACGCCGGTCATCCGGCAAAGCTGCATCGAGCGTCATCGCGCGCCGCAAGGCAATCGCACCTGGACCATGGAAGTCGTAATGCCGAAACATAAAAATAAAGCTGCAACCCCAAACCCTGATTCGCAACCGACCCTGATCAACCGTTATCTGTTCCCTGTCACCATCGGCATCCTGCTGCTGGCTGTGGCGGGTATTGGCTGGTTTTTGCTGGGCAGTACACCGACGCCGCTCAAACCAGTCCCCGTCAGCGCGCCTGCCATACAACCGGCCAAACCGCAACCGGTCGCTGTCAAGCCTGCGAAAATGGTCGATGAGCAACAATGCCAGGGCTGCCACGGCGAGCAGGTCAAGGACTGGCAAGGCTCCCATCACCAACTGGCGATGCAGCAAGCCAACGCGGACACCCTGCTCGGCGACTTCAACAACGTCACCTTCAAGGCCGAAAAAGAGACCACGGTGTTCTCGCGCAAAGGCGACGAATTCTGGGTCAACACGCCGGGTATCGATGGCAAGAATGCCGATTTCAAAGTCGCCTACACCTTTGGCATCGCCCCCTTGCAGCAATACCTGATCGAGGTCGGCGAAGGCCGGCTCCAGGCCCTCGGCGTGGCCTGGGATACCGAGAAGCAGCGCTGGTTTCACCTCTATCCGGGTCAGGGCGTGACCTTCAAGAACCCGTTGCACTGGAGCAAGCCGAGCCAGAACGCCAATTTCATGTGCGTCGAGTGCCACACCACCGGTTACAAGCGCAATTTCGATGCGGCGAAAAACACCTTCGACAGTCACTGGAACAGCCTCGGTGTCGGCTGCCAGGCCTGCCATGGCCCGGCGTCCAATCACCTGGAATGGACCGCGAAGAAAACCGACCTGATCCACGTAGGCTTTGCCGTCGACCTCAAGGACAAGAACGCCACCGTCGAAATCGAAACCTGCGCCCGCTGCCACTCTCGCCGCGCGCCCCTGGACGATGGCTACACGGTCGGCAAACGGCTGATGGACGACTACCTGCCGAGCGTCCTGACCCGCGAGTTGTACGCGCTGGACGGCAAGATCAAGGACGAAGTGTTCGAGCACGGCTCCTTTGCCCAGAGCAAAATGTTCGACAAGGGCGTGCGTTGCAGCAACTGCCACAACCCCCACAGCACACAGTTGAAGGCACCCGGCAACGGCGTTTGCCTGCAATGCCACAACACCGCTGGCAAAACCACCGTGGAAGGCGTCGACGGCAATGGCCTGCAAGCGAAAAACTACGATTCCATCGAACACACTCGCCACACCATGGGCCAGCCGGGTTCGCAGTGCGTGGATTGCCACATGCCCGGCAAGTTCTACATGGGCAACGACTTGCGGCATGACCACAGCTTCAGCATTCCCAATCCTGAGCGAGCTAAGAAACTCGGTACACCTGACGCCTGCCTGACCTGCCACAAAGGCAAGGCCGGCGACAAGGTCACCGAGCAGTTCAAGCTGTGGAACACCGCCAACGCCAGCGCGGTACAAGCCCCTCGCTACGACGAAAGCCTGTGGCTGATTCGCAACGGCCAGCCCGGCGCCGCGCAGGCGTTGTTCGAGCAACTGCAACGCAGCAACCTGCCGGCGATTCAGCGCGCGACGCTGCTGGCCGAACTGCCGGCGTACCCGAGCGAACAGGCGTTGAAACTGGCTACCAGGGACCTGGGCAACCCGGCGCCGCAAGTCCGCGAGAGCGCGGTGCGGGCGGTCAGTGCCTTCCTGCCGCCTGCGGAGCGCGCGCCATTGCTGACACCGTTGCTGAGCGACCCGGTGCGGGCTGTACGCATCGCCGTCGCCCGGGACCTGCTCAGCGTCGCACGCAATGGCTTGGGCAGCGCCCAGGACGCCTGGAATGCCGCCATTGCCGAGTACGAAGCGGTGCAAAAGAGTCTGGCCGAGCGCGCCGAGGCCAACCTGAACCTGGCCATGCTCTATCAGGCCGATGGCCGCAGCGCAGAAGTCGAAGCTTTGCTGCGTACCGCCCTGCAGCGCGATCCGGACTTCTACCCGGCGCTGGTCACCCTGGTGCAATGGCTGGAGGCCAACGGTCGCAGTCAGGAAGCCCATGCCCTGCTGGCGCAAAGCCTCAAGGACCACCCCGACTCTGGCCTGCTGCAACACACTCAGGGCCTGGCGCTGATTCGTGCGGGCCAGGCCGCTCAAGCCATGCCGTACCTGCGCAAGGCCGCGCAACTGGATCCCCAGAGCGGGCAGTTCGGCTATGTGCTGGCAGTGGCCCTGCATGACAGCGGCAAGATTGACCAGGCGTGCGCCGAACTGGAACGGCTGTTGAAGGTGCAGCCGGCCAATCGCAATGCCCGGTTGTCGTTGATCCAGTATTACCTGGACAACGGCCAGGAGCCCAAGGCGCAAGTGCTGTTGCAGGGCTGGAAGAAAATGAACATGGGGGATCCGGCGTTGAAATGACGGGAGATTCTTGTAGGAGCGAGCTTGCTCGCGATGGCGTTACAGGCGACGCGTTTATCCAAAAAAATCGCGTTTTCGTTGACGTCCATCGCGAGCAAGCTCGCTCCTGCAGGGACCGAATTCAGCGCCGCCTGAACAACGGCCGCGGCTCAATCACCGAACGCCCGTACAACACGCTCATCCCCGCCAATCCCTTCAATGCATCTTCTGCGGATTTGTCTTCACGCACGGCAAAGCTGTCGAAACCGCATTGGCGCATGTGGCTGAGTTGATCGCGCAAGACATCGCCGATGGCGCGCAACTCACCGGCCCAACCCAATCGCGCACGCAGCAGATACGCCTGGCTGTAACCGCGGCCATCGCGAAAGCTCGGAAAATCCAGGGCGATCAAGGGCAGTTGGGTAAACCATGGCTGAAGGCTTTCCACTTCATCGTCCGGCCCCAGCCACACGCCGTTTTGCAACGGGTTTTCCAGCCAACGGCTCAGCGGCAGAATCGTTGCACCCACGGGCAGCGGTGCTTGCGGGTCGCGCACGAGCTTCCATGGATCATCCGCGACAATCCGCGCCACGCCCTCTTCCAGCCGCAACAGATTGTTCATGCCGACACCTCCAGCACTTTCGCATAGACCGCCTCCTTGAACGGCTCTAGCCCGATCCGTTGGAAGGCGTCGACGAACAGTTCTTCGCTCTCGCGATAACGCACGAAGGTGTCGATGATGCGCTCGATCACCTCGGGCACTTCGGCGGAGCTGAAGGACGGGCCAATGACCTTGCCCAACGCACTGTTCTTGCCCTGGGCGCCGCCGAGGGTGATCTGGTACCACTCGGTGCCGTTCTTATCGACCCCCAGAATGCCGATGTTGCCGATGTGATGGTGACCGCAGGCATTCATGCAGCCGGAAATATTGAGGCTGATATCGCCCAGGTCGTGCAGGTAGTCGAGGTCTTCGAAGCGTGCGGCAATAGCCTTGGCGATGGGGATCGACTTGGCGTTGGCCAGCGCGCAGAAGTCGCCACCGGGGCAGGCGATGATGTCGGTGAGCAATCCGGCGTTGGCGCTGCCCAGATTGTGTCCGCAGGCCAGGCGCCACAGGGTGAACAGATCGGCCTTGGACACGTCCGGAAGGACGATATTCTGCTCATGGGCAATGCGGATTTCACCGAAGCCAAAGCGCTCGGACCACTCGGCCACCGCCTCCATCTGCTCGGTGGTGACATCGCCCGGTGGCGCAGCGCTGCCGGGCTTGGTCGACAACACCACGCTGGCATAGCCCGATATTTTGTGCGGCTGCACGTTACGCTGCACCCAACGAGCGAACGCCGGGTTTTCGGCCAGGTGCGTGCCGAAATCGAGATTGGTGTCGGACAGATCACGATAGGGCGGTGCGACGAACGCACTGGCCACCCGCTCGAACTCGTCAAGGGTCAGTTGCGCCGGGCCGTCCTTGAGGAACTGCCACTCTTCTTCCACTTCCCGGGCGAAGGCCTCGATGCCCAGGGCTTTGACCAGAATCTTGATTCGCGCCTTGTACTTGTTGTCCCGCCGGCCATGGCGGTTATACACCCGCAGCACCGCCTCTACGTAAGACAGCAGGTGCTGCCACGGCAAGCCTTCGCGGATCTGCACGCCGAGGATCGGCGTGCGTCCCAGACCGCCGCCCACCATGACTCGCAGGAGCATGTGCCCTTCGGAGCCAGGGTAAAGATAAAGGCCGATGTCATGCATCATGATCGCCGCGCGGTCCTGCTCGGCCGAGCAGATGGCGATCTTGAACTTGCGCGGCAGGAACAGGAATTCCGGGTTGATGGTCGACCACTGCCGCAGAATTTCCGCCAACGGTCGCGGGTCAATCATTTCGTCGGCCGCAACCCCGGCAAAGGCTTCGGTGGTGATGTTGCGCACACAGTTGCCGGAGGTCTGGATCGCATGCATTTCCACCTCGGCCAGGCGTTCGAGGATCGAAGGCACCTGGGCCAGTTCGATCCAGTTGAACTGCATGTTCTGCCGGGTGGTGAAATGGCCGTAACCGCGATCGTAATCCCTGGCGATGCTCGCCAACGTACGCATCTGCCGGGCACTCAGCGTGCCGTAGGGAATCGCCACCCGCAGCATGTAGGCGTGCTTTTGCATGTACAGGCCGTTCTGCAGGCGCAATGGCAGGAACTCTTCTTCGTTCAGTTCACCGGCCAGAAAGCGCTCGACCTGATCACGAAACTGCGCAACTCGTTCGAGCACCAATGCCCGGTCGTAGTCGTCGTACTGATACATCTGGCTACCTCATCAGAATTAGGCACAGAACCCTGTAGGAGCGAGCTTGCTCGCGATGGACGTCAACGAAAACGCGAACCTCCTGGATAAACGCGTCGTCCTTGACTCCATCGCGAGCAAGCTCGCTCCTACAGGGGGCGCAAGTCGGGCTCTGCGGCTCGTTTCGAGGTAACGACTATGAGCTTGCGGCGCAGTACCTTACAGATTCACTTGAACTCTAAAAAACCGTATCAGATCACGGTGGACCGCCGCAGGAGTGCCGAAAAATCTGATCCGCACAAATGAATTTTTCCTGAGTCTGTTTTGTTTTTACCGGTGTTTTTACAGTGCACGGCATTGCAACCGAGGAAGCATTGACCATGAGCACAACAACCATCGGACAGGCCTATAACTACAAGGTCGTCCGCCAATTCATCGTGGCGACCGTAATCTGGGGCATCGTGGGGATGGCGATGGGTGTGTGGATCGCCTCGCAACTGGTGTGGCCGCAGATGAACCTGGACCTGCCGTGGACCACCTTCGGCCGCTTGCGCCCGCTGCACACCAGCCTGGTGATTTTCGGTTTCGCCGGCAGCGCGCAATTCGCCGCCAGCTATTACGCGGTGCAACGTACCTGCCAGGTACGGCTGTTCTCGGACACACTCGCTGCCTTCACGTTCTGGGGCTGGCAGTCGGTGATTGTGGTGATGCTGATCACCCTGCCGTTGGGCTACACCACCACCAAGGAATACGCCGAAATCGAATTCACCGGCGCGGTGTGGATGACCGTGGTCTGGGTTGCATACGCCGTGGTGTTCTTCACTACCGTAGTGCAACGCAAGACCAGACACATCTACGTCGGCAACTGGTTCTTCGGTGCATTTATCGTGGTCATCGCCATGCTGCATGTGGTCAATCACCTGTCGATTCCAGTCGACTGGTTCAAGTCCTATCCGGTGTATTCCGGGGCCACCGACGCCATGGTGCAATGGTGGTACGGGCACAACGCCGTGGGCTTTTTCCTGACCACCGGTTTCCTGGGGATGATGTATTACTTCGTGCCGAAACAGGCGGGCCGGCCGGTGTATTCCTATCGCCTGTCGATTGTGCACTTCTGGGCGCTGATCACCCTGTACATCTGGGCCGGCCCGCACCACTTGCACTACACCGCGCTGCCGGACTGGGCGCAGTCGCTGGGCATGGCCATGTCGCTGATCCTGCTGGCGCCGAGTTGGGGCGGAATGATCAACGGCATGATGACCCTGTCCGGTGCCTGGCATAAGTTGCGCACCGACCCGATCCTGCGTTTCCTGGTGCTGTCCCTGGCCTTCTACGGCATGTCGACCTTCGAGGGGCCGATGATGGCGATCAAGACGGTCAACGCCCTCTCCCACTATACGGACTGGACCATCGGCCACGTGCACGCCGGGGCGCTGGGCTGGGTGGCGATGATTACCTTCGGTGCGACCTATCACATGGTGCCGAAGGTATTCGGGCGCGATCAGATGCACAGCACGCCGCTGATCAACCTGCACTTTTGGCTGGCGACCATCGGCACCGTGCTGTACATCGCCTCGATGTGGGTCAACGGCATCACTCAGGGCCTGATGTGGCGCGCGATCAACGATGACGGCACGCTGACGTACTCCTTCGTCGAAGCCCTGCAGGCAAGCCATCCGGGATTCGTCGTGCGCTTTGCCGGCGGGGTGTTCTTCCTCAGCGGTATGCTGCTGATGGCCTACAACGTGTGGCGCACGGTGCGGGTAACGGACGTAGCGATGGCCGAACGCGAGGCGCGGCTTGCCTGATGATTGAAGTCATATTGAACATTCTGGGTGTGGCATTTTTGTGGTTCGCCGTCGAGTATTGTCTGCGCCACCAGACCGCCGAGAGCCTGGACGATGCAAGCCTGATCCCGTTTGCGGATGACCCGGAAGTGGCGCGGCGGGTGGAATTGGCGACCGGAAAAACCGTTAGAACACTGCCGCCGCAAGAGGCGAACCCGGATTGGGAAACCCTCGATATCTGATGTGGCACCGATTACTGTGGGAGCAAGCTCGCTCCCACAGGGTTGTATGTCGAGATTTCAGGTACGCTCCCGGGGAATCAGGCTTTGCAGTTGTTGCGCCAGGAAGTTTGCATCGAACTCAAAAGTGTCCGGGTCTTTCAAGCCATTGGTCTTGCGCCACTGCCAGCCAGTGGATGGCGGCAGGCACACCAGTGACACGCTGCCATAACGTGCTGCTGTAAAGCCCATCACCGCCACGGAAATCTGCCCGCCGACACCCATCACCTCCGGCACGAATTCCACCGGTTTGCCAGTGATCAGGATGCTCAGCTTTTCGGTCTTGAACGGAGAGCTCTCCACCAGAACACTCGGCCCCGACGCGACGTACACTTCGCGGTTCACTTCGAGCAGGTCAGGTGCCTTGACCGGTTCCAGCCACTGCTGGATCTGATCGAACAGCGCACCAATGCGCTTCGCCCACTCGGCCGATTGCGACTCGAACACTTGCTTTTTGTGCGCTTCGCTTTCGGCGTAGTGGCGAAGCATTTCGCCCAGTTGCTGTACATCGTCCATAGCGGTGTTCCTTTGGTTGAAGCGGTGTTGCGGATATTAAGCATGGCAGATGCGCGTGGTGGGCGTACGAGTAAAAGCGTGAGCGGTACTGCCACCGCCGCACCGAATGCGCAGGAGGCGGTGGCGTTCGCCCTGGGTGGCTGACTCAACCGGCCTTGGGCGTGCGGCGCAGACGCGCCATGCTCAAGGTGTCCACCAGCACGCCGTCACGCACGGCGTAGTCGCGGTACAGGCCCTCGGTTTCGAAGCCGAACTTGCGGTACAGGGAAATGGCCGCTTCGTTGTCGGCATACACCGAAAGCTCGATTCGCTGCAGATTCATCCAGTTGTCGGCGATATCCAGCGCCGTCGCGAGCAGCTTCGAGCCCACCCCCTTGCCCTGCCACGCCACCGCAACGCCCATGCCGAAACTGCCGGCATGGCTGCGACGAATGCGTGAGAACTGCTCCAGGCCAATGTTGCCGATGACCGTGCCTTGATGCAGGGCCACCACATTCACCAAGCGTTCGTTATCCAGCGCCAGGCGACTGCGCCAGAGTTCGGTGGACTGAAACGGCATTTGCAGGGTTTGACGGGCGATGGCCGGGTCGTTGTACAACGCCGCAACGCCTTCGATATGGGATTCGTTGAAGCGTTCGAGGGTAATGACGGGTTCGGTGGCTGGCATGGGTGAATCATCCTTGAAGCAGACATGGCCGTTCACTCTATAACGAACGAAACCTCTGTGGCGAGGGGGCTTGCCCCCGTTGGGTTGCGTAGCGACCCCCAACAAACCAATACTCGTTTTCACCCTGCAAACCGCAGTGCCCGTTATTACGGCTGCTGCGCAACCGAACGGGGCGGTGCGGCGGTCCGACAAGCCCCCTCGCCACAAGGATTGCAGTCTATTCAAGCTATCTTCATTCGAACCACTCCCGGCGCTCGCTGAAGGTGTTTTCGATCAATTCGACGATCATCCGTACTTGCTCGTCGTCCCCGGAATCAGCATTGACCGCCATCCACACCTGACGCCGCATTGGCTGGTCAAACAGGCCCGGCAAGGCAATCAGCCCGCGATCGAAGTGGCTCATGTAGTGCGGCAGCAGGCCGATGCCGGCACTGCAACGGATCATCTCCAGCATCAGCTCCCAGGATTGCAGTTGCACCACCCCGGCCGGGCGCTGATCCACCAGCGTATTCCATGGCCGGAAGCTCTCAACCTGGCCGTCCTGCCGCCATTGCACCAGGAGAAAATCGGCCAGGTCATCCAGGCATTCCGGCCTGGAGGCAACCCGCGAATAGCGCTTGGCAATGTGCGGCAGGTAATCGAGTTGCGCCAGGCGCCGGGGTTCGGTGGTGGCAAAGCTCGGTCCCGGCAACGGCGATCCGGTCTCGCCCAGCCACACCACCACGTCGGCGCTGACTGCCTGCAAGGCCAACTCGCTGTCGAGCGTCATGATCTCCAGCCGAACGCTGGCGTTGCGCCGCAGCAGTGCAACCAGGTCGCGCCCGAGAATGTCATGCAGGATCGAATCCGCCACGGCCAGGCGAATCAACGGCTGCTCGACCACCGGCAAACCGCGCTCATGGGCCAGGGCGATCAATTGTGCGTGCAAGCGCAAGCCATCGCGGCTGAGGCTCAAACCATTGTCGCTATGGTTGAACAGCGAACATTGGAGCTGCGTTTCCAGCAGCACCAGCTGCCTGCGCAGGCGGGTGGTCTTGATGTTGAGACTGCGGGCGGCCTGCATGAAGCAACCGCAACGGGCGCTGACGGTGAAACACAGCGCCAGTTCGGGGTCGATTGCCGCCGCCAACTGGCGCCAGGACGCATTTTTATCAATAGCTACACGATATTCCGCAGCCCCCTGGTGGGCGCTGGCTTCCATGAATGACATCGAGGACTCCCTGTCGATCTGACACTGACAGGTGCATCCTGCGGATCGTTCATGAACCTGCTGTGACAATGACTCAGGCGCTGGGTGTCTGCCGAAAGCTCACGGCCAGGCGATTCCAACTGTTGATGGTGGTAACGGCAATGGTCAGGTCGACCATTTCGCTTTCACTGAACTGCTCCCTGGCTTGCGCGTAGACATCGTCCGGCACATGGCTTTCGGCGAGCAAGGTGACCGCCTCGGTCCAGGCCAGCGCGGCTCTTTCCCGAGGATTGAAAAAGTTGCTGTCGCGCCAGACCACAATGGAATACAGACGCCGGTCGCTTTCGCCCAGGCGCCGTGCATCCACCGAGTGCATATCGGTGCAAAAGGCACAGCCATTGAGCTGCGAAGCACGAATCTTGATCAGGTGCAGCAGGCCCTGCTCGATACTCAGGCTGCTGGCCAGGGCCTCCATGGCGATCATGGCTTTCATCGCTTTGGGCGACGCGCTGTAGTAATCCAGGCGGGGGGTCATGGGGCGATCTCATGCAGGCGTGATGTGATCTTCACGGTAGTCGCTGGCTCGGGGGCATGACAGATCCAATCAGGCGATTTCCCCGGGGACCACCGTCGCCAGACCAATTGACGGTTTTTCCACTGCACAACTTCTGTACCACAAGCGGATAAGAGTAATCTTGCGCGACGCACACGCGCCCAACAGCCCCGGAGCCTCGCCGGTATGGAACTACATGTTGTCATCAACGGTCGCAAGGACCTGGCCGGCCAGCTGTACAACCAACTGCGCAGCGCTATCGAGTCCGGTCGCCTGACCGCCGGGACACAACTGCCCCCCAGCCGCTTGCTGGCCGAACAACTGGGTATTTCGCGCAAGACCATTTCCGACACCTACGCCCAACTGACTTACGAAAACTTCCTCACCGGGGTGGTCGGCAAAGGCACCTATGTCAACGCGCGCTCGTCGAAGGTGCAGCGTAAACAGAACCACACCGAACTCGGCGGCTTCGAGGTGATCGAGTACTGGCGCAACCTGCCGGTGTTTCTGCGTCATCCGACCCTGGAAGGCTCGCTGCGCTACGACTTCATTGGTGGCGCCACCAGCAAGGGCCAGTTTCCCCAGGATGACTGGCGGCGCTGCACCTCTCATGCACTGCGCCAGATTGCCGGTTCCAAGGGCTTATACAGCCAGCCCGAGGGCTTGCCGGCGCTACGTAACGCCATTGCGCAGCACATCGCGTTCTCCCGCGGGGTCAATTGTCAGGATGAGGATGTGGTGGTGTGCAACGGTGCGCAGCAGGCGCTGGACCTGATTGCCCGGGTGCTGATCAGTCCGGGCAGCCTGGTCGCCATGGAGGACCCCGGCTACCCGCCGGCGCGCCTGCTGTTCGGCACCCATGGCGCCACGGTCATTGGCGTACCGGTGGACGCCGAAGGCATTGTGGTGGACCAGATTCCTCGCGGCACGCGCCTGATCTACGTCACCCCGTCGCACCAGTTCCCGCTGGGCATGCCGATGAGTCAGGCGCGCCGGGAAGCACTGCTGGCCAAGGCCCATGAGTTGGGTGCGATCATCATCGAGGACGACTACGACAGCGAGTTCCGCTATGAAGGCCGCCCCACCGATTCCCTGCAAAGCATGGATGAACGGGGGATCGTCGCGTACGTCGGGACGTTCTCCAAAACCCTGTTACCGGAACTGCGGCTCGGCTACGGGATCCTGCCGCCGGCGATCCTCGAGGCCGTGGTGCGCGCCAAGCAGCTCACCGACCTGCACACCTCGACCCTGCCCCAATGGGCGCTGGCCAAGTTCATCGCCGAAGGTTGCCTGCTCAAGCACATCCGGCGCTGCCATACGATCTATGCCGGGCGCCGCGAGCGGATCCTGGCGCGCATGGCCGGCGATCTTTCGCCCTGGCTGGAGGCGGTACCGTCCACTGCCGGCTTCCACATGGTGGTGATGTGCAAAGTGCCGATGGATATTCCATTGGTGATCGAACTGGCGAAAAAAGTCGAAGTCGGGCTATATGCCATCGACAGCTTTTTCTATCAGGAAACGCCCAGGGCCGGGCTTTTTTTCGGTTTTGGCGCCATCGAAACCCTCGACATCGACATCGCCCTGGACCGTTTGCGCGACATCCTGCAGCAAGTGGCCTGACGGATTGGCCTGCGGTTTTATCCGGGGATTGGCTATTGGCGGTCCCGGGGGCCGGGCCTATCCTGCATAGGCGTTATCCCTCAATGAGCAGGATTCGTCCGGCCTGATTCAGGAGTGTGAGCAATGTCCCATGAAGTGATCAATACCGTACAGGTACAAGCCGCCGCCGGGCGCTCGGATGAACTGGGTAAGCAACTGCAAAAGATTGTCGAAACCCTGCGTGAACTTCCCGGTTGCGAATCCTATATGGTCGACCGCTGCCCCGAGGACAGCAATCGCTGGACCGTCAGCGCCCACTGGCAATCGGAAGAGGCCATGCGATCGCATTTCAACAGCCCGCAAGTCCAGGGTTTCATCGACCTGATCGATTGCCAACTGGCCAACTCCGTCGACTTCAACAGCTTTCCGATCCGCTAGGCCCCCTGTAGGAACGAACTCGCTCGCGATGGTCGTCAACGATAACGCGTGCTTGCTGGTTAAACGCGGTGAATCTGAATCCATCGCGAGCAAGCTCGCTCCTACAGAATTACCCCCCGCTGGAGCGAGCTGCCCAGACATTGGTCCCCTGGCCTTCCCGAATATTGGCTGTTTGATTGCCCCTCGCGGCGGACTAGATTGGTTCCTGACCACTTATCCAACGCAGGTAATGAACCATGAACGTATTGCGCTTCTGTGCCGCTCCCCTTGTTGCCCTGACCCTGACCATCGGTGCCCCGGCATTCGCCCATGAAGCCGGTGACCCCTCGGAAAAAGTCACGATATTGCAGGACCACATGCTGAAAAACGTGCCGGGCAAAAAAGCGCTGATGATCGAAGTCGACTACAAGCCCGGCCAATCGTCCATTGCCCACAAGCACGACGGTACAGCCATGGCCTACGTCCTTTCAGGGTCTGTCACCTCTCACGTGAAAGGCGAGAAAGCCGTGACGTACAAGGCGGGCGAATACTGGTACGAAGCAGCCGGCTCCGAGCATCTGGTATCGAAAAACGCCAGCGTTACCGAGCCTGCCAAGTTGCTGGTGTTCATGGTGTTGTCGCCGGACGAACAGGTGCTGGTCCCCCTGAAAAACTGATCGCTGATCGAATAGCCATAAATAAACACGCCCAAATTCGCTATTCGGGCGTTTTTAATTCCCGGGGCAATTAACCCGACTTGTTTAAACCAAACAAAACTATGGGCCGGCCAATAAGCACGCAATTGGCTATTTCATTCTTCACTTTGCGGTTTAGTCTGGAGCAACTGCCGAACACTTGCGGCAATTCCAACTTCCTTACTGATGTTGTTTCACTGGAGTAACACAATGAAACTTGCATTTGTCAGTACGCTTACCCTATCAGCTGCGCTTTTGGCTGGCTGCTCGGTTCCCACCGCACCCTCTGCGGGGCCTTCGCTGGAAAGTGTGTTCACCGAACCGGTCGGCCGCAGCAACGCGACTCGTATTCCCAACGGCAGCAATGTGGCCTTGGGTGTGGTGTACAGCCAAAACACCCAGGCTAACCGTGCCTATCTACAGGATTACCAGGCCAATGCCGGCACGGGTTTCGGCCAGAGTCTGCTGGTACGGGAGATCCACGACGCCTATGTCGCCACCTCCAGACCCGACCTCGCGGTGGATTGGGTCAAAGCCTCGCTTCAACGCCAATTCGGATCGGTCACCGTGTACCCGGACATGCAGAGCCTCAAGGCGGCGAAACCGGATGTGGTAGCCATTGTCGACAGCCGCAGCCAATTGATCACCTCGCGCAGTTCGGACGTCGAGTCCAAAGTCAGTGCCGATTTCTATGACAGCCACTTCAACTACATTGGCACCGCACAAGGTTATGACGCCAGAGCGCTCAGCCCGGTATGGGCGGACTATAAACGCAGTGAAGAAATTGTTGCCGATATTAACGAGCAACAAAACGTGCAAGTAAGGGCATTGCAGAAGTTTGACCAGTCGCTCAGCAATTTATTGACTAGTCCGACAAGTAACGTCTCGATGATCGACCAAACCTCAGAGCAGAAATTGCATTAAGACTGTGACAGATAGTGTGAGCAAACCTCGACCAGTACAGGAAGGGTTTGCTCACAATTAATCAAGACCGCGACTTTTAAATAGCGGTATCTTCAGATCCGCGCTACAGCGCCAACCACCATTTTCTACAGACAAGGACGTCTTCATGACTAAAGACCAGGAAAGATCCTTCATTGCCCGCATCACGTGCAATGGAATGAACATGACATTTTTTGACCAGATATTGAGCGCGAGTCATTTTGAACCTCAGAGACTCAAATCGCCGATCCCGCCCAATATAGTGTCTACCTTTGAAGCCTATGATCCTGCAAGCCGAACAATGCGCCCTGTAGGTGGCAGAAAACGGACGGCCATGGTCATCCACTTCAGGTGTTATGACGACTACTACAACATGCAGATTTTGAGCGAAGCCTACTATCAAAAATATTTTAGCAAGAACGAACATGGCGTCCTGGGCGCCTTCCCGGCCGCCGGCGGTGATACCACCTCCTTCAATTTGCTGGACAGCAATCAGCAAATCATCACGCTTGATGATTTGAGCGGTGACACAGCCACCGTTCACTTGAAAGCACGCAACGCCGCCATTATCAAAAAAGAAATCTGGCGTGATCCGGCGTACAGCAGGTGCTTCACCGACAAGTCCGGCGACATTGCCAAGTTCGAGCTGAAAATTCTGGAAAGGCAGGTCTCCTCACCCGCAAGTTCAACACCCTACAGCTGAGTTCCAACCATGGGCCCGCGTGTTATCTTGCCCCTTGAATGAAAAAAGCCCCGCATCTCTCGATGCGGGGCTTTTTCATTCAACGCCTGATCAGGCAGCCGGCTCCAGCTCGGCGGCGGCGACGGCGGCAGGCACTACCGCTTGCCCACTCAACGCCAGGTCCAGCAGTTCACGGTTGGCCACCGCGTACATGGCGTAGTCGGTGCCGCTGGCGGCACGGATTTCCACCAGCATGGCACGCCAGCGTTCGATCATGCCTTCATGCTGCTCCATCCACAGGTCCAGGCGTGTTTCCACCTCCTGGGAACCGTCGCCCTGTTGCAGGACCGAGATGGTGATCGCACGTTGCTGCCAGTCGACGTCATCACGGAACGCTTCACGGGCCAGGGCCTGCCAGTTGTTTTCAACCGGCAGAGCGCTGATCTGTTGCAGGTACCAGGTGATGTCCAGTGCACTGCCCACGGCGAAGTAGGCCTTGGCCACGTCGGCAGGATCCTGGCCGGTCACGTCGGAAGCCTCGATGATCGGCAGCAGCGTATACAGGTGCGTGGTGCCCGCCACCATGCGCGCCAGCAACTCCGGTACACCGGCTTCGACGTACGCCTGATAACGGGTCTGCCAGGTTTCACGGATCTCGCCACTGAGCAATTCGTCGAGTTTGAGGCCCAACGCCGCCAGATGCGGACCGAAGTGCGCGACGTCACGGGCAGCGTTCTGCTCGTTGCGACGGGCACGCAGGAACCAGCGCGTGGCGCGACGGCCCAGGCGCATCAGCTCGTCCATCAGTTCCAGTTGTACGTCGGCGGAAACCTTGTAGTCCAGGTTTTCAATCTGACGGAACCAGTGCGGGAGGTGGAAAATGTCACGCACGATCACATAAGCACCGGCCACGTTCGCCGGGCTCATGCCGGTCGACTCTTTGAGTCGTTGAACGAAGGTGATGCCCATGTGGTTGACCAGATCGTTGGCAATCTGGGTGCTGACGATTTCGCGCTTCAGACGGTGACGACGCATCGCCGCGGAGAACTTGCTCACCAGTGTTGGCGGGAAAGCGGTTTCCATGTCGCGGGTCAGGTAGTCGTCGTCCGGCACCAGGGAGCCCAGCAACTGCTCCTTGAGGTCGATCTTGCTGTACGAAATCAGCACCGACAGCTCGGCACGGGTCAGGCCATGACCTTCTGCGATGCGCTCGTTGATCGCTTCTTCGGCCGGCAGGAACTCGATGGCGCGATCCAGCTTGCCGCGACCTTCCAGGTCGTTCATCAGGCGCTTGTATTCGGCAATCCGCGGCAATGCACGGCGGGCTGCCAACGACAGGGCCTGAGTCTGCTTGTAGTTGTTACCCAGCACCAGACCACCGACTTCGTCGGTCATGCTCGCCAGCAACTCATTACGTTGCTTGTCGGTCATGTCGCCGGCCTGAACCACTTCGTTGAGCAGGATCTTGATGTTCACTTCGTGGTCGGAGCAGTCCACGCCACCGGCGTTGTCGATGAAGTCGGTGTTGGAACCGCCGCCATTGAGGCCGAACTCGACGCGACCCAGTTGGGTCATGCCCAGGTTACCGCCCTCGCCCACGACTTTGCAGCGCAGTTCGTTGCCGTTCACCCGCAGTGCATCGTTGGCCTTGTCGCCGACATCGGCGTGGCTTTCGCTGCTGGCCTTGACGTAAGTACCTATACCGCCGTTCCACAACAGATCCACTGGAGCCTTGAGCAAGGCGTTGAGCAGTTCGGTCGGGGTCAGCTTGTCGGCCTGGATATCGAAGCGTTCCTGCATTTGCGGGGAAATCGCAATGCTCTTCGCGCTACGGGAGAAAATGCCGCCGCCTTCGGACATGAGGCTGGTGTCGTAGTCCGACCAGGCCGAACGTGGCAGGTCGAACAGTCGCTGACGCTCGGCGAAGCTCGACGCCGGCTCAGGGTTCGGATCGATGAAAATGTGCAGGTGGTTGAACGCTGCGACCAGTTGCAGCTTGTCGGACATCAGCAAGCCGTTACCGAACACGTCACCGGCCATGTCGCCGACACCGACCACGGTGATGCTGTCTTCCTGGACATTGATGCCGCGCTCGCGGAAGTGGCGCTGTACGCCGACCCACGCGCCCTTGGCGGTGATGCCCATTTTCTTGTGGTCGTAACCGGCCGAACCACCGGACGCAAACGCGTCACCCAGCCAGAAACCGTAGTCGATGGCGATGCCGTTGGCGATGTCGGAGAAGGTCGCAGTGCCCTTGTCCGCCGCTACGACCAGGTACGGGTCATCATCGTCATGACGCACGACGTTGGCCGGCGGCACCAGGGCGCCGTCCTTCAGGTTGTCGGTGATGTCCAACAGACCCGAAATGAAGATGCGGTAGCAGGCGATGCCCTCGGCCGCGATCTCGTCACGGCTGCCGCCCAGTGGCAGGCGACGCGGCAGGAAGCCGCCCTTCGCACCCACCGGCACGATCACCGAGTTCTTCACTTGCTGGGCTTTTACCAGGCCCAGGACTTCGGTACGGAAGTCTTCTTCACGGTCGGACCAGCGCAGGCCACCACGGGCCACGTTGCCGAAGCGCAGGTGCACGCCTTCGACGCGCGGCGAGTAAACGAAGATTTCGAACTTCGGTACAGGCTTGGGCAGTTCGGGAATCAAGTGCGGGTTGAACTTGAAGCTGAAGTACGACTTGTTATGGCCGTTGGCGTCAGTCTGGTAGAAGTTGGTGCGCAGGGTGGCCTTGATCAGGTCCAGGTAGCGACGCAGGATGCGGTCTTCGTTCAGTACCTGGACGTCGTCCAGGGCGCTGAGGATCGCGTGTTCCAGGCGTTGCTGCTTGTCTCCCAGATCTTCGCCGGTCAGCTTGCGCGCCAGGTAGAAACGGGTCTTGAACAACCGGGTCAGCTCGTGAGCGATGTCGGTGTGGTTGTTCAGGGTGCTGGCGATATAGCCCAGGTCGAAGCCCAGACGGATCTGCTTCATGTAGCGGGCGTAGGCACGCAGCAGCGCCACGTCGCGCCATGGCAGGCCGGCGGTCAGTACCAGACGGTTGAACCCGTCGTTCTCGGCATCGCCACGCACGATGTGGACGAATGCGTCCTGCAGCGTGTCGTTCAACTGCTGGATGTCGAGTTCCAGGCCTTCGGCGGCGGTGAACGCGAAATCGTGAATCCAGAACTCGCGGCCACTGTTGTGGCGCAGGCGATACGGGAACTCACCCAGCACGCGCAGGCCGAGGTTTTCCAGGATCGGCAGCACGTCGGACAGCGCCAGTGGGGTATCGGCGTGGTACAGCTTGCAGTGCAGCATGCGCTGGCCGGAAACCTGACCCAGCGGCTGGTAGAAGCTCATCACCAGCGGATTTTTTTCGTTGAGGCTCAGCAGGTGCTGCATGTCGACCACAGCCGAGTGGGCTGCGAAACGCTCGCGGTAACCGGCCGGGAAGCCTTTCGGGAAGTCGGCCAGCACGTTGGTGCCATGGGCTTCACCGAAGCTTTCAACGGTCAGGGCGGCGTAGTCGTCCTGCCAGCTGCGGCAGGCCTGCACCACTTCTTTTTCCAGCAGCAGCGGGTCGATATCGAGGCGGTTTTTCGGGTCGACGCGCAGAATCAACTGCACGCGGGCCAGCACGGACTCGGAGAAGAAGGTCCAGAACTCGCAGTCCGAGGCTTTCAGGCGATCCATCAGCACTTGCTGGATCTTCTGGCGCACTTCGGTGGAATAGATGTCACGCGGTACGTAGGCCAGGCAGTAGCAGAAACGGCCGTACGGGTCTTTGCGCAGGAACACGCGAATCTTGTTGCGTTCCTGGATCTGCACGATCGACATCACGGTGCTGAACAGCTCGTCCACCGGGGTCTGGAACAGATCGTCGCGCGGCAGCACTTCGAGCACCTGCGCCAGTTCCTTGCCCAGGTGAGCCTTGGCCTGGAAGCCGGAACGGCGTTCGATTTCCTCGACCTTGCGGCGGATGTACGGGATCACCCGCACGCTCTCGCCATACACCGACGAGGTGTACAGGCCCATGAAACGGCATTCCTTGATGACCTTGCCGTCGGCGTCGATTTCGCGGATCGACACGTAGTCCGGGTAAGCCGGACGGTGTACACGGCTTGGGTGCGCGGCCTTGGCGAACGACAGCAGGGTCGGTTCGCGCAGGTAGTTCACGGCGTAGTCTTCGATGCGCAGGTCATCGTAGGTCAGGCCGGCACGCAGCAGCTTGGTCAGGCCGAGGAAGGAGTCCTTGTCGTAGACGATATGGCCGCCATCGGCTTCGTCGCTGACCACGAACTCTTCGTAGCCGAGGAAGGTGAAGTGGTTGCCCACCAGCCATTCCAGGAAGCTCTTGATTTCGTTCTTCTCGTCGCCATCGACGGCGAACTGGCTGTTGTCCAGCTTGGTCAGGATGTCCTGGACCTTGGCCTTCATCGGCTCGAAATCGCCGACGGCCACGCGGACTTCACCGAGCACCTGCTCCAGCTCTTTGCTCAGCACATTGAGCTCGGCGGTGTTGGCGCAGCGGTCGATCTCCAGGTACATCAGCGACTCTTGCTGAATGTCGTCGCCCTGGGTGCCTTTAGGCAGGATTTCCAGCAACTCGCCCTTGCTGCCACGACGCACGCTCAGCACGGTGGTTTGCAGGGTATGGATGCTGTAGCCGCGGCGGTTCAGCTCGGTACGCACCGAGTCCACCAGGAAAGGCAGGTCGTGGTGCAGCACTTCGACCGCGGTATGGGTCGACTGCCAGCCGTGGCGTTCGTAATCAGGGTTGTAGACGCGCACTTGCGGCTGCGCGTGATCAAAGCGCTCAAGCATGCGCCATGCAGAAAGGGTGCAGCCAGCAAGGTCGGACAACCGACGCTGGGTCAGCTCGTCAAGGGAAATGATGCCGAAGAATTGTTCAGAAAACAGCGCCACTTGTGGCAGTGCCTGTTCACTGATGTGCTGCGCCAGTGCCGCTTGCAGTTGGTGCTGGAAGTCGGCTTTGCTGGCTGCGGTGAAGAACGCCATCTGTGGTACTCCGCTTGGGCTTGTTATTGATGAAAGCGTCGCGTGCAAAACCCCTTTCGGGGTGGTCCGTCACCCGGTTCCTGATTCTCGGGCAGAGGAAACAGGGTGACAGGTGGGTGAAGCTGGACGAGACACTCAGGTCACATTCACCTTCCGTGAATGGGCATCTGCAAAAACGACTGGACTGCGTGCAGCGCAATGTCTTTACGGGTGCTCATCCGTTGCGCAGCTTAACGAGTGCGGCAAGGCCCGTGCTTGCGGTGCTGCGACATATTCGGTCAACGGTACGCTGCTCAACGCATGCGCATCGAACAACACTAGCATTCGCACAGGAAAATGACGGTTTTCTGTCCGGTTTTACGGGACATGCGTACCAGAAATGACCAGTAACACTCTGGCCGTCCACGACCCGGTCATTGACACTCGGACAAGCAGAAATGTGCGCGGGCTGGCAGAATCGCCCGTTATTGCGTTTACCACGCTCGTCGAACCAGGAATTTCCCATGAAAATGAAAACCGCCCTCTTGATCGTCAACCCTTGCGACGACGAAGAAGACAACATGGCCATGCTCTGCTGCCACAGCGACCAGGGCGAAATGTTCCTGATGAGCCGCTACCCGGATGAAGACGAGCTGGAAATCACTCTGGACGGCGAGCCTTCGACCCTGGACGGCGTGAAAGTCACCCTAAGCCCTTCCCTGCTGAAGATCGAAATTGCCGCGGCTGATGCCGATGCGCTCAACGGCGACGATGTATTGGAAATCACCTTTGATGCCGACATGGTGGATATGGATGAAGTTGAGCTGACCTTGAAGAACATTCTTGATGGCACTGGCACCTTCATTAGCCAGCTCTGAATATCAGCGCCTGTTCCGACCTCATCGCGAGCAAGCTCGCTCCCATATTTGATTGCATGCCTCAGTGACGGCGTGGTCCCCTGTGGGAGCGAGCTTGCTCGCGATGGCGTCAGTAAGCCCGCCACAATACTGAAATGGAACGAACCTCCAACAATTTCACCCATCTTTTCCCGCACTTTGCGCAAAATGCCGTTAGTCGCCACCCCCCGCGATGGATTAAAGTAACGCCCCCAGCCCTGGCGCATTTCGAACGTCCTCGGCCACCCTTTTGCAGGAACAGTCATCGATGGAACATCGTGAAGCGCTGCTAGCGCTGCGAACCTTTCTTTCAACGCAGATTCTCGGCCAGGAAAAACTCATCGAGCGATTGCTCATCGCCCTGCTCGCCGACGGCCATATGCTGGTCGAGGGTGCTCCTGGCCTGGCCAAGACCAAGGCCATCAAAGAACTTGCCGAAGGCATCGAAGCGCAGTTCCACCGCATCCAGTTCACCCCTGACCTGTTGCCGGCCGACATTACCGGTACGGAAATCTACCGCCCGGAAACCGGCAGCTTCGTGTTCCAGCAAGGCCCTATCTTCCACAACCTGGTATTGGCGGACGAAATCAACCGCGCCCCGGCCAAGGTCCAGTCGGCCTTGCTCGAAGCCATGGGCGAGCGGCAAGTCAGTGTCGGGCGCAGCACCTACGAGCTGTCGCCGCTGTTCCTGGTGATGGCCACGCAGAACCCGATCGAGCAGGAAGGCACCTACCCGTTGCCGGAAGCCCAACTTGACCGGTTCCTGATGCACGTGAAAATCGGCTTTCCCGATGCCACTGTCGAGCGCCGGATTCTGCAGCAAGCCCGTGGAGAAGCCCTGAACGGCGAAGCGAAGCCTGAGCGTCGGGTTACTCAACAGACGATTTTTGTCGCGCGCAAGGAAATCCTCGGTCTGTACATGGCCGACGCCGTGGAGGAGTACCTGGTACAACTGGTCATGGCCACCCGCACCCCGGCCAAATTCGATCCGGAAATGGCCGAGTGGATCGCCTACGGCGCCAGCCCCCGAGGCTCGATTGCCCTGGACCGCTGCGCCCGCGCCCACGCCTGGCTGGCCGGGCGTGATTTCGTCAGCCCGGAAGACATCCAGGCCGTGCTGTTCGACGTGCTGCGCCATCGCATCATTCTTTCCTTTGAAGCCGAAGCCGCTGGCATCGATCAGGACCGTGTGGTCCAGCGGATTCTCGACGTCGTAGCCGTCGCTTGACCCCGATGAACGCCAGCCTGCCGCCCGAGCCGGGCATCCGTGTCAGCCTCGCCGACCTGATCGAGATGCGCCATCGCGTGCGCGAAGTGCAGCTGTTTTCCACGCCTGGCCAACGCAGCCCACTGATCGGCCTGCACCATTCCAAATTGCGCGGGCGGGGCGTCGACTTCGATCAGGTGCGGGTCTATCAGGCCGGCGACGATGTGCGCACCATTGACTGGCGTGTGACCGCGCGCACCCAGGAGCCTCACACCAAACTGTTCCACGAAGAACGTGAGCGGCCGATATTCATCATGGTCGAACAAAGCCACCGGCTGTTTTTCGGGTCGGGCCTGATGTTCAAGTCGGTGCTCGCCGCCCAGGCCGCGAGCCTGATCGGTTGGGCAGCCCTGGGCCACAACGACCGGGTCGGCGGGCTGGTGTATGGCGACAATGAGCACTATGAAATCAAGCCTCGGCGCAGCAAGCAAAGCCTGCTGCAGTTGCTCAACCGGCTGGTGCGGGTCAACCGGTCGCTGACCACCGAGGGCGAGCCGGACCGCGACGCCTTTGGCATTGCCTTGCGCCGAGCGCGTGAGGTGTCACGTCCGGGCAGCCTTGTCATTGTGATTTGCGACGAACGCGCGCTATCGGAAAGCGCCGAGCAACAGCTGAGCCTGTTATCGCGTCATTGCGACCTGTTGCTGCTGCCGGTGTCCGATCCGCTGGATCATGCCCTGCCCGCCGCCGGCCTTTTACGTTTCGCCGAGCGCGGAGCGCAATTGGAACTCGATACGCTGAATTTCGACCTGCGCCAGGCTTACCGGGCCCAGGCTGAAGTGCGTATCGCGCGCTGGGAGCTGCTCGCGCAAAAACTGCGGGTGCTGATGATGCCGTTGAGCACTCAGAGCGAAATGGTCGAGCAATTGCGCGAATACCTGAACCCACAGAAACCGGGGAAAGGTCGATGAGCAGCCTTGATCAACTGCAACCACTGATATCCCCGCCACCGGTGGAATTCTGGCCTCCGGCACCGGGTTGGTGGTTGCTGCTTCTGTTGGTGCCGCTGATCGGTTTGGGCCTGTGGAAGCTGCGTCGTTTTATTCCGGACAGGCGTCCCGTGGTGCGTGCAGAACAGCCGCTTGACCCGGTGCGTCTTGCCGCCCTGGCGGAGCTGGCCTTGATGCCCAAACCCTACGACGGTGCGCCGGCCGGTGCCTGGCTGCAGCAACTCAACGGTTTGCTCAAACGCCTGTGCCGCAACCACTACCCCTACAGCCAGAGCCACACCCTCAACGGGCGAAAATGGCTGGCGTTCCTCGACAATCGCTGCCCGGCCGCCGGCCTGACTCGCTGGATGGTGCTGGTCGAAGGCGCCTACAAACCCGAATGCAAACTCGACGACAAGGCCATCGCCGGCCTGACCCAGGCCGTCGACACATGGATTCGCAAGCATGTTTGAGTTCGCCTGGCCGTGGATTTTTGCCCTTCTGCCGCTGCCGTGGCTGATGCGCATCATATTGCCGGTGGCCGACAGTGGCGAACCGGCGCTCAAGGTCAGCTTCCTCAGCGACCTGGAAGGCCTCGCCGGGCGTCGCGCCCGGGCCAACCTGCCAGCATGGCGCCAGCAGGCACCGTTCATAGTGCTGTGGCTGTTGCTGCTGGTCGCGGCGGCCCGCCCGCAATGGCTCGGCGAACCCTTGCCGATTGCCGCCAGTGGCCGTGACTTGCTGGTGGCGGTGGACGTTTCCGGTTCCATGGACTTCCCTGACATGCAGTGGCAGGACGAAGAAGTGAGCCGACTGGCGTTGGTCCAGCACCTGCTCGGCGATTTCCTCGAAAGCCGCGAAGGTGACCGGGTCGGCCTGATCCTGTTCGGTAGCCAGGCCTACCTGCAGGCGCCGCTGACCTTCGACCGCCACACCGTGCGCGTCTGGCTCGATGAAGCGCGCATCGGCATTGCCGGCAAAAACACCGCCATCGGCGATGCTATCGGCCTGGCCCTCAAGCGCCTGCGCTCGCGTCCGGCAACAAGCCGCGTGCTGATTCTGGTCACCGACGGCGCCAACAATGGCGGTGAAATCGACCCGCTCACCGCAGCCCGGCTGGCGGCCAAGGAAGGCGTGAAAATCTATCCGATCGGCATTGGCGCCGATCCAGAGCAAAGCGGCTCCGTGGGTTTCCTCGGCGTCAACCCGAGCCTGGACCTCGACGAGCCGTCCCTGAAGGCCATCGCCGAAGTCACCGGCGGTCAGTACTTCCGCGCCCACGATGGCAAGGAACTGCAATCGATCAAGGACACCCTTGACCAACTGGAGCCCGTGACCCAGCAACCGACCCAGGCCCGCCCGGCCCAAGCGTTGTATCACTGGCCGCTGGCCCTGGCGCTGTGGTTGAGCATGCTGCTGCTGGCCCCCGTACTCTGGCCGGACAACCCGTTGCAACGCCTGTTTACCAGGGATCTGTTTTTGCAAACGCAATTGCTGCCTGACTGGCGCCAGCGCCTCAAACGCCTGCGCCTGCGGAGGCGCCGATGAGTGCACTGTGGCCGTACTGGTTCCGCCCCTGGTGGCTGCTGTTGCTGCCGGTGCTTGGCTGGTTGCTCTGGCAACTCTGGCACCGCAAGAAGCGCGCCGGGCGCTGGCAAATGATCCTGCCTGCGGCCTTTCACACGACATTGCTCAGCGGTGGCAGTGGACGTGACAGTAAATTGCCCTGGATCGCCCTCGGTCTCGCGTGGCTGTTGACCGTGCTCGCCCTGCTGGGTCCGGGCTGGCAGCGTGTCGAGCAGACCAGTCAAAAACCCGCCGATCCGCTGGTGGTGATTCTCGAGCTGACCCCGGAAATGCTCGCCACCGACGTCACACCCAACCGACTCGAACAGGCACGACGCAAGGTGCTTGATCTGCTGCAGATTCGCAGCGACGCGCAAACCGCCATCGTCGTCTACGCCGGCAGTGCCCACACACTGGTGCCGCTGTCAGATGATCTTTCCACCAGCCGCAATCTGTTGGATGCACTGAAACCGTCGTTGATGCCAGCGGCCGGTCATCGCGCCGATCTGGCGGTGCTCAAGGCCCTGGCGTTGCTCGAACAGGCTGCTTTGGGCGATGGCCGGATCCTGCTGATTGGATCGTCCCTGACCGACCAGGAGCGACTGGGCATCCGTCGAGCGCTGAACGGCAAATCGACTCAATTTTTGATGCTCGGCATCGGCACCGCCGAAGGCTCGCCGATCACCCAGGAAGACGGCAGCTTCCTCAAGGATGAACAAGGCGCCATTCTCGTGCCGCGCCTGGACGAGCCCGGCTTGAAAAATTTCGCCAACGACCTGGATGGCCGCTATCGCCAGGCGCGCCTGGACGATAGCGACCTGCACGCCCTTGGCCTGCTCGACGGTCCACGCCACTTGCGCAACGACGGTCAGACCTTGCGCCTGGACACCTGGGCCGATCAGGGGTACTGGCTGCTGCTGCCACTGCTGCTGCTCGCGGCCTGCGCGGGGCGTCGCGGTTGGCTGCTGTGCCTGCCGCTGCTTTTGGCGCTGCCTCAACCGAGCTACGCCTTCGACCTCGCAGACCTTTGGCTGCGACCAGATCAACAAGGCTTGCATTTACTCAAGCAGAAGCGCCCCGCCGAGGCCTCCCGACGCTTCGAAAGCCATCAGTGGCAAGGCGTGGCGCTCTATGAGGCCGGCGACTACGCAGGCGCCGCCGAGCGGTTTGCCGAAGGCGACGATGCCCACTCCCACTACAATCGAGGCAATGCCCTGGCCAAAAGCGGTGAGCTGGAGGCAGCCCTGGACGCTTACGAACAGGCACTGGAACGTCAACCGGATTTGCGTCCGGCACTGACCAACAAGGCGCTGGTCGAACGCCTGCTCAAGGAGAAAAATACTCCTCCTGAACCAGACACCGCCAGCAACGCCCGGCCCGAAGCCGAATCGCCGGAGCCACCGCCCGGTGCCGCCGCACAACCCTCGAGCAGCGGCGAACCGAAAACCGAGGGGCAACCGACCCGCCCGGGTGAGGAACAACCACCCACCACACCGCCGGAACCGGGGGGCAACGAGGTTCCGGGCAGCGAACTGGGTGACGAACAACACACCACACCGCCCTTGCGCCCAGCCACCGACAGCATCGAAGGTGAGCAGCGCCAGGCACTGGAGCAATGGCTGCGACAGATCCCGGATGACCCCGGTGAACTGCTCAGGCGCAAATTCTGGTACGAACAGCAACAACATCAGGATCAGGAAGAAACTCGATGACCCGCTTCACCGTTTTATTGCTCGCGCTGCTGCATGGCCTGTTGTTCTGCACCGTACAGGCACAGGCAGCAGAACTGGTCGCCAGTGTTGATCGCAGTCGCCTGAGCTCAGGCGAGACGGTCGAGCTGACCCTGGAATCCAGCGATGTCACTCAGTTCGGCAAACCGGACCTGGCGGCGCTGGAGCCGTTGTTCGAAGTGCGCGGCACACGCCAGGTCAACCAGCTGAACACCCTTAGCGGAGAAAACCAGGCCACCACCCGCTGGATCGTCACCCTCCTGCCCCGGCAAAACGGCAGCGTGGTGATTCCGTCATTGCAACTGGGGGAACTGCAGAGCCAGCCGATCACCCTGCAAGTGGTCGAGAGCGCAACACCGGACAACCCGAACCAGCGGGCCGCGGTGTTCATCGATGCCAGCCTCGATCAAACCAGCGTGTACGTGCAGGCCCAGGCGGTCCTGACCCTGCGCATCTACCATTCGGTGTCGCTGTACGACGACAGCAGCCTGCCACCCTTGCAGATACCTGACGCACGCATCGAACAATTGGGCGACTCACGCACCTACGAAAAGGACATCGACGGCCTGCGCCATGGCGTGATCGAAATGCGTTACGCGATCTACCCGCAACACAGCGGCGAACTGATCATTCCGGCACAGGTTTTCAACGCCGCGCTGGTCGACCCACAACCGGTACAGGACGCAGCCCAGGGGCCAAAAGCCGGCAAGCTGATGCGCGTCACCTCGGCCGAACTGCTATTGACGGTCAAGGCCAAGCCCCTCACCTATCCGGCCGACGCGCCCTGGCTGCCTGCCCGCAGCCTGACCCTGAGCGAAATCTGGAACCCGGAGCCGGATCACACTCAGGTCGGCGATTCGCTGACCCGCAGCCTGACGGTGAAGGCCGAAGGCTTGTCCAGCACCCAACTGCCACCGCTGCCCGGCACCGACGTCGGCGGCCTGCGCCGCTACCCGGACCAACCGGTGCTCGGCAACCAGAACAGCGAACGCGGCCTGGTCGGCAGTCGTGAAGACCGCGAGGCCCTGGTGCCGACAAGGACCGGCGCCATCGAGCTGCCCACCGTCGACGTGATCTGGTGGAACACCTTCGAAGATCATCTGGAACACAGCAGCCTGCCTGCTCGCACGCTGCACGTGGTGGCCAATCCGAGCCTGCTGGCCGACACCCCGGCCGGCGCCTCACCGGTCGATGCCAGCGCCGACAGCGAAGCACTCTGGCGCTGGAAACTCAGTACCTTGATCCTGGCCTGCACCACCCTGCTCGGCTTTGGCCTTTGGTGGCGTGCCCGCTGGCAACCGGCGGTGGCGCGTGTCGCGCAAACCGGCCCGAGCCCGCGCACCGTGCTCGACGACCTCAAGCGCGCCTGCCAGGCCAACGACTCCCACGCCACCCGCCAGGCCCTCGACGCCTGGGCCCGCCAGCAGCCGGAAACCCTGGCCGACATGGCCGCCCGCTTCGTACCTCTGTCCGACGCCCTCGACGGCCTGAACGGCGCGCTGTACAGCGAAACCGGCCAGTACTGGCAAGGTGACGAACTGTGGCGGGCGATCAAGGCGATCCCGATGGCCGAACGGGTTCAGGACCCTGTCGGTGACAGTGGGTTGCCGCCGCTTTATCCCAAGTAATTGTTTTTAGCTTTTGAGATGAAACTCAGCATCTAGATGAATAGCGTGTAAAAAAGCGCAATCGTGAGAAACCACGATCAATGCCCCTTGGTATTGATTAAGCATCTGCTCCAGCGCGATTCTACTGGGCAGATCCAAATGGTTATCCGGTTCATCCAGCAACAGCAATTGCGGCGGCCGCTGTGCATACAACTGTGCAGCGAGTGCTATTTTCAGGCGTTCGCCGCCACTCAACTGGCGGGTCTTGAGCATCGCACGGTCAGCATCAATCCCCGTCTGCGCCAAGCGGGTTCGTGCCTCGGCTTCGGGCAGCGCAGGATTGCTCTCGTAGAGCCATTGCACCGCCGTACGTTCGGGGTACTGCAACCCGGCGTGTTGATCCAGCCAGCCGACATGGCAACTGCGGATGAGCTCGCCTTCGTGCACCGGCAGTTGGCCAGCGATCACTCGCAACAGGGTCGACTTGCCGCTGCCATTGGCGCCCAGGATGGCCACGCGCATAGGTCCCGTCAGCGTCAAATTGACCGGCGCCGCGTAACCGAACGGGAGAATCACGTCGTTGAGTTGTACAATCAGCTTGCCATTGGGCACTACGCTTTCTGGGGACAACATCATGCGTTGAATGTCCGGCGCGCACCGTGCGCGGGCCTCGGCGATCCGTTGTTGCTGCTGCTCCCGGGCCACCTGTTGATTGAGGCGCAATTTTCCCTGACTGTTTTCACTGCGCTCTTTCTGGGCGTTGGTGATCAGCTTGGTCTGATTACCATCACGGGCCTGACGGTCGCCGCGGGCATTACGCCGTTGCTGACGCTCCATCTGCACGACCATCTCACTTTGCTCACGCTTGGCTTGCGCCCGCTCCCCTTGCAATGCCGACTGGAACGACTGCTGCTCTTGCTCGCGCGCCGCCGCATACTGACTGTAGTTGCCGCCATAAACCGCCAGCCCCAATGGCGACAGCTCGACAATTTCATTCACGTGTTCCAGAAGGCCTCGGTCGTGACTGATCAACACCAAGCCGTTCGGCCAGCGATCGATCTGCTGCGCGAGCTTGTGTTGCTGATCAATATCCAGGTGGTTGCTGGGTTCATCGAAAATGAGCCAGTCGGCTCTGGAGAGCCATGCCCCGAGTAGTGCCACCCGCTGTCGCTCGCCACCACTGAGTGCGTCGGTTCGGGAGTCGCCCTTCAAATGACCCAGACCGATCTGCGCAAGCTGCGCCTCAAGACGTGTGGCGCAATCCCATTGGTCCACCGCCAGCGAATGGTCGTCATCGTCGACACTGCCTTGGGCAATGCGATCCAGCGCCGCGAGAATATGGTCGACCCCGGCCAGCGCGGCAACGCTGGGGTAGCGCTCGGGCTCCAGTAATTGCGCCACGGTGTAGACCCGCCCTTCGCGACGGACGATGCCGCCGGTGGACAGTTGCTCCCCCGTCAGCAGCCGGCCGAGCAACGACTTGCCGCAGCCATTGGCACCCACGATGCCGGTGGCCCTGGTACTGAAGGTGTGGTTCAAGTGATCGAACAGCACGCGCCCGTCGGGCAGGTTGAACGAAACTTGATCGAGTTGGAGTAACCGTTGAGTCATGGCGCTTCCTTATACAATCGGCCCGATAGGCACTGAACCACTCCCTGATGGTGCGCAACAGCACCCGGTGGATGGGCAATAACTGTGAACACGGCGCCCGCCCACATCTGAAAATGACCTTCGAACAGCATGCCGGCCCTGATCGACGTCGAAAGATCTTGTATCACCCTCAACACCAGACGTCCCGAAGGCCAATGTATCTCGACAAGGCGCGCCCCTCTACCAACAACAAGTTCGAATGAGCGCAGCCGCGGCAGTTCCTACATTGGATATGCGCATACTCTGTAGGAGCTGTCGCAGGCTGCTTTTTTTGCCTTCTGCATTCCCGACCGTTTGCCAGTAAACTCTTCCCCCTTTCGCCGCCTTCATTTTTCACGCGGCCATTACCTATTTGTAGCGGAGTTCGCCTTGCGCTTGTTTCACACCTCCGACTGGCACCTCGGGCAGAACCTGCACGGCCAGGATCGCGATTTCGAACACGGCTGTTTTCTCGAGTGGCTGTTGCGTCAATTGAAGCTCGACCAGCCGGATGTGCTGTTGATCGCCGGCGATATCTTCGACACGGTCAATCCGCCGGTCAAAGCCCAGGAGCGCCTCTACGACTTCATCGTCAGCGCCCACGAACAGCAGCCGTTGCTGACCATCGTGATGATTGCCGGCAACCACGATTCCGGCTCGCGGATCGAACTGCCCGCGCCGTTGATGCGCCGCTTGCGCACGCATGCGCTCGGTCGTGTGCTGTGGCTGGATGACGGGCAACTGGATGCCGAGCGTTTGCTGTTGCCGCTGCCGGATGCCAAGGGCAAAACCGTCGCCTGGTGCCTGGCGCTGCCGTTCCTGCGCCCTGCCGAAGTCACCGGCGCGCATCTGGGCGACAACTACCTGCGTGGCATTGGCCAGGTCCATGAATGGCTGATCGAGGCGGCGAACGCAAAGCGCAAGAAAGGCCAGGCACTGATCGCCATCAGTCACGCGCACATGGCGGGCGGTTCGGTGTCGGAAGACTCGGAGCGCAGCCTGATCATCGGCAATGCCGAAGCCCTGCCCGCCAGCCTGTTCGGACCGAGCATCAGTTACGTTGCCCTCGGCCACTTGCACAAGCCGCAGAAGGTCAATGGCGAGGAGCGCATCCGCTACAGCGGCTCGCCGATTCCGTTGTCGTTCTCCGAGATCAGCTATCAGCACCAGATCCTCGACATCAAACTCGATGGCGAAACCCTGCTCAGCGTCGAGCCGAAACTGATCCCCCGCGCGGTCAACCTGCAACGCATCGGCCCGGCGCCATTGAGCGAGATCCTGGTGCAACTGGCAGACCTGCCGAACATCGACCTGTTGGCCGACATCCAGCGCCAGCCATGGCTGGAGGTGCGGGTACGCCTCGATGAACCGCAGCCCGACCTGCGCAATCAAGTGGAAACCGCCCTGCAAGGCAAGGCCGTGCGCCTGGTGCGCATCGCCGCCGAGTACGCCGGCAACGGCGGCCGTGACGGTACCGACGAAGGCAGCACGCTGATCGAACTGGACCAACTCACGCCTCAGGAACTGTTCAGCCGCGCCTGGCAGGACAACTACGGCAGCGAGGTCGACGAGCAGACCCTCAAGGACTTTGCCGAGCTGTTGCAGGACGTGCAGATGGAGAGCGAACAACCATGAAAATCCTCGCGATCCGCCTGAAAAACCTTGCCTCCCTGGCCGGGCCATTTGAAATCGACTTCACCGCCGAACCTCTGGCCAGTGCCGGACTGTTCGCCATCACCGGCCCCACCGGCGCGGGTAAAAGCACCTTGCTCGATGCCCTGTGCCTGGCGCTGTTTGGCGCCGTACCGCGCCTGAACAACACCGGCCGCGACGCCAAGGTGCCGGACGCCGACGGCGAAATCGCTACCGGCGACCCGCGCACCCTGTTGCGTCGCGGCACGGGTGAAGGCTATGCGGAAGTGGATTTCGTCGGCGTCGACGGCCGCCGCTACCGCGCCCGCTGGGAGGCCAATCGCGCCCGGGACAAGGCCGCTGGCAAGCTGCAGGCCAGCCGCCAGAGCTTGCGTGACATCGATCAGGATCAATTGCTCGCCAGCCAGAAAGGTGAATACAAGACTCAGCTCGAAGCCGCGCTGGGGCTGAATTTCGAACAATTCACCCGCGCGGTGATGTTGGCGCAAAGCGAGTTCAGCGCGTTCCTCAAGGCCGACGACAACGACCGCAGCGAACTGCTGGAAAAACTCACCGACACCGCGCTCTACACCCGCCTCGGTCGTCGGGCCTTCGACAAGACCAAGGAGGCCCGCGAGGCGCACAAGCTGCTGCAGGATCAGGCCAGCGGGGTAACGCCGCTGTCACCCGAAGCCCGCGCGGAACTGGATGAGCGCTTCAGCCAGGCGCAGCAACAACTCAAGACCCAACAGGCGCAGCTCAAACAACTTGAACTGCAGGACACCTGGCTCAAGGACCTGCGTCGATTGCAGGACGAGCATCTGGCCGCCAGCGAACAACTGCAATCGGCGCAGACCCACTGGGAGGCCTTGACCAGTGAGCGTTTGAGGCTCATCCGTCTCGAACAGCTGGCCCCGCAACGGCACCAGTTCGCCCGTAAAGCCGAGGTCGACGCGCTGCTGACACCCTTGGCGGCGCAAATTGCCTTGCAGACGCAGCAACATGGCGAACTCGGTGAGCACCAGACGCAGCTTGAGCAACAGCTGAGCAGCGCCCGGATCGCCTTGAGCGAAACCCAACAGCGACAAGCCGACAGCGCGCCGTTGCTGCGTCAGGCCTTCGAAGCCCAAAGCACCCTCGCCCGCCTGGCCAAGGACACCGCCCTCAGCGCCGAAGCCAGGCAACAGGCGCAACAGGCCTGCACCCAGGGCCAGGGCACGATTCAGACCTTGCTCGATCAGCAAGCCCGAGGCGCCGGGGACTTGCAGCGCATCGCCACCGGGCTTGAGCAAAGCACGCATCTGGCACCGCTGAGCGATGCCTGGAATGCCTATCGCGACCGGCTGCAACAGTTGATGCTGATCGGCAATCGACTGAATCAGGGCCAGGCCGAACTGGCCAGCCTCGAACAAAACGCCGCGAGCACCGACCAGGCGCTCACCGCGCAGAAGCAGCAACTGGAGGTGCTGTTCAAGGAGGCCGGTGCCGAACCGGATGCCGTCGCCGAACAGATCGGCATCCTGGGTAGCCTGTTGCAGGACAACCGCAAGCAACTGCGCGCCGTCGAAGACCTTGCGCGCCTGTGGGCCAGCCAGCAGGACCTGGATAAACGCAGCGCCGAGCTGCAACAGCGCCAGCTCACCGCGCAGCAGGAACGTGAACGCCTGACCCAGGACGGGGTCAAGGCCAAGGCTGATCTTAGCGTTGCCGAACAGACTCTCAACGTCACTCGCGAACTGCTGGAGCGTCAGCGTCTGGCGCGCAGTGCCAGTGTCGAAGAGCTGCGCGCGCAGTTGCAGGACGATCAGCCATGTCCGGTCTGCGGCAGCAACGAGCACCCCTATCATCAGCCCGAAGCCCTGCTGCAAAGCCTCGGTCGTTTTGATGAAAGCGAACAGGCCAACGCGCAAAAGGCCGTCGACCTGCTCAAGGAAAAACTCACTGACCTGCGTGCCGAAGTCGGCGGGCTGATCGCCCAGCAAAAGGAACTGCTGCAACAGCAGGAGCAACTGGCGACCCAGCAGCAAGCCCTCGCACCGAGCCTGGAAGCGCACCCGCTGGCGGCCCAACTGCTGAATCAGGATCCCGCCAAACGCGATGCCTGGCTCGTTCAGCAAAACAGTCAGCTCAACCAAAGCATCAGCCAGGACGAGCAACGGCAGAGCGCGCTGCTCACCCTGCAACAGGATGCCGCACGCCTGACCCAGCAACTGCGCCATGCCGAAATCGCGCACCAGCAAGCGGCCCAGCACCTGAGCAATCAACAGCGCGAATTGAACAACGACCGCCAGCGTCTGGACGAAGAACTCAAGGCATTCGCCAACCTGCTGCCAGCCGAAACCCTGCAAGCGCTGCGCGTCGAACCGGCCGCGACTTTCATGCAGCTCGACCGGCAGATCGCCGAGCGCCTGGCGCAACTCGAACAACAAAAGGAAGAACTGGCCGAGCAGCAACAGCGCCAGCAACACCTGGAGAAGGAACAGGATCGCCAGCAAAGCCGCGTGCAGCAATTGCAGGCCGCCGAACAGCAGTTCACCGGGCTGGCCGAGCAGCAACAGGCGAGCCAGCACACACTCGGGCAATTACTCGGCGAACACAGCAGCGCCGAGCATTGGCAGCAGCAACTGGAACAGACCGTGGAACAGGCACGCAGCGCCGAAGCCAGCACTGCGCAGACGTTGCAAAGCGTCGTCACGCAGTCAGTGCAAATCGCCGCCGAGCTCAAGGCCCAGCGCGAACGCTTGCATGCACTGGAAGGCGAAGAACTTGAGCTCGCCGGCAAGATCGGCGACTGGCGTGCCCGTCATCCCGAGCTGGATGACGGCGGCCTGGAAAACCTGTTGAGCGTCGACGACACCCAGGTCAGCGAACTGCGCCAGCGCTTGCAGCACAGCGAGAAAGCCATCGAACAGGCCAACGTCCTGGTACAGGAGCGCAACAAACACCTGCTCAATCATCAGGCACAACAGAACGGCAACCTCGGTGCCGAGCAATTGGCCAGTGCGCTGATCGACCTGCAAAACCTCGCTGCCGCCAGCGAGCAACACTGCGCCGAACTGCGCGCCGAGCAAGCCGAGGACCAGCGCCGGCAGAACGCCAATCAGGCCCTGGCGCAGCAGATTGCCGACGCCTACAACGAGTATCAACGCTGGGCACGCCTGAATGCGTTGATCGGCTCCGCCACCGGCGACACCTTCCGCAAGATCGCCCAGGCCTACAACCTCGACCTGCTGGTGCATCACGCCAACGTGCAATTGCGCCAACTGGTGCGCCGCTATCGCCTCAAGCGCGGCGGCAGCATGCTCGGGTTGCTGGTGATGGACACCGAAATGGGCGACGAACTGCGTTCGGTGCATTCGCTGTCCGGTGGCGAGACCTTCCTGGTGTCGCTGGCGCTGGCCCTCGGTTTGGCGTCGATGGCGTCGAGCACGTTGAAAATCGAGTCGCTGTTCATCGACGAAGGCTTCGGCAGCCTCGATCCCGAATCCCTGCAACTGGCCATGGATGCCCTCGACGGCTTGCAGGCCCAGGGCCGCAAGGTCGCAGTGATTTCCCACGTACAGGAAATGCATGAACGGATTCCGGTGCAGATTCAGGTCCAGCGCCAGGGCAACGGCCTGAGTACCCTGGAGGTGAAATGAACACGCTGTATTCCTTCCGCCGCTGCCCGTACGCCATGCGCGCACGCATGGCCCTGCGTTATTCGGAAGTGGCCGTGGACATCGTCGAAGTCAGCCTGAAGGCCAAGCCCGCCGAGATGCTCGCACTGTCGGGCAAAGGCACGGTACCGGTGCTCAGCGCCGATGGCCGGGTGATCGACGAAAGCCTCGACATCATGCGCTGGGCCCTGGCTCAGAACGATCCGCAGGACTGGTTGCTCAAGGATGATCCTGTCGCAGCGGAGCAAATCGCCCCTTTGATTGAACAGAACGATCAGGTGTTCAAGGTGCACTTGAATCGCTACAAGTACGCAGAACGTTATCCCGAGCAGCCGATGGAGGTTTATCGCAGCGAGGGTGAGGTGTTCCTGCGCAGGCTGGATCAGTTGCTGGAAGGCCGCGACTATTTGCTGGCGGACCATCCAAGTCTGGCGGATGTGGCGTTGATGCCGTTCGTACGGCAATTCGCCCATGTCGATCGCGATTGGTTCGGGCAGACCCCTTACCTGCGCTTGCAGGCATGGCTACAGCGGCTTTTGGAGTCGGACCTGTTCACATCAATCATGAAGAAATAACCATCCCCTGTAGGAGCCAGCTTGCTGGCGAAGGTGAGTCAGTTGACGCTGTGGTGCCTGATACACCATCGCCAGCAAGCTGGCTCCTACAAAGGTCCGTGGTGCGTCGAAGACTCAGGCCAGAACCTGACACATCCCGATGGCCGAGCAATCGACCTGGAACGGGCCGAAAACCACACCTTCACTCCTGATCGGCGGATTGCCGGCCAGCATGCCCTGGGCATTGGCGTTTTCGATGCTGCGGGCAATGTTGTGGTTGGCTTCGATGGCCCGTGCCACCGAGCCTGCCGAGCCCTGTCCGATCCCCAACAGGGAGGATCCATTGGTCATGAACGCCAGGAAGGCGATGACCCAGAGTCTGTGCCCTTTCATGCGCCGACGACTCCTGCGAGTTCAGCCTGATCAACGCTGGCGTTTTGCGCACGGTGTTCAAACTGGATGCCGGGATGAGCGACCTGGATCGGTGCTTCAAAGCTGGATTTCGACTGGGCTGAAAGGCTGACCACCAGCACCATGGCAAGGTAAAGACCGATCGCCACATAGGCGCCGTGCTTGGCAGAAGTGAGAATTGCGCTGGCCATGATGTTCTCCGCAGGCATGTTTCAATGCCCACAGAATCGATCAAAAAAGCCGGGTTAACCACTCAGGGATATCCATAGTGACCATCAACTTCATTGATCATTAAGCCAGACTATTTCAGTCTTCAATAAAACTCATCAAGCGTTCGCGCGCAGCATCCGGCTCAACCGAAACGGGGTCAGCTGCCGATAGAATGGGGGTGGAATAGAGAAAAAGTAGAACCAATGCCAGACGCGTCACCATGCTGTCGATCCTTGCCGTGAGGAGGAGTCAAAAAATCAGCGTCAATCTAAACGCATGGCAATGTGATATCAAGCGCGACATTGATGGCAAAGTGATGCTGTCGCAAATGCGTTATGCAGGAGCGACATCACTCTGATCGTTTTCAACACCTGTTTTTCAACATCAGGCTCTTCGATCATCAGTGACTTCGCTCCTGCATAAAGGCAGGGCTGACGTTCAGGCTTGGGTTTTGTGATCCAGCGCGGCGTAGAAGTTGGCGCTCTGTTGCAGGTACTTCGGGGTGTAGCTCTGGGTGTGGGCTTTTTTGTCGCTGATTTCAACGTTGGCACTGGCTGGCAGCGCAACGGTGGCGGAAATGGCGGAAGCGGCGATGACAGAGAAGATGTTGAAGTTCATGACGGTATTCCTCGGATTCGGTTGGCTTGCTTGCCCGGTGGGGCCGTGAAGCAAACTTAACCCTCGAGGGTTCGTGCCTTGAAATGCTTTGTAGCAGTACCAGATATCAGCGTCATTGATAAAAGCAGGCAGGCCCCATCAACCGGGGCCTGCGGCTTATTGACGCAGCAGAAACCTGAGGTCGCTCGGGGCATCCATCGGCAGTTTTTGCACGGTCTTGCCCAGCAGACCGGTCCTGACGTCGCGTTCGACGACGACAATCTGGTTGCTCTTCTGGTTGGCGATCAACAGGAATTTGCCGCTCGGATCGAGGCTGAATTCCCGCGGATGATCGCCCTCCACCGCCCGCCGTTGCAGCTCACTGAGGTGGCCGGTCGCCGGATCGATGGCAAACACCAGCAGTTGATTGGCCGTGCCACGGTTGCTGACGTAGAGGAACTTGCCGTCAGCCGAGGCATGCAACGCCGCCGCAGCCTTGTCCGATACCGGTTGCCCGGCAGCCAGATCGACCATCTGCGTCTGTTCGAGTTGGCCGTCGTGGTAATCGAACACCGCCACTTGCGCGCTCATTTCCATGGTCAGCCAGGCGTGTTTGCCATCGGCGCTGAACAGCAGGTGGCGCGGCCCGCTGCCCGGCGGCAGTTGCACGAATGCCGGGGTGGCCGGGGTCAACGGCAGTTCCGGGTTGGCCTTGGGGTCGAAGCGGTAGGCAAACACCTTGTCGGCGCCCAGGTCATTGGCGAACACGTATTTGCCGTCCGGCGACGGGATCGTCGAGTGCACATGGGCCGATGCCTGGCGCTCGGGATTGACCCGGCTCGCCGGGTGGCTGCTCATCTGCACCACCGGTTTGAGCTTGCCATCGGCCGTCACCGGCAATACCGCCAGGGTGCCGCCCGGGTCTTCGGCCACCGAGTAATTACTGACAAACAAATGGCTGCCATCGATGCTGAGGCTGGAATGGGTCGGCTCGTTGCCCAGGCTTTGCACCTGGCTGACCAGGCTCAGCGCGTGGGTCTTGGGATCAATCGCGAAACTGCTGACGCGCCCTACCGGATCGGTCTGACCAGGGCCGTTTTCGTTGACCACGAACAGCTGTCGCTGATCCTTCGACAGGGTCAACCACGACGGGTTCTCGCTCTTGATCACTTGCAGGGGGCTGGCATCGATCTGCCCGGTGCGGCTGTCGAACGCCAGGCGGTAGATGCCCTGGCTTTGACCAGCGGTGTAGGAGCCTACCAGCAGTTGATAGTCCTCGGCGGATGCGACCTGGACGCCCATGGCGCCGATGCTGCCGGCCATCAACAGTGGCCAGAGGTTACGCATCGTCTTGGTCGTCATCTTCGTTGTCACCGCTGACGACATCGCCCAGGCACACCAAACGGTGTTCACCCGAGTCACCGGTGATCAACCAGCTTTGCAGCGTAGAGTCGAAGGTCGCGGCCTGGACCTGCGCCGGAGTGAACTCCCAGTGTTTGGCCGCACGGCCATCCATGCATTCAATGTGCAGGTTATCGAACTCGTCGAGGGCGAATTCGAAGGCATGCAGCCCGTCGATCTCCACCATTCCGCAGTGTTCGAGGGCATTGAGCAAGGTGTCGGTTGGGGAAGTCATGGCAATCAATCTTTGAATGAGAAAGACGCAATGATAGCTCATGCACCCGACCAAAGTTTCACACAAACCTGTGGGATTGTGGTCAGCCGCTAGAGTGCCTCGCTGGACGACTGCCCATCCACCAGTCGCTGGATGCGCAGCGGATTGCCGTTCTTCAGTGCATCCGGCAGCAAGCTGTCCGGGTAGTTCTGGAAGCACACCGGGCGCAGGAAACGATCGATGGCCAGTGTGCCCACCGAGGTACCGCGCGCATCGGACGTTGCCGGGTAAGGCCCGCCGTGGACCATCGATTCGCAGACTTCCACGCCCGTCGGATAGCCATTGAGCAGGATGCGTCCGACCTTCTGCTCCAGCAACGCCGTCAGTCCGGCGAACTGTTCGAAGTCTTCCGGCTCGCCAATGACGGTGGCGGTCAACTGGCCGTGCAGGCCATTCAGGGCAGCCATCAGTTGCGCATGATCGGCCACTTCAACCACCACCGTGGTCGGACCGAACACTTCCTCCTGCAGCACTTCGTCGCCATCGAGCAGCAGGCTGACATCGGCCTTGAACAACTGCGGCTGTGCCTGATTGCCCTGTTGCGGATTGCCGGCCAGGTGCTCAATCCCCGGATGCGCGAGCAGTTTTTGCAAGCCCTGACCGTAGCTGCTCAGGGTTCCGGTATTGAGCATGGTTTGCGCCGGCTGATCGCCCATCAACCCGGCCACTTGCTGCACAAAGGCACTGAACGGCGCTGAGCAAATGCCGATCACCAGGCCCGGATTGGTGCAGAATTGGCCGCAGCCCTGAACCACCGACGCCGTTAGCTCCCGGGCGACCGTGTCGGCCCGCGCCTGCAACGCCTCGGGCAAGACGATCACCGGGTTGATGCTCGACATCTCGGCAAACACCGGAATCGGTTGTGCACGGGCCGCCGCCATGTCGCACAAGGCTCGACCGCCCTTGAGCGAACCGGTGAAGCCCACGGCCTGAATCGCCGGATGCTTGACCAGCGCCTCGCCGACGCCACCGCCGTAGATCATGTTGAACACGCCGGCCGGCATCCCGGTTTTCTCGGCGGCTCGAATGATCGCGTCAGCCACCCATTCAGCCGTGGCCATGTGACCGCTGTGGGCCTTGAACACCACCGGGCACCCGGCGGCCAGCGCCGAGGCGGTATCGCCGCCGGCGGTGGAGAACGCCAGCGGAAAGTTGCTGGCACCGAACACCGCCACAGGCCCCAAGCCGATACGGTATTGACGCAGGTCCGGACGCGGCAACGGTTGACGCTCCGGCAATGCCCGGTCGATCCGTGCGCCGTAGAAATCACCGCGACGCAGGACTTTGGCAAACAGGCGCATCTGCCCGCTGGTGCGTCCACGCTCGCCTTGAATCCGGCCGGTGGGCAGCGCCGTCTCGCGGCAGACCACAGCGACAAAATCATCACCGAGGGCATCCAGTTCATCGGCAATGGCCTCGAGAAACTGCGCCCGTCGCTCCGCGCTCAGGCTGCGATAGGCCGGATACGCGGCCGCCGCCGCGCCGGCCGCCGCAGCGACTTCCTGCGCTGTCGCCTGATAAAAATCGTGGGGCAAAGCCTCGCCCGTTGTTGCATCGACACTCTGCAACTTGATGCTACCGGCAGCGCTGCGTTGGCCGCCGATGTAGTTGTGACCAAGAATCCGGGTCATGGGTAACTCCTCAAAGTGTGCCGACGGTGCCGGGCGCGAAAGCCGCTGCGACCGGTGCGATGCCGTTGATCAATGGCGCGCCGAATTCAGCCTGGGTGATCTCGAACACGTCACCCGGTTGCGTGCGAATGCCGTCGGCAAAGGACAGGGTCGCCGTGCCGAAGAAGTGAATGTGCACGTCCCCCGGGCGCAGGAACTGGCTGTACTTGAAATGATGGAATTCGAGGTTGGCGAGGCTGTGGCACATGTTCGCCTCGCCGCTGAGAAACTCGTTCTGCCACAGCACTTCGCCGTCACGCAGGATGCGGCTGGTGCCCGCCAGATGCTGCGGCAGTTCGCCAACCCGCAGTTCCGGGCCATAGCTGCAGCTGCGCAGTTTCGAGTGGGCCAGGTACAGGTAGTTCTTGCGCTCCATGACGTGGTCGGAGAACTCGTTGCCCACGGCAAAACCCAGGCGATACGGCTTGCCGTCGTGACCGATCACGTACAGGCCAGCGATCTCCGGCTCTTCGCCGGCATCTTCGGCAAACGGCGGCAGGGGAAACGGCTGGCCCGGCCTGACGACGATGCCGCCATCGCCTTTGTAGAACCACTCTGGCTGCACACCCGCTTCATCCGCCGCCGGCTTACCGCCCTCCACGCCCCATTTGAAGATGCGCATGGTGTCGGTCATCGCGGTTTCATCGCCACTTTGCTGGTGCATCTTATCCCGGGCCGAGGCGCTGCCCAGATGCGTCAGGCCCGTGCCGCTGATCAGCATGTGCGCCGGGTCCGCATGGTCCAGGGGCGGCAGGATGCGCCGTTGTGTCAGCAACTCGGCATAGTCGTGGCTGATGCCCAGCCCCAGGCTTTGCACCTGCTGCTCAAGGCTGGCGCCCGCCTCGATCGCCGCCAATGCCAGATCGCGAACGGTGCGCGCGTCCTGTACTTCTCGGACCAGGCCCGCCTCGACCACGCCGACACGACGTTCACCGTTACTCAATTCGAACTGAACCAAACGCATGAATTTTCTCCTGTTAACCCAGAACCTGGGCAAACACGACTCCCTGTGGGAGCTGGCTTGCCCGCGATGACGGCGGCACATTCAACATTGATGTGCCAGACAGATTGCTATCGCGGGCAAGCCCGCTCCCACAGGGTCCGTGGTGATTTGCTGTTTCCTGTCAGGTGCGCGAAGCCCCACGTGCACTTGCTGCAAATTGATCGGCTGGCAGGACGTGTTTGCGTTCCAGCAAGCGATACACCACACCGGTCAACACCAGCCCGAACACCATCACCCCCGACAGGAAGTACAGGCCCGAAGCCAGGTTGCCGGTGTATTCCTTGAGTGCGCCGATCACGAATGGACCGAGGTAGCCGCCGAGGTTGCCCACCGAATTGATCAACGCAATCCCCGCCGCCGCACTGGCTCCGGCGAAGAAGCGGCCCGGCAAGGTCCAGAACACCGCCGTGCAGGAGAACAGTGCGAATGCCACCAGGCACAACGCCGCCAGTTGCAGCAACGGCACCGACAGCCAGGCGCTGAGGAACAGGCCAATCGCACCCAGCACGTAAAGCACGGCGAGGTGGCCGTAGCGGTCGTTCAAGCGGTCGGAACTGCGCGGGATGATCAGCAGACCGACGATGCCAAAGATGTACGGCACCGCCGAGACGAATCCGGTCACCAGGTCGCTGCCGCCAAACTGCTTGATCAGGGTCGGCAGCCACAAACCCAGGCCATAGATGCTCAGGGTCACCGGCAGGTAGAACAGCGCCAGCAGCAGGACGCGCTTGTCCTTGAGGGCGTGCAACGGGTTGCCGTGACGGGTCTGGCCGTAGGCATCCAGATCCTTTTTCAGCTCGCCACTCAGCCAGTCCTTTTCCGCCTGGTCCATCCACTTCACTTGCTGCGGGCCGTCCGGCAGGTAACGCAGCACCGGCCAGGTCAACAGGATCGCCGGGGCGCCAATGACGATGAACAGCCACTGCCAGCCGTGCAGCCCCAACACGCCGTCCATGCCCAGCAAGCCACCGGACACCGGGCCGGTGATCATCATTGCGATGGGTTGCGACAGGATGAACAGCCCGAGGATCTTGCCGCGATGGCGCACCGGGAACCATTGGGTGATGTAGTACAGAACGCCCGGGAAGAACCCGGCTTCGGCGGCGCCGAGCAAAAAGCGCATCACATAGAAGCTGTTCGGCCCCTGGACGAAGGCCATGCCGATGGTGATGGCGCCCCAGGTGACCATGATCCGCGCGAACCAGCGCCGTGCGCCGAAGCGGTCGAGCATCAGGTTGCTGGGGATTTCCAGCAGGAAGTAGCCGATGAAGAACAACCCGGCGCCAAGACCGTAGGCGGCATCGCCCAGGCCGATGTCTGCGCCCATGTGCAATTTGGCGAAGCCCACCGCGGAGCGGTCCACATAGGCGATCAGGTACAGCAGGATCAGGAAGGGAATCAGTTTCAGCGTGATGCGGCGGATAAGCCGCAGTTCCTGGCTCATGAGAACGGTCTCCGATTGTTGTTGTTATAGAACCTCGGGGGACGCCTCTCGCGAAGAATTCGCCAGGGCCATCCCTCCGTTTGAGCGGACTATATAGTAATACTATTTACTCAACAACACTTCCAAAGCGCAGAATTTGCGCTTATGTTACGCCTCAGCTCGAACAATATAGTCATACAATAAGAGAATCGATCATGTCTGATAAGAAACCCACCCTGCGCTCCGCCCAATGGTTTGGCACCGCCGACAAGAACGGCTTCATGTACCGCAGCTGGATGAAGAATCAGGGCATCGCCGACCACCAGTTCCATGGCAAGCCGATCATCGGCATCTGCAACACCTGGTCGGAACTGACCCCGTGCAACGCGCATTTCCGCCAGATCGCCGAGCACGTCAAACGCGGCGTGATCGAGGCCGGGGGCTTCCCGGTGGAGTTTCCGGTGTTCTCCAACGGCGAATCGAACCTGCGCCCTACCGCCATGCTCACCCGCAACCTGGCGAGCATGGACGTGGAAGAAGCCATTCGTGGCAACCCGATCGATGGCGTAGTGCTGCTGACCGGTTGCGACAAGACCACCCCGGCCCTGCTGATGGGCGCCGCCAGTTGCGACGTGCCGGCCATCGTCGTCACCGGCGGGCCGATGCTCAACGGCAAGCACAAGGGCAAGGACATTGGCTCCGGCACCGTGGTCTGGCAGCTCAGCGAACAGGTCAAGGCCGGCACCATCAGCATTGACGATTTCCTCGCGGCCGAGGGCGGCATGTCCCGCTCGGCCGGTACCTGCAACACCATGGGCACCGCCTCCACCATGGCCTGCATGGCCGAAGCGCTCGGCACCTCCCTGCCCCACAACGCGGCGATTCCGGCCGTGGACGCGCGCCGTTATGTGCTGGCGCACATGTCCGGCATGCGTGCCGTGGAGATGGTGCGCGAAGACTTGAAGCTGTCGAAGATCCTCACCAAGGAAGCCTTCGAAAACGCCATCCGCGTCAATGCCGCCATCGGCGGATCGACCAACGCAGTGATCCACCTGAAAGCCATCGCCGGGCGCATCGGCGTCGAATTGGACCTGGATGACTGGACCCGTATCGGTCGCGGCATGCCGACCATCGTCGACCTGCAACCGTCCGGGCGCTTCCTGATGGAAGAGTTCTATTACGCCGGTGGTTTGCCGGCGGTACTGCGCCGCCTCGGCGAAGCCAACCTGATCCCGAACCCGAACGCCTTGACCGTCAACGGCAAGTCCATCGGCGAGAACACCAGGGACGCGCCGATCTATGGCGAGGACGAAGTGATCCGCACCCTCGACAACCCGATCCGCGCCGATGGCGGCATCTGTGTATTGCGCGGCAACCTGGCACCGCTGGGCGCCGTGCTCAAGCCGTCCGCCGCCACGCCCGAACTGATGCAGCATCGCGGCCGTGCGGTGGTGTTCGAGAACTTCGACATGTACAAGGCACGGATCAACGACCCGGAACTGGACGTGGATGCCAACTCGATCCTGGTGATGAAGAACTGCGGACCGAAGGGTTATCCGGGCATGGCCGAAGTGGGCAACATGGGCCTGCCGGCCAAGCTGCTGGCCCAGGGTGTGACGGACATGGTGCGTATTTCCGATGCGCGCATGAGTGGCACGGCGTACGGCACGGTTGTGCTGCATGTCGCCCCGGAGGCCGCTGCTGGCGGTCCGCTGGCCGCAGTGAAGGAAGGCGACTGGATCGAACTCGATTGCGCCAGCGGCCGCTTGCACCTGGATATTGCGGACACCGAGCTGGCCGCGCGCATGGCCGATCTGCAACCGCCACAGAACCTGATCGTCGGTGGGTATCGTCAGTTGTACATCGACCACGTGCTGCAAGCGGACCAGGGTTGCGACTTCGACTTCCTGGTTGGTTGCCGTGGGGCCGAGGTGCCGCGCCACTCCCACTGACACCCCCCCTTGTAGGAGCGAGCTCGCTCGCGATGGACCCGAGACCGCCGCGGGGTGTCAGGTTCCCCACGTTATCGTTGACGTCCATCGCGAGCGAGCTCGCTCCTACAGTCGACTCGCCGCGCCTGCTATCATGCGCGACACCTCTTCGCACAGGACCGTGCCGTTTCCCATGGATTACCGCAAACCCTCCGACCGCAAAAGCATGCACTCGCGCATCGTCCAGGAACTGGGCATGCAGATCGTCTCGGGACGTTTCCTGCCCGACGACAAACTGCCCGCCGAAGCGCTGTTGTGCGAAGAATATGCGGTCAGCCGGCCGGTGCTGCGTGAAGCCACCCGGGTACTGGTCGCCAAGGGCCTGGTGTATTCCCGCCCGCGGGTCGGCACCGTGGTCAAGCCGCGCAAGGACTGGCACATGCTCGATCCGGACGTGCTGCACTGGTTGATGCAGAGCAGTCCGCAGAATCAGTTTTTCGACCTGCTGACCAGCGTGCGCAGCATCATCGAACCGGCCGCTGCCGCGCTCGCCGCGCAATTCGCCACGGAGGCGGACATTGCCTCCATCGGTGAAGCCTACCAACGCATGGAAGCCGCCCCGACGCCAGAGGCGCTATTGCAGCCGGACCTGGATTTCCACAGTCGCATCGCAGATGCCACGCACAACGACCTGCTGGCCAACCTGTGCAACATGCTCTCGGTGGCCATCGCCGAAGCCTTGAAGCATTCGAACCAGCGGCCGAACCTGCATGAACTGGCGCTGCCCCGGCACAAGGCGATCCTGACCGCCATCGAAAACCGCGACGCCCTCGGCGCGCGGCATGCGACGTTGGTGCAGCTGGACGATGCCCGCAGCGCGCTGAATGTGGTGCTTGGCAGCGATCCCGCCTGATCACCAAAGAACCCTGTGGGAGCGAGCTTGCTCGCGATGGCGGCCGAATGTTCGATATCAATGCGGCTGACACTCCGCTATCGCGAGCAAGCTCGCTCCCACAGGTTCCAGGGCGAAACCATCGGGCATAAAAAAGCCGCAACCCAAGGTTGCGGCTTTTTTTGTTTCAGCTGTCGATCAGTGGGCGAACAACGAATTGCCTTTCTGCCCCGCCAGTTTCTCCGGCTTGATCAGGAACCGCGCCAGTGCCGGCAACAGCCACAGCGCACCGAACATGTTCCACAGCAACATGAAGGTCAGCATCAGGCCCATGTCGGCCTGGAACTTGATGGCCGAGAAGATCCAGGTGCACACGCCGATGGCCAGGCACAGACCGGTGAACAGCACCGCCTTACCGGTGGACTTCAGTGTCTGGTAGTACGCCTCTTGCAGCGGCAGGCCGGCACGCAGGAAGCTTTCCAGGCGGCTGTAGATGTAGATGCCGTAGTCCACGCCAATCCCCACCCCGAGCGCCACGACCGGCAGGGTCGCCACTTTCACGCCGATACCCATGAAGGCCATCAGGGCATTGCCGAGTACCGAGGTCAGCACCAGCGGCAGCACGATGCACAAGGTCGCCGCCCAAGAACGGAAGGTGATCATGCACATGACCGCGACGCAGATGTACACGAGGACCAGGATGGTCAGTTCGGACTTCTTGATCACCTCGTTGGTGGCCGCCTCGATCCCGGCGTTACCGGCAGCGAGGATGAACTCCAGGCCTTCCTTGTTGTTTTCCTTGGCGAACTCCTGCACCGCATGTACCGCGCGATCCAGGGTCTCGGCCTTGTGATCGTTGAGGAACACCAGCACCGGCGCCACGGAACAGCTGTTGTTGTACAGGCCGTCAGCGCGGGCAATGGAGTTGTTCAGCACATCAGGGTTACGCGACAGGGTTTCCCATTTCAGGTTGCCCTCGTTCATGCCCTTGATCATTTGCTTGGACACGGTCACCAGGGAAATCGCCGACTGCACGCCCTCGGTGTTCTGCATCTTCCACATCAGCTCGTCAATCGGCGCCATAGCTTCGTAGCGCGAACAGCCTTCGGACTTGGTCTTGACCATCACCACCAACACGTCGGAGCTGGTGGAGTAGTTGTTGATGATGAAGTTGTTGTCCTTGTTGTAGCGCGAGTCCGGACGCAGCTCCGGGGCACCCTGGTCGAGGTCGCCGATTTTCAGGTTCTGGCTGTACCAAAGGCCGCCACCAAAGGCGACCAGTGCCAGCAGAATGGAAACCGGGGCCACTTTCGCGCTGGCAAAGTTCGACAACAGGCGCCAGAACGGATGCTCGCGAGTCGCGTCCTTTTTGCTGCGGTCGACGGCACGCTTGCTGATGCCGACATAGGAAATCGCCACTGGCAACAGGATCAGGTTGGTGAACACGATCACCGCCACACCGATGGATGCGCCGATGGCCAGCTCACGGATCACACCGATATCGATGATCAGCAGCGTGATGAAACCCACGGCATCGGCGAGGATCGCGATCATCCCCGGCAGGAACAATTGACGGAAGGTGCGACGCGCCGCCGTCAGGGCGTTGTCCGCCTCACTCGATTGCAGGGCGATCCCGTTGATCTTCTGCACGCCGTGGGAAATACCGATGGCGAAGATCAGGAACGGTACCAACATCGAATAGGGGTCGAGCCCGAAGCCGAAGAAGTGCATCAAGCCCAGTTGCCAGACCACTGCCACCAGCGTCGTGCTCAACACGGCGACGGTACTGCGCAGGCAGTTGGTGAACCACAGCAAGAGGATCAGAGTGATGACGAAGGCAACGCCGAAGAACATCACCACCATCACCAGGCCATCGATGAGGTCGCCGACTTTCTTGGCGAAACCGACGATGTGGATCTTCACGTTCGGGTTCTGTGCTTCGAACTTGGTGCGGATCTTGTCCTCAAGCTCGTGGGAGAACTGGCGATAGTCCAGCGCCAGCAGCTTGCCCTGGTCCTGCGGGTCCGGGTAGGACTCCAGCAACGGAATGTCGACGATGCTCGACTTGAAATCGTTGGACACCAACCGCCCGACCTGACCCGACTTGAGCACGTTGTTGCGCAACAGATCGAGGCTGGCCTGGGAGCCGTTGTAGCTTTGCGGAATCACTTCACCACCGGCGAAGCCCTCTTCCGTCACTTCGGTCCAGCGAACGCTGGGACTCCACAGCGACTTGAGGCCGGAACGGTCGACGCCGGAGATGTAGAACACCTCGTCGTTGATCTGACGCAGGGTCTCCATGTACTCCTTGGAGAAGATGTCGCCATCGGTGGCTTCCACCGAGATCCGCACGGTGTTGCCCAGGTTCGCCAGATCGTTGCGGTGCTCCATCATCTTCTGGATGAAGGGGTGCTCCAGCGGGATCATTTTTTCGAAGCTGGTGGACGGACGGATCAGCGTCGCCTGCCAGAACAGAAAAATACTGACCAGCAGGCAGATCGTGATCACTGCCGGGCGGTTGTTGAAGATCAGGCGCTCGAGGAACGTCGCCTTGTCCTGGTGATGAGTACTCAAGGAAGTCATAGCTCCGCCTTCTTATTATTAACCCGGCTCATTTGCCCGACTCGGTGCCGCTTGGCGAAGTGACGCGAACGCCACCCTGCCCGGCCAGAACCAGATTGCCATTGCCTGCCGCAGTCACTGCCGAGACGGAAATACGGTCCGGACGGTTGACCACCTTGAAGGTTTCGCCGTTGTCACTGCTGCGAATAACCGAACCGCCGTTGCCGACGATCACGATGGAACCATCGTCGAGCAGCGTACCGCCGGACAGCCCGAACTCCAGGTCGCCACGTTCAGCCTTGAGCTCGACCTGGTCCCAGGTGGTGCCGAAATCCGTGGAACGGTAAAGATTGCCGCGCAGGCCGTAGGCCAGCAACGTATTGGACTGCGCCGTACCGATCACGCCGAACAGCGAGCCTTCGTACGGGCCTTCGAGTTTCTCCCAGGTCTGGCCCCAGTCCGCGGAGCGGAACATGCTGCCCTGCTCACCGACGATGAACAGCCCGGCGTCCTTGACCGCGGCGATCGCGTTCAGGTGGTACTGGTCTTCGTTGTCCAGGCGGTCGCTGGCGTCCTCCCAATGCTTGCCACCGTCGGTGGTTTCCATCAGCGAGCCGTAGGCGCCCACGGCAAAGCCGCTGTCGACGTCCTTGAACCAGACATCGAGCAGCGGCGATTCGCGTTTCAGATCTTCGAATTGCTTGGTCCAGGTCGCGCCGCCGTCCTCGCTGGCGAGGATCTGCGCGTCATGGCCGACGGCCCAGCCGTGCATGTCATCGACGAAGAACACCGACGTCAGCAGGGCCCGGGTCGGGACCTTGGCCTGGGTCCAGGTTGCGCCCTGGTCATCGGAATACAGGATGTGCCCACGATCCCCGACCGCCACCAGGCGCTTGCCGGCGTGGACGACATCGAGCATCAGGCTTTTGGCGGCCTTGGCCGATTCAATGGAATAGACAACATCGGATGCTGGCGCCGCCGCGGCCAGCGCAGGCGCCGACAGCATGGCAGAGCCCAACAGCGAGAGCGCTGTGGCCAGCAACGCGAATTTGCGTAATGCCGGCGGGCGGCAGATACCCACACCCATGACAGGCTCACTCATAGACCTTCTCCCATTATTATTGTTAGGTCGTTCAACCTTACTGGGCGCCGCAAGGGTGCGTGTCCGGACCGGCTGTTTCAGAGCATAGTCCTGAAACCCGCAATCCAGAGCCCCTTCGGAAGCTGGCCTATCCTATCGGTGTTTTTTAATGTCTGACAATCGACGCCACGTTATCTTTTGTTAACCGGGGGGATGGGGGTGGGGTTCTGAATGGTTGGGTATCAGGTGGGGTGATTGCGGTTTCGGTGGTGGGTGGTAGTGACCGGTGTTCGGTGTTCGGTGTTCGGTGTACATATCCGTTGCAGCGGTAACGGCTGCTTTTCCAATCGGCGTACATATCCATTTCTGCGGTAACGGCTGCTGGCGGTTTCGCTCTTACAGCGAGTCCCTTTTTCAAACGCCAAAAAGGAACCAAAAGGCTTCGCCCCGGCGTACGGCACCTCGCCAAGGCTCGGTGTTCCCTCGCTACGGTGTCCATCAGGGGGCATCGCCTACGGTCTGCTTCGCGACGACCTCCTCTCGATGTGTTCGACTTCGTCGAACGGCGCTACGCGCCTAACCCCCTGATGAACACCTACGCTCGGCCTGCCGAAGGGGCGAAAGATCAAAAGCCAGATCAAGATCAAAAGCCAAAGCCAAAGCCAAAGCCAAAGCCAAAGCCAAAGCCAAAGCCAAAGCCAAAGCCAAAGCCAAAGCCAAAGCCGTAGATGGGGGTTCTGAAAATTTTGTGCAACCAGATAGGATTCAAGCGACTGGCAGGCCGCCATCGCGAGCAAGCTCGCTCCAACAGAAGAGCAGAGCAAAAGCAGGGCTGCGTACCCCCACGCTCTTCACCACTCATCAGGCCGAGCGTTAGCTCGCCTGCAGCTCTTGATCTTGATCCACCCGCCCCCTCGGCAGGCTGAGTGGAGGTGTTCATCCGGGGATTGGCGCGCAGCGCCGTTCGACGCAGTCGAACACATCGCATGTAGGTGCCAGCGAAGCCAACCGGAGGGCGATGCCCCCGGATGAATGCCGGAGCGAAGGAACCCCGAGCCTTGGCGAGGGGCCGTACGTTCGGGGCGAGACTTTTTGGTTCCTTTTGTGTCGTTTGACAAAAGGGACTCGCCGTAAGGGCGAAACCGCCAGCCGCCGTTACCGAAGAAACGGATATGTACTCAATCAACCAAGAACCTGGTCGGCCCAAAGGCCGCCAAGTTCAAAAGCCAAGATCAAGCCAAACTCTTGCTGACCACTTCAAACACATCACTGGACAACTGCCCCGAAGCCCGAATCCGCTCCAGCTCCGCCTTCATCAAAGCCTGACGAGCACTGTCGTACTTGCGCCAGCGAGTCAAAGGCGCCAACTGCCGAGAAGCAATCTGCGGATTGAAGCCATTCAACTCGATCACCAAATCCGCCAGGAAGCGATACCCGGAACCATCAGCGGCATGGAAGTTGATCAGGTTCTGCCCGGCAAACGCACCGACCAGTGCCCGCACCTTGTTCGGATTCTTGATGTTGAACGCAGGATGCTGCATCAACTGACGAACCCGCTCCAGACCACCAGGCAACACGCTGCCAGCCTGGACGCTGAACCACTGGTCCATGACCAGCGGGTTGTCCTTGAAGTGCTCGGCGAAGCTGGCCAGTGCCTTGGCCTTCTCGGCTTCGAACGGTGAGTTGACCAACACCGCGAGTGCGGTCAGGCGCTCGGTCATGTTGTCGCACGCGTCGAACTGCTCCAGGGTTGCCGCCAGGACTTGCGGCTTGCCGCTGAGCATCAAGTAGGACAACGCGATGTTCTGCAAGGCACGACGGGCGAAGTGTTCAGCCTCGGCCACGTACGGCGTCTGCTTCGACAACTCGCGATTGGCCTGATAACGCAGCCACAAACCTTCGAACAAAGCGTCAGCCAGTTGCTTACGGGCAAATTCACGCGCCGTGTGAATCGCTTCGACATCCGCCACTTCGCTGATCTCGGTCAGGTACGCCTCGCTTGGCAGAGAGAGCATTTCCGCGACCATCGCCTGATCCAGCGACTCATCCGAAAGCACCGTGCGCAACGCCGCCACCAGACGCTGATCGAGTACCAGCGCTTCGCCCTTCTGCTGCTGTGCGATCAGCTCTTGCAGCACCTGCACCGACAGTTGCTGGCCGGCATCCCAGCGGTTGAAGCCGTCGCTGTCATGCTGCATCAGGAACATCAGCTGATCACGGTTGTACGGGAAGCTCAATTTCACCGGCGCCGAGAAGCCGCGCAGCAACGACGGCAACGGTTGTTCGGCGATGTCGACGAAGGTGAAAGTCTGCTCGGCTTCGGTCACCGAAATGACCCGCGAGGTGCCTTGCGCATTGGCTTCACCGGACAGACGCAGGGCAATCGCTGCCCCTTTGGAATCCAGCAGCCCCAGTTCGACCGGGATCACGAACGGCAGTTTTTGCACCTTGTCCGGGGTTTCCGGGCAGCTCTGACGGAAGGTCAGGCTGTAGGTTTTCGCAGCGGCGTCGTAGGACTCAGTTACCGCCAGGCGCGGTGTACCGGCCTGGCTGTACCAGCGCTTGAACTGGGTCAGGTCAACGCCATTGGCTTCTTCCATGGCCTTGATGAAGTCATCGCAGGTCACGGCCTGGCCGTCGTGGCGTTCGAAGTACAGGTCGCTGCCATTACGGAAGCCTTCGGCGCCGAGCAAGGTGTGGATCATGCCGACCACTTCCGAGCCCTTTTCGTACACGGTCAGGGTGTAGAAGTTGGAAATCTCGATGAAGCTGTCCGGGCGCACGGCGTGGGCCATGGGGCCGGCGTCTTCGGCGAACTGGTGGGTGCGCAGGTACGCCACGTCCTGGATGCGCTTGACCGTGGCCGAGTTCATGTCCGAGGAGAAACCCGCATCGCGGAACACGGTGAAGCCTTCCTTGAGCGACAGCTGGAACCAGTCGCGGCAGGTCACGCGGTTGCCCGACCAGTTGTGGAAGTATTCGTGGGCGACGATCGCCTCGACCCGCTGGTGCGCGGCATCGGTGGCGGTTTCGGCCTTGGCCAGCACGGCGCTGGAGTTGAAAATGTTGAGGCCCTTGTTTTCCATGGCGCCCATGTTGAAGTCATTCACGGCGACGATCATGAAGATGTCCAGGTCGTACTCGCGACCGTAGACCTCTTCGTCCCAGCGCATGGATTTCTTCAGGCTGTTCATCGCGTGCTGGCACTTGTCGATGTTTTCCGGCTCGACGTAAATGCGCAGCGCCACGTTGCGCTCGCTCATGGTGGTGAAGCTGTCTTCGACGCACCACAGATCGCCGGCCACCAGCGCAAACAGGTACGCCGGTTTCTTGAACGGGTCTTCCCAGGTCGCCCAGTGCCGGCCCTCTTCACCGGGACCGGAAGCGATCGGGTTGCCGTTGGACAGCAGCACCGGATAACTGTGTTGTTCGGCGACGACCGTGGTGGTGAAGGTGCTCATCACGTCCGGGCGGTCGAGGTAATAGGTGATCTTGCGAAAACCTTCGGCCTCGCACTGGGTGCAGAACATCGTGCCGGACTTGTACAAGCCTTCCAGCGCGGTATTGGTTTCCGGGTGGATCCGGACGCTGGTATCGACCGTGAAGGTGGTGCTGGTCGGGTGCAGGGTCAGGTGATTCTCGGTCAGCTGATACTGCGCCTCGGAAAGCTCCTGGTCGGCAAGAGTGACCGACAGCAGTTCCAGCTGCTGGCCGTCCAGCACCAGCGGCGGCAGGCCCGGGCCACGCTCGGGGTTGCGGCGCATCACCAGTTGCGCATGGACCAGGCTGTGGTCCTCGTACAACTCGAAGGTCAGGTGCGTTTCGTCGATCAGGTACTCGGGCGCCTGATAGTCCTTGAGGTAGATCATCTTCGGTTGTTCGGTGCGCATGCTGGAGTCCTTACTGATGCACGGCGAGCTGGTAAGCCGTGTATTTACGAATGTTGATCACGCCGGTGTCGAAGATCAGGTATTGACCCTTGATCCCCATCAGCGTGCCTTCGGCAATCGGGTTCTTGTCCAGGTTGAAGCTGACGATCTTCGCCGGGTACTGCTCGACCGGGTAGCGGATTTCCAGCGGTTCGACGTCGGTCACCGGCTGGATCGCCTGCAAGCCAAATCGCTGCTGCAACCCGAGCAAGCCTTCGGCACAGCTGTCGAACAGTTGATCGCGGACCTCGGCCAGGTTCACCGCCGCCGCATCGCCCTTGAGCAAAGCGCGCCAGTTGGTCTTGTCGGCCACCTGGCTGCGCAACAGATCCTCGACGAAACCGGACTGCTGGCGAGTCGATACGCGCATGATCGGCAAGGCCTGGCTCGCACCCTGGTCGAGCCAGCGGGTCGGCAACTGGGTGGCGCGGGTAATCCCGACTTTGACCCCCGACGAATTGGCCAGGTACACCACGTGATCGGTCATGCAGAACTTCTGGCCCCACTCAGGCTCCCGGCAGGTGCCAGCCTCGAAGTGGCAGCGCTCCGGGCTCATGATGCACACGTCGCACTGGGCCAGTTTGGTCATGCACGGGTAGCAGTAACCCTGGCTGAAACTGGTCTTGGTCTTGCGTCCGCAATGGGTGCAGTGGATCGCGCCCAGGTATTCCAGGCGCACCGTGGTGCCGATCAACGGATTGACCGGGACCTCGGTTTCGCCCAGACGAAATGCGTATTGCACGTTCGGCCCGTCCAGGCGCGCCGACATTTTGCTGATTGCACCGCGGCCAATCTCGATCAATGGATGGCATCCGACTTGAACAGAATATTCGGCACTTGAATCGACTTGGAGCTGCATTCCTGCGGGCCCATGTAGCCGGTGCGCTGGTCCTCTGGCAGGTTCTGGATTTCCCAGGCGATCATCGCCTGCAGCGACAGCTCGCGTTGTTCGGCGGTGAGCTTGCCACCGTCCGACCATTTGCCGATTTCCACGGCCAGTTTCAGGCTCTCGTAGATATCGGGGGTGATGTTCTTGATCATTTCGTTAAAAGAGGACATTGGGTCTCCGTCTCTTTATTGCATGTTCTGAATTAGGCGGCCAGTTTACGGCGGTTATACAAACCGCCCAACAAACCGGTGAAGCATCCGATGAGTAACCCGCTGACGTGGGCCGCGTTGGCGATCTCGCCGAAGCCGATCATCGAGACCAGCCCGGACAGGCACAGCAGCAACCACACCAGCATCATCACCAGCACACCTCGCGGCAGGCGATAGGCCGGGTTCGGCGCCAGCAACTGGAAGATCCAGCAATGCCCGAGCAGGCCGTACAGTACGCCGGACAAACCGCCGAACAAGGTCGGGCCGCTGAAGAAATACTGGGCAAAGTTCGACACCAGGCTGAACAGCAAGGTCAGGCCGATCAGGTTGATACTGCCCTGGCGCGACTCGATGCGCCGCCCCAGCTCCCAGTACCACATGCCGTTCATCGCCAGGTGCAGGATGCCGAAGTGGATCAGCATCGGCGTGACCAGGCGCCACCACTGCCCCGCCGCCAGGCTGTCGGCCAGTGGCGTGAAGTGGATGTATTCGCCGACCACGCGGAACTCGAGGAAGGTCAGCCAGCGCATCGTTTCAAGGTTGTCGCCCAGCATGGTCACCGCGCCGACAACCAGGCTCAGCAGCAGCACCAGCGCGGTGGCCCTGGCGTATTTCAACTGCTCGACGAACCCCGGGCGCTTGACGGTCTGCGCCACCGGAATGTCCAGTTGCTGATCGGGGTCACCCGCCGGAAAACGCTCGTACAGCGCACGCACGTCTTCACTGATGTTGTCCGGCACCCACAGCACCTGCTCGCCAGCTTCCTCGCTGACCCGATGGGGCACTTGCATGCGCTTGAGCAGGGTGACGAACCCGCTCAAGTCCACCGCCAGGGGCAGACGCAATACCGCTACAGCACTCATTGCAGCACCTCCGGCCGCTCGACATCGACCCAGACGAATTTTTGCGGATCCAGGCGGGTTTCCTGATCCAGTCGGTAGGCAACCAGTTTGCCGTACAGCACTGCGCTGTAATCCAGACAGGCCAGGTTCGGCCGGATCGGTGCCGGCTTGCCGCTGCGCCAGTAATGGCCGACGAACAACAGCGGCTCATCGATGCCATAGCGCAGCAAACTGTTCTTTTCGGTGGACGACAGCGGCGTCCGGGCCACGGGTTCCGGCAGTGCATCCGGTTGGAACACGATGTCGCCATAGGTTTTCGGATCGTCTTCCCAGAACTTGGTGCGGAAGAACGAACGCACCAGGCCGTCGCCGCTGGTCATGGTCAGGCCATGGGGCAAACGCATGTCCGTGCCGCGCAGCAGCCGGTCGAATACGGTGCAGGCAAAAGAGCCCGACTCCGCCGACGCCTGGAGAAAATGCTCGTCGACGCAGCCGTTGGGGAACAACGCCCGCAGCGGCTCGATCAGCCCGGCGTCCCAGCAGGCGTGGACCACGCGAAAACGCCCGGCATCGACGAACAATGGCAACTGGTAGAACCATTGCTGGAAGTCGTGCCAGTCGCCCGGATGGTGTTCGAACTGGGTCAGGGTTTCGTGCAGCAGGCGGGCGTGGCGCGGCGTGTGCTCACGCACGAACTGCTTGCCGCTGCCGGGCAGTGCCGGCGTGCTCCAGCCCAGCGCATTGAACTCGTGGTTGCCCATGATGCACAGCGCCTGACCGGCCTCGACCATGTCGTGGACGATATGCAGTGCCTCGCGAATCCGCGGGCCGCGGTCGATGATATCGCCGACGAACACCGCCATGCGCGAGGCATGTCGCCAGACGCCACCCTGCTTGTGATAACCGAGTCGGTCGAGCAAGTGCTCCAGGGTCAGAGCGCAACCGTGCACGTCACCGATCAGGTCGTAGCTACGCGCGGGATCGAGCATCAGTCGCCTCCACCCCCCAACTTGCTGCCCCAGCCAAGCTTGGTCCGGCAGACTTCATAGTAATTGTGGTCCAGCGGATGGATCAGCCGCAGTTTCTGGGCTTTCTTGCTGACGGTAATGGTGTCGCCCGGCGCGCAGGTGAAGTGGTTCTGCCCGTCGCACGAGACTTGCGGGTAAATCTGCATATCCTTGGACACGACGATTTTCAGCTCACTGTTGCCATCGACCACAATCGGTCTACCCGACAAGGTATGGGGGTACATCGGCACAATCACAATAGCGTCGAGCTTGGGATGCATGATCGGCCCGCCGGCGGACAACGCATAGGCGGTGGAACCGGTCGGCGTCGCGACGATCAGGCCGTCGGCCTTCTGGCTGCAGACGAACTGGCCGTCGATGTACAGCTCGAACTCGATCATTCGCGTGGACTTGCCGGGGTGCAGCACGACGTCGTTCAGTGCATCGCCCTGGCCGATGGCCTCGCCGTGGCGGCGGACTTCGGCCTGCAACAAAAAGCGGTTTTCCACCAGATAGTGGCCATCCAGCACTTCGGCGACCTTGGTTTCCAGCTCATCGGGACGGATGTCGGTGAGGAAACCCAGGCTGCCCCGGTTGATGCCGAGCACCGGGATATTGTGTTTGGCCAGCGCCCGGGCGGCACCGAGCAGGCTGCCGTCACCACCGACCACGATGACCATGTCGCAGACTTCGCCGAGCATCTTGCGCGACGAGGTTTGCAAGCCGTGCCCTGGCAGCACTTCGGCGATGGTGTCTTCGAGGATCACGTGCAGGTGACGATCGAGCAGAAACCGTTTCAGTCGGCGGACGGTATCCAGCACCTGGGAACTGCCCAGGCGACCGATGATGCCGATATTGCGAAATTGCTCCATGGGGCTCCTGCGGGGATCTGCGTGGCGGCGAAAACCACGATTATGGGCGAAAGCCGCCCGTAGACAAAATCCTTTCAGCTTCAAGGGTGTGCCCGGGTTTCGGGCTATGCTCGCAAGATGATGCTATTTCCGGATTTGCTCCACCTGCCCCATCAGTTACGCCATCCCGAAGTGCGTGACCTGGCGTGGGTCATCCTCGCGCCGCCCATGCTGGACAATACCCCGTGGTCGCAGCGTCACCCGCTGGCCGGCAGCGACTGGGTGCAGGCACCGGATCGGCTGGAGCATTGGCTGCGACAGCTGGATCGGGACAGTTATGGCCTGCTGCACTGGCTGGCCCAGGCCCGGACCCGGCGCCTGGGTTTGTACTACGAACGCCTCTGGCAATTCGCCGTGCAGCATGCGCCGGGCATTGAACTGATTGCCGCCAACATGCCGATTCGCCGTGAAGGGCACACCCTCGGTGAACTGGACATGCTGCTGCGCGACCGCGACGGCGTGCATCACCTGGAACTGGCGATCAAGCTCTACCTCGGCCCGCAATCCGGCGACGGACACGACACCGCCCAGTGGCTGGGCCCGGGCTGCCACGACCGGCTCGACCGCAAACTGGCGCACCTGAGCCAGCATCAATTGCCGATTTCCGCGCGCCCCGAGAGCCGTGAAGTGCTGGCGGCGCTGGATATCCAGGCCTTCAGCGCACATTTATGGCTGGGGGGTTACTTGCTGTACCCGTGGCCCGGACAAGCCGCCCCGCCATTGGGTGCCCATCCGCAGCATTTGCGGGGTCGCTGGTTGCATCAAAAGGATTGGCCGGCGTTGTTGGCCCAAAGCCCGCCCGGTCGCTGGCAACCCCTGCCCCGTCACGCCTGGCTGGCGCCGGCGCATTATTCGGCCGAGCACACCTGGAACCCCGGACAGATGCAGGCGTGGCTGGATGACCTGGACCCGCTGGCGCCAGCACAACTGCTGGTGCGCCTGACGGAAAATGCCAGCGGCGATTGGGAAGAGGCCGAGCGATTGTTTCTGGTGGCGGATCTTTGGCCGAATGTGCCGGGCAATGCCTGAGTTTTGCGTTGTCTGAGCCGGCCCCATCGCGAGCAAGCTCGCTCCCACATTGGAACTCAGCCGTATACACGCCTTGTATCCACTGAAGATCCCTGTGGGAGCGAGCTTGCTCGCGATAGGGTCAACCCGGTCCAAAGAGACAACCGTATCCCCGATTGTCCAACGCTTCGCAGGACAAAGCGCCGGCCAATGACCATCAGTCTTTCTTGTGCTGCTCGACCCATTGCCCATAAGCATTGATGAAACTTTGCAGGAACGGCTTTACCGACTCGGACAACTTGCCCGATTCGTCGAACGCCGAACCGGCGTTCCCCAGATAGGCCTCCGGTTGCTGCATCATCGGCACATTGAGAAACACCATGGATTGACGCAGGTTGTGATTGGCACCAAACCCGCCGACGGCCCCCGGCGACGCACTGATAACGGCTCCCGGCTTACCGCTCCAGGCGCTTTTGCCATATGGACGCGAGCCCACGTCAATCGCGTTTTTCAACGGTGCCGGCACCGACCGGTTGTATTCCGGGGTCACGAACAACACCGCGTCGGATGAGCTCACCTGTTGTCGGAAAGTGCTGTAGGCTGCCGGCGGTGAAGCGCCATCGATATCTTCGTTATAGAGCGGCAGATCGCCAATTTCGACGATGTTGAGCTTGAGATTGGCCGGTGCCAGTTCTATCAGGGCCCGTGCGACCTTGCGGTTGATCGATTCCTTTCTCAAGCTGCCGACCACGACGGCGATCGTATAGACGTTGCTCATAAGATTTCTCGACTGTCCGATAGGAAGAGCTTGTAGTTATAGATGACGATTCAAACAGCGGGCGACCGAAAACCCCGTCCCTGACTATTTTTTTCCCGTAGGAAAACTTACCTCGCCCAAGCACGGTCTACAGTGCCGCAAATTGAGTGATTTATCTCCAGAGGTTCTAAGCAGATGGCAGCAGTACTCGTCGGTCAGTTCCATGCAAGAGACGCGCAAGGCCGCATTTATTCGGTGCACGAGTTTCAGGACTCCACCCCGGCGGCAGAAGGTTCAGGGCCTGTCACCACCTACAAACTGGCCATTGGCGACCGCGTCAACAAGGTCGACGACAATGAATTCATGCTGGTGCAAACCGGCGTGACCATTACCCGCGAACCGCAAATCGCCAGCGCTTCATAACCCGTCGTTATGAGCAGAAGTCATATGCACGGACTTGGGGTAGGATTCAGCCACTGACTCCTCCACCTGCTGAACATGGACTTCACGCATGCGCTTACGCCATATCGAAGTGATCCAGGCACTCTTGCAGACCGGTCACCTGGGCACCGCCGCCGAATGGCTGCAGTTGCCGGTGGCCGAAGTCGAGCGCTTGCTGCGCGACGCCGAGGATCAGTTGGGTTTCATGCTGTTCGCCAGCGTACGCGGACGATTGCAGGCCACCCGCGAAGCGCGGGAACTGCAGGTGGAAATTGCCCGGGTCTACGATGCGCTCGAACCGGTGCAGCGCCTGGCCAACAGCCTCAGGCAATACCTGGCGCCGCCGCTGCGCATCATCTGCACCCCTCCCCTGGCCAACCAATTGTTGCCACACAGCATCGCGGCCCTGCGCCGACGCCTGCCCGATGCGCCTTGCACGCTACTGAGCCAGCCCACCCGCGACATCGTCAGAAGCCTGCTGCTGCGTGAAAGCGATCTGGGCCTGAGCCTGCATGACCCCGATCACGCCGACCTCGACTGCCATGTGATCGCCCAGGGCAAACTCCAGTTGCTCGCCCCCCATGGCTGGCTGCAACCGAAACAGAAATACATTTCACTGCAGGATCTGGCCGGCCAATCGATGATCGGCCTGGAGGGGCAGGACCCGTTGAGCCCGGCGCTGGAAAACAAACTGCACGGTTTGCGCCCTGCCCCGGTGATTCAGACCCGGGTCCAGACGCATCAGATGATGCGCAGCATGGTCGAGGCCGGCGAAGGCCTGGCCATCGTCGACCCCTTCACCGCCCTCGGCGCAAAAGCCTCGGGGCTGGACACCTGCCCCCTGGCGCCAGCGGTCCCGATCAGCCTCTACGCCCTGACCCTGAAAAACGCCGAACCCTCACCGGCGGTTCAGACACTGTTAACCATCGTCACGGAACAAGCCGCGGCGATGCTGACGAACTGAACGGATTTTCCAGCGGGTTTTCGAACAATCGATACCAGAACAGCGCCACTTCGGCGGTGTTCGGATCGATGCCGCGATAGCGCAGGTGGTCGATCCCACCAATCACGTAACCGCAGCGTTCATAGAGCCTGCAGGCCCCCAGGTTGTTGTTCTGGGTTTCGAGCATGATGCCTGGCAGCTTTTTCTTGCGGCTCCAGAACTGCGCCACATCCAGCAGGGCCTTGGCCACGCCATGCCGCCGGGCCGGTGCGTGCACCGCCAGCTCGTCGATATGGGCAAAGCCGTTCCAGTTGGTGCTGACCACCAGGTGCCCCACGGGCTGGTCATCCAGATAAGCCATGAAAATCGCGCTGTCGGCGGAATCGCGAAAGCTGCTGAATTCCTCGGGATCGATGCCGTAGCACTTGCGATAAGGCGTGATCGGGGTGACAGGCCACTGTGCCACCGGCGCTCCTATTTGTGCCGCACCGTAGGCCGCGACTTCAAAACTGAAATCACTGCCCCAGATATAGGCGGCAAAACCCTCGTCGGCAACCCGTACCGACAACCCTGGATAATTCGGATTTATAACCGGCTGCATACTGGGAAATGTCCTCATTCCTTGATGCAATCGACGGTGTAGCACCGTCCACTGCCCTGATCTTCATGTTGCAATCCGTGCACATCAGCAACGAATCCCGGAAAACTGCTATCGAACGTGCGGGCAAACGCCAGGTAATCGATGATCGAGCGGGTCGACTCGGTAAAGCGCTCACCCGGCATGATCAGCGGAATGCCGGGTGGGTACGGCACCAGCATCACCGCAGCGATCCGCCCGTCCAGCGCATCGATCGACACGGCTTCGACTTCACCCCGCACCAATTGATCATAGGCGTCCGCCGGCTTCATCGCGACTTCCGGCAGAACGGTGTACATGCGCTTGAGGTGCCTGGCGGTGGCATTGCTGCGATAACAGGCATGCAACTGATCGCACAGATCACGCAGCCCCATGCCCTGATAGCGTGCGACATTCTCTTGCGCCACACAGGGCAGGCAACTGGCCAGACCGACGTTGGCGTCGTAGCTGCGCTTGAACTCCAGCAGTTCGGTGAGCAACGTGCTCCACTTGCCCTTGGTAATGCCCATGGAGAACAACACCAGGAACGAGTACAGCCCGGTCTTCTCGACCACCAGGCCCCGCTCCCACAGGAACTTGCTGACCACCGCCGCCGGAATCCCGCGCTCGCTGAGGGCGCCACCGGCGGTCAATCCCGGCGTCACCAGCGTGACCTTGATCGGGTCGAGCAGCACATAGTCGTCGGTCACGCCGCCAAAGCCGTGCCAGTCGGCATCGGGTTGCAGCAACCAGTCCTCGGTGACGACCCGCTCGATGCCTTCCGCCGACGGCGGTTGCCAGATCGAGAACCACCAGTCATCGGCGGCAATGTGCTGGCGCAAATTGGCCAGCGCACGGCGAAAACTCAGGGCTTCGTCGAACATTTCCTGCAGCAGCGAACGCCCGGCCGGCCCTTCCATCATCGCCGAAGCCACATCCAGCGAGGCGATGATGCCGTACTGCGGCGAGGTCGAGATGTGCATCATGAATGCTTCGTTGAAGCGATCCCGATCCAGTTGCCGCGCACCGCCATCGCGCACGTGAATCATCGATGCCTGACTGAAGGCCGCCAGCAACTTGTGGGTCGAATGGGTGGTGAACACCAACGGGCTGTCTTCATCACGGGAGGTGCCCATGCCGTAGCGCCCGGCAAAGAACTCATGAAACGCTGCATAGGCGTACCAGGCCTCGTCGAAGTGCAACACCTCAACGCTATTGCCCAGTTGCTGCCTGATCAGCTCAGCGTTGTAGCAAAGGCCGTCATAGGTTGAATTGGTCACCACGGCAAGCTTGACCTTCGGTGAACGCCCCTTGGTCAGCGGACTGGCGTCGATCTTGGCCTGGATCGATTCGCGACTGAACTCACTCAGGGGAATCGGGCCGATGATCCCCAGTTCATTACGCTCAGGACACAAGTACAGTGGGATGGCGCCGGTCATGATGATCGAATGCAACACCGACTTGTGGCAATTGCGGTCCACCAGCACCAGGTCATCGCGGGCGACCACCGAGTGCCAGACAATCTTGTTGGCCGTGGACGTGCCATTGATCACGAAAAAGGTGTGATCAGCGCCGAAATTGCGTGCTGCACGGGCCTCGGCTTCAGCCAGGGGGCCGGTATGATCGAGCAAGGAGCCGAGCTCCGGTACCGACACCGAAAGATCCGAGCGCAGGGTGTTTTCCCCGAAAAACTGGTGAAACGCCTGCCCCACCGGACTTTTGTGATACGCCACGCCACCGCCGTGGCCGGGGGTGTGCCAGGAGTAGTTGGAATCCGCCGTGTGCTGCACCAACGCCTTGAAAAACGGCGGCAGCAGGCCATCGAGGTACTTGCGCGCGGCGCGGGCCACCTGCCGGGCGAGAAAGGGCACGGTGTCCTCAAACAGATAAAGAATGCCGCGCAACTGATTGAGCTCGGCCATGGCGTCGGCGGGCGCGTTTTCCAGGGTCACTTTTTCGCCCAGGGCGAAAATCGGCAGATCCGGCGCACGCACTCGCGCCAGACCGATCAGTTCGGCCATGTTTTGCAACAAATGCGAATGGGTGCTGGCGTCCTCAGACGCAATCAACATGCAGGACAGGCCATGGTAAGTCGACGCCACCAGTCGCCCTTCGGTGTAGTCCACCGCCGAAACGACGCTGAACCCTTCCTGCTCCAGCTCCCGGGCAATCCCCCGCACGCGGTCACCGGCAACGCTGTCGGCCTTGATGTCGCGATGAACGATCAGGACCGGGAATTTCAAGTCTTTGTACATGAGGCTCAGCGTCCTGAGGCGGCAGACCAGAGCCTGCCAATCACCTCAGGTTAGAGTGTTGCAGCGGATGTGGCGAGCGGGATGCACCAACTTGTGGCGACGAGGGAGTTTCCCTGTGGCGAGTATCTGCCAAATAGGGTGTTATGCCTGCGCTTCAGCCTCGGCCAACTGCACCCACAACGCCGGGGCACCAGCGGATTTGCCGATGATTTCCAGGCGCGCCGCGTGGCGGGCCAGGTCGTCTTCACTGGCGCGGATGATGCGCGTCGGCTGACGGTCCGCCGGCAAACGGCGAATCTCGGTGGCCGAATTGTCCGCCCCTTCACCCGAGCCATTGCCATCGGAGGCGTTGCCGGCCAGGGACAGACTTGTCTGCCCCCCGGTCATGGTCAGGTAGACGTCGGCAAGAATCTCGGAGTCGAGCAAGGCGCCGTGCAGTTCACGACCGGAGTTGTCGACGCCATAGCGTTTGCACAGGGCGTCGAGGCTGTTGCGCTGCCCCGGGTGACGTTCCCGGGCCATCATCAGGGTGTCGAGGATCGAGCAGTGCTGCGTGATGTCCGCGCGGTCCTGTTGGCCCATCAGGGCGAATTCGTTGTTGATGAAGCCAACGTCGAACGCCGCGTTATGGATGATCAGCTGCGCGCCCTTGATGAACTCGAAGAACTCTTCGGCCACCTCGGCAAAACGCGGCTTGCCCACGAGGAATTCGTTGGTGATGCCGTGGACGCCGATCGCGCCCTCGTCACTTTCGCGATCGGGTTGCAGGTACACATGGAAGTGCCGGCCCGTCAGGCGTCGGCCGATCAACTCGACACAACCGATTTCGATAATCCGGTGGCCGTCGGTCACCGGCATGCCGGTGGTTTCGGTGTCGAGTACAACGGATCTGGTGGCCATCAGTGCTCAGCTCTCAATCGGTCAATCGTGCAAAAGCGGCGATGTTAACACGCTCGCCGGGGTCTTTCAGGTACACCGAGTCGCCGCCTTCGCGAGTAAGCCCGCTCCCACATTGAATCGGCGTCAGCTCACAACTTTGTGGACGACACGAATCCAGTGTGGGAGCGGGCTTGCTCGCGAAGGCCACGGCGCGGTGCATCGGCAGTACCCGAATCAGCCCTGCTTGTACCCACGCACTTCATCCACACCACGGTTGGCCAACTGGTCGGCCCGTTCGTTGCCGTGATGGCCAATGTGTCCGCGCACCCATTTCCAGGTGACCTTGTGACGGTTGACCTGCTCGTCGAGCAACTTCCACAGGTCAGCGTTTTTCACCGGTTCCTTCGCTGCGGTTTTCCAGCCGCGCTTCTTCCAGTTGTCCATCCACTCGTTGATGCCTTTCATCACGTACTGCGAGTCGGTCACCAACAACACCTCGCAGGGACGCTTGAGCTCCTCCAGGCCACGGATCGCGCCCATCAGCTCCATGCGGTTGTTGGTGGTATTGGCTTCGCCGCCCCAGAGTTCCTTCTCGACGCCCTTGCACACCAGCAGTGCGCCCCAGCCGCCAGGACCAGGGTTGCCTTTGCAGGCGCCGTCGGTGAACAGTTCTACGCTATCGCTCATGCCAATCTATCCAGAAAATGCGCTGGCCCGCCGATCGCTGATCGACGACGCCCGAAGCCGGGACATGCCCGGCCACAAATGAAAAGTGTGTATTACGGTTCGATGTTGCGCCGGTTGACCTTGGCCATCGGCAACGGGATCAGCTTGCCCATCGGTTCGCGCCGCTCCTGACGGACCGGTCGCAAGCCCACCACGATCTTGCGCGCCACCAATAAATAGAAGCCGCCGCCCGACAGTTGCCAGTCACCGGCCTTGCGCTCCCAACCGGCCAGGCGGGTCTGCCACGCCGGTGACGCAAGCGGCGGACGATAGCACCCGAAGCGGCGTTTCTCCAGCGCGAAACCCAGCAGGTTCAGCCAGTCGGCGACCCGTGACGGCGAAATGCAGCGCGCCTTGCGCAGCGCATCCTGGGCAAACACATGCCGCAGGCCCCAACTGCTCCAGGGGTTGATGCCAATGATCAGCAAATGCCCGCCGGGACGTACGCTGCTTGCCGCCTCGCGAAGCAGACCGTGGGGCGACAGGCAGAAATCCAGGCCATGCTGCAGCACCACCACATCGGCGGCATGCTCGCTCAGCGGCCAGGCCTGCTCCTCACAAACGATCTCGACCCCCGGCAATGGCGCACCAAGGCGTACATTGCGCTGTACCTGAGGGGCAGACGGCGGAGTCTGGGCCGAGGGACCGTAATGCACCAGATAGCCACCAAAGAACCGCCCGAGCTCGTCTTCGAGCATGCGCCGCTCTTCGTCCAGCAGAAATTGCCCGAGGGGACCGGCAAGCCACTCGCGGGCGGCGCTGATCAACGCCAGCCAGTCAGGATCGGCTTGTGCGAACGCTTTATCAGTCATTGCATTCTCCAACGCGCCAGGAAGTTCTAAGATGCGCCAATGTTTTCCGCTTGGCGAATCCGACGATGATACAGATCACTGCCCTGCCCGCCTTCACCGACAACTACATCTGGTTGTTACAAGACCACGGCAGCAAGCGCTGCGCGGTCGTCGACCCGGGTGATGCCGGCCCCGTACAAGCCTGGCTTGCGGCCAATCCGGGCTGGGTACTGAGTGATATTTTGATCACTCATCACCATCATGACCACGTCGGCGGCGTCGAACAGCTGAAAAAAGCGACGGACGCGAAAGTCTATGGTCCGGCCAGCGAAACGATCCCGGCGCGGGACGTTGCGCTAAAGGACAACGACAAGGTCTGCGTGCTCGGCTGGGACTTCGACGTCCTCGCGGTCCCTGGCCACACCCTGGGGCACATCGCCTATTACCATCACGGCTTGCTGTTCTGCGGCGACACACTGTTTGCCGCCGGCTGCGGACGCTTGTTCGAAGGCACGCCACAGCAAATGTACAGTTCGCTGACACGCCTGGCCGGGTTGCCGGAAGACACGCTGGTGTACTGCACCCACGAATACACCCTCGGCAACCTGAAGTTTGCCGCGGCCGTCGAACCGAACAACCCGCACACTGCCGAGCGCCTGGCCAAAGTCACCCGCCAACGGGAATCCGGAATCATGACGCTGCCGTCGACACTGGCGCTGGAAAAGCTCACAAACCCGTTTTTGCGCTCCGGTGAAACATCCGTTAAAGAAAAAGCGGACGAACGGACCGGCACCGATAACTCGGCGCCCGATATGGTTTTTGCGGCGCTTCGAGCGTGGAAAGACAGGTTCTAAAGGGGCCTATCAAGATTGCAACAATTCTGAAAGGTTGACCGCGCAGGGTGCGCTTCCTAGAATCGCCCGACATTTTTGCCCGGAACTTACTTCCAGCCAATGTCGTCACCTATTCGCAAAGCCATCAGTTCAGACGCATTGACCCGCTTGGCTCAAGCCATTGCGGTGGCTGTGTCCGCCACCCTGGCGGGCTGTTCCAGCCATGCGCCGCAGACCGATGCGGCGCACACGCAGAACATCGCCGCGCGCGCCAAGCAGAAGCCGATCTGGCTCAGCGAAAAACCCAGCCCGCAAATCCCCCAGGACGTCTGGGAGCGCATGCGCCAGGGCTTCCAGCTGCAAGACGGGCTGGGCGTCAACCCGCGCATCGAGCAACAGCGCCTCTGGTTCGCCAGCAATCCATCTTTCCTCGAAAACGCCGGCGAACGTGGCAGCCTCTACATTCACTACATCGTCGAACGCCTTGAAGAACGCAACATGCCGCTGGAACTGGCCCTGCTGCCAGTGATCGAAAGCGCCTACAACCCGATGGCCTATTCCCGGGCCAACGCGGTGGGTCTTTGGCAGTTCATCCCGTCCACCGGGCGTTACTTCAACCTGCGTCAAACCCGTTTCTATGATGGCCGTCGCGACATCACCGCGTCGACCACCGCCGCCCTGGATTACCTGACCCGCCTGCACGACATGTTCAACGGCGACTGGATGCTGGCCCTGGCGGCCTACAACGCCGGCGAAGGCACCGTCAGCCGGGCCATTGAGCGCAACGAACGCCTCGGCCTGCCGACCGACTACTGGAACCTGCCGCTGCCCTCTGAAACCCAGGCCTATGTGCCAAAGTTGCTGGCACTGTCACAGGTGGTGATGGCGCCGGAAGCCTACGGCGTGAACCTCAATCCGATCGCCAACGAGCCCTACTTCCAGGTCGTCGAAATCAACCAGCGCATGGACCTGTCCAAGGTTGCTGAAGTTGCCAACATCGACGAAGACGAACTGTTCCAGCTCAACCCGGCCTTCAAGCAGCGCACCACCCTGGATGGCCCGCAACATCTGCTGGTGCCGACCTCCAAGGCGCAATTGCTGACCAGCAGCCTGCAGACCATGCGTCCTGAAGAACTGATCAGCAAGAAATCGCTCAAGCCGGTCTTCGAAGGTGCCGACGACAGCCAGGTCGCCAGCGTCAAGCGTTCCTATCGGGTCAAGCGGGGTGACAACCTCGGTTCCATCGCCAAGGCCAACAACGTTGACGTGAAGGACCTGCAACGCTGGAACAAACTGAGCGGCAAGAACCTCAAGCCCGGCCAGACCCTGGTCATGCAGGACAACAGCAAACGCAACTCCGGGCGCGTCAACACCGTGATTGCGGCCAATACCAAAAAGCAGCAGGCCAAGTACAAGGTCCAGCAAGGCGACTCGCTGTACATCGTGGCCAAGCGCTTCAACGTAGAGATGCAGCACCTCAAGCGCTGGAATCCGCGTGTCGGCCAGGCGCTCAAGCCTGGTCAGATGTTGACGGTGGCCAATCCGCACTAACTGTAGGAGCAAGCCTGCTCGCGAAAAACCCAAGGGCACCGAGTTGATTCAGGTGCCCCGCGTCATCATTGACCACCATCGCGAGCAAGCTCGCTCCTACAGGAATGCGATCGCCCGGATCCCCCGTCTTTTTCCTGTCCATACAAGCTGTTACTGTACGGTCCACAAAGCCCAAGCCGCCTGGATCGGATCCCCTATTTGAAGCGTCCCCTGCCCCTGCTCCTGATCAGCCTGGCCTTGAGCTCCACCGCAAGCGCGACGATCAGCGAAAGCCATGGTTATGCGCAGTTCGGCACGCTCAAGTACCCGGCCCGATTTACCCACTTCGACTGGGTCAACCCGCAAGCGCCCAAGGGCGGTACTTTGCGGGTGATGGCGTTTGGCACCTTCGACACGCTCAACCCCTACACCTTCAAGGGCACGAGCCCGGTCACCACGCCGAGTTTCCTGCAATACGGCATCAACGAGCTCAACGAACCGCTGATGGTCGGCACGGGGCAGTACGCACCGTCGGGTGACGAGCCCGCGTCCAGCTACGGCCTGATTGCCCAGTCGGTGGAGTACAACGAGAACCGCAGCTGGGTGGTGTTCAACCTGCGTCCCGAAGCACGCTTCCATGACGGCACGCCGATCACCGCCTACGACGTCGCGTTCTCCTATCGCGTGCTGCTCAAGGAAGGCCATCCGCTGTACCGCACCAGTCTTCAGGAAGTGTCGCGGGTCGACATCCTCAACCCGCAGCGCATCCGTTTCGTGTTCAAGCGTGCCGGCAATCCGCTGCTGATTCTGCGCCTGGGTGAAATGCCGGTGCTGGCGCAGCACTACTGGAAAGGCCGCGACTTCAAGGCCACCACTTTCGAGCCGCCGCTGGGCAGCGGGCCGTATCGCATCACCTCGGTCACGCCAGGACGACAGATCGTCTTCGAACGGGTCAAGGATTACTGGGGCAAGGACCTGCCGGTCAATCGCGGCAAGTACAACTTCGACCGCATGGAAGTCGAGTTCTACCGCGACAGCGTCGTGGCGTTCGAGGCGTTCAAGGCCGGTGAATTCGACATCTATATCGAGCACCAGGCGAAGAACTGGGACACCGGCTACAACTTCCCCGCCGTACGCCGCGGCGAGGTGATCAAGACGCAGATTCCCCATCAGATCCCGACCCAGACCCAGGGCCTGTTCATGAACAGCCGCCGTCCGGCTTTCTCGGACACCAAGGTCCGTGAAGCGCTGGGGCTGATGTTCAACTTTGAATGGACCAACCGCTCGCTGTTCGGCGGCGCCTACCAACGCGCCATGAGCTATTACCCCAACAGCGAGTTCTCGGCCAGCGGTTTGCCGGTCGGACATGAATGGCTGCTGCTCAAGCCCTATCGCGAGCAACTGCCGGCCAGGCTCTTTACCGAGCCGTTCAGCCTGCCGCAGACCGATGGCCGTGGCATCCCCCGGGAGACCCTGCGCAAAGCCCTCGGCCTGCTCGCCGAAGCCGGCTGGAAGCTCAATGGCCAGCGCCTGCAAAACACCGCCGGGCAGCCGCTGCGCCTGGAACTGCTACTGGTCAACCCGAACCTGGAACGCATCCTCCAACCTTACGTCGAGAACCTGGCCAGCATCGGCATCGACGCGCGGCTGCGCACGGTCGATCGCGCGCAATACAAGCAGCGCCTCGACCAGTTCGATTTCGACATGATTCTGATGACCCTCAACCAGACACTCAGCCCGGGCCTGGAACAATGGCAGTACTTTCACTCCAGCCAGGCCGGGGTCAAGGGCAGCAAGAACTACGCCGGCATTGCCAACCCGGTGGTCGACCATTTGCTCGAACAGTTGCTGGCCGCCCGGACCCGCGATGAACAGGTCGCCGCCGGCAAGGCCCTCGACCGCGTGCTGCTGTGGCAGCACTACATCGTTCCCAACTGGTACCTCAATTATCACCGCCTGGGGTACCGCAACCGGCTCGCCTTCGTCACCACGCCGCCCTACACCCTGGGCCTGAACGCGTGGTGGCTGAAATCTTCGGAGAAAGATCAATGAAACCCATCCGTGCCCTGCTCCTGCAGGCCAGCGGTCTGCTGTTCGCCGGGCTGGCCTGCGCCGCCCCGCAACATGCCGTGACCTTGTATAACGAACCGCCGAAATACCCGGCCGATTTCAAACACTTCGACTACGTCAACCCGGACGCGCCCAAGGGCGGGATTTTCCGCCAGGCCGGTTTCGGCGGCTTCGACAGCCTTAACCCCTTCATCAGCAAAGGCGTGCCGGCGGACGATATCGGCAACATCTACGACACCCTGGCCAAGCAAGGCCTGGACGAGCCGTTCACCGAGTACGGCTTGATCGCCCGCCTGATCGAGAAAGCCCCGGACAACGCCTGGGTGCGCTTCTACCTGCGCCCCGAAGCACGTTTCCATGACGGCCATGCGGTACGCGCCGAGGACGTGGTGTTCAGCTTCCAGATGCTGACCAAGGACGGCGCGCCGATGTACCGCGGCTACTACAGCGATGTGGCCGAAGTGATCGCCGAAGACCCGCTCACCGTACTGTTCAAGTTCAAGCACACCAACAACCGCGAACTGCCGCTGATCCTCGGCCAGTTGCCGGTACTGCCCAAACACTGGTGGGCCGACCGTGACTTCAACAAGGGTAACCTGGAAATTCCGCTGGGCAGTGGCCCGTACAAGGTCGGCGAAGTGAAGGCCGGACGCTCGGTGCGATACGAGCGGGTCAAGGACTACTGGGGCAAGGACCTGCCGGTCAATCGCGGTTTCTACAACTTCGACGTGATGACCACCGACTACTACCGCGACAACACCGTCGCCCTGGAAGCGCTCAAGGCCGGGCAGTTCGACTACTGGCTGGAAATGACCGCGAAGAACTGGGCCAACGCCTACAACATTGCGGCGGTCACCGAAGGTCGACTGGTCAAGGAACAGATTCCCAACGGCAATCCCACCGGCATGCAAGGGTTCGTATTCAATATGCGCCGCCCGGTGTTCCAGGATGTGCGGGTGCGCCAGGCCCTGTCGCTGTTGCTGGATTTCGAATGGACCAACAAGCAACTGTTCAACGGTGCCTACGCGCGTACCCGCAGTTATTTCGAGAACTCGGAAATGGCCGCCACCGGCCTGCCTGACACCGACCAGGTGGCGATCCTCGAACCGTTCCGTAGCAAGCTGGCGCCGCAGGTGTTCAACGAAGCCTTCCAGAACCCGACCACCGACGGCAGCGGCATGATCCGCGCCCAGCAACGGCAAGCCTATCAATTGCTGCAGGAGGCCGGCTGGCGCATCGTCGATGACAAGATGGTCGACGCCACTGGCAAGCCGGTGGTCATCGAGTTCCTGTTGGCCCAGACCGAATTCGAACGGGTGCTGCTGCCGTTCAAACGCAACCTGAGCGACCTGGGCATCGACCTGGTGATCCGCCGGGTCGACGTCTCGCAGTACATCAACCGCGTGCGTTCCCGGGACTTCGACATGATCGTCGGCAGCTTCCCGCAGTCCAACTCGCCGGGTAACGAACAACGGGAATTCTGGATGTCGGACGCCGCCGACAAGCCCGGCAGCCGCAACTCCATGGGCCTGAAGGATCCGGTGGTCGATCAGCTGGTCGAGCAACTGATCAACGCCGATTCGCGCAACAGCCTGGTGGCCCACGCCCGCGCGCTGGACCGCGTTCTGCAATGGGGCTATTACGTAATACCCAACTGGCACATCAAGACCTGGCGCGTGGCCTACTGGAACCACATCGGCCATCCCAAGGTCTCGCCTAAATACGATATCGGCACGGCCACCTGGTGGGTCAAGCCGGACATCAAGCCGGCAATAGAAGTCGAAACCACACTGCAGGCCGATCCTGCGGGCACGGAGTAATCAGATGCTGGCGTACATTTTTCGGCGACTGTTGCTCATCATTCCGACCCTGTTCGGCATTCTGCTGATCAACTTCGTGATCATCCAGGCGGCCCCCGGTGGGCCGGTGGAGCAGATGATCGCCAAGCTCGAAGGCTTCGAGGGCGCCACCAGCCGCATCGCCGGCGGCGGTGCCGAAGTCTCGGTGGCAGGCTCGGCCTATCGCGGCGCCCAAGGCCTGGACCCGGCGCTGATCAAGGAAATCGAGCACATGTACGGCTTCGACAAATCGGCGCCGGAACGCTTGTGGATCATGGTCAAGAACTATGCATCCCTGGATTTCGGCGACAGCTTCTTCCGCGACGCCAAGGTCATCGACCTGATCAAGGAAAAGATGCCGGTGTCGATCTCCCTCGGGCTGTGGAGCACGCTGATCATGTACCTGGTGTCGATCCCGCTGGGGATCGCCAAGGCCAAGCGGCACGGCAGCCACTTCGACGTCTGGACCAGTTCGGCGATCATTGTCGGCTACGCGATCCCGGCGTTCCTGTTCGCCATCCTGTTGATCGTGGTGTTCGCCGGCGGCAGTTACCTGGACTGGTTCCCCTTGCGCGGGCTGACTTCGAACAACTTCGATGAACTGAGCATGGGCGGCAAGATCCTCGACTACTTCTGGCACCTGGCGCTGCCGGTGACCGCGCTGGTCATCGGCAACTTCGCAACCATGACCCTGCTGACCAAAAACAGCTTCCTCGACGAGATCAACAAGCAATACGTGATCACCGCCAGGGCCAAGGGCCTGACCAACCACCGCGTGCTGTACGGCCACGTGTTCCGCAACGCCATGCTGCTGGTAATCGCCGGGTTTCCTTCGGCCTTCATCGGCATCTTCTTCACCGGCTCGTTGCTGGTGGAGGTGATCTTCTCCCTCGACGGCCTCGGCCTGATGAGTTTCGAGGCGGCGATCAACCGCGATTACCCGGTGGTGTTCGGCACGCTGTTCATCTTCACCCTGCTCGGGCTGGTGGTGAAACTGATCGGCGACCTCACCTACACCTTTGTCGATCCACGCATCGACTTCGAAAGCCGGGAGCATTGAGATGAACCTGTCCCCTCTCAATCGCCGCCGCTTCGAACTGTTCAAGGCCAACAAGCGTGGCTGGTGGTCGCTGTGGCTGTTCCTGATCCTGTTCGGCGCAAGCCTGGGTGCCGAGTTGATCGCCAACGACAAGCCGCTGGTGGTGCACTACGACAACAACTGGTACTTCCCGGCGCTCAAACGCTACCCGGAAACCACCTTCGGCGGCGAATTTCCGCTGGAAGCCAACTACAAGAGTCCGTACATCCGTGAACTGCTCAAGGCCAAAGACGCCTGGGTGCTGTGGGCGCCGATTCCCTACAGCTACCAGAGCATCAACTACGACCTGAAAGTCCCGGCCCCGGCCCCGCCCTCGACGGACAACCTGCTGGGCACCGACGATCAGGGCCGCGACGTGCTGGCCCGGGTGATCTACGGTTTCCGCATTTCCGTGCTGTTCGCCCTGACCCTGACCGTGCTCAGCTCGATCATCGGCGTGATCGCCGGGGCCTTGCAGGGTTTCTACGGCGGCTGGGTGGATCTGGCCGGGCAGCGGTTCCTGGAAATCTGGTCCGGATTGCCGGTGCTGTACCTGCTGATCATCCTTGCCAGTTTCGTGCAGCCCAACTTCTGGTGGTTGCTGGGGATCATGCTGCTGTTCTCCTGGATGAGCCTGGTCGACGTGGTGCGCGCCGAGTTCCTGCGCGGGCGCAATCTGGAATACGTACGCGCCGCCCGCGCCCTGGGCATGCAGAACGGCGCGATCATGTTCCGTCACATCCTGCCCAACGCGATGGTCTCGACCATGACCTTCATGCCGTTCATCCTCACCGGCGCCATCGGTACGCTGACCGCCCTGGACTTCCTCGGCTTCGGCTTGCCGGCGGGCAGCCCGTCCCTGGGTGAACTGGTGGCCCAGGGCAAATCCAACCTGCAGGCGCCGTGGCTGGGCATCAGCGCCTTTGCGGTGCTGGCCTTGATGTTGAGTCTGCTGGTGTTCATCGGCGAGTCCGCTCGCGATGCCTTCGACCCGAGGAAGTGAAATGAATCAGCACAATCTGATCGAAGTGCGCGACCTGTCCGTCAATTTTGTCGTCGGCAATCGCTGCCAGCGAGCGGTCGAAGGCGTCAGCTTCGACATCAAGCGCGGTGAAACCCTGGCGTTGGTCGGCGAGAGCGGTTCCGGCAAGTCGGTCACCGCACACTCGATCCTGCGCCTGCTGCCCTACCCGCTCGCCCGGCATCCGTCCGGCACCATCTTGTATTCCGGGCAGAACCTGCTGGACCTGAAAGAAAAAACCATCCGCCACATTCGCGGCAACCGGATTGCGATGATCTTCCAGGAGCCGATGACCTCGCTCAATCCCCTGCACTCGATCGAGAAGCAGATCAACGAAGTGCTGGGCATCCACAAGGGCCTGACCGGCAAGGTCGCGACCAAACGCACCCTGGAGCTGCTGGAGATGGTCGGCATCCCCGAGCCGCACAAGCGACTCAAGGCCCTGCCCCACGAATTGTCCGGCGGCCAGCGTCAGCGGGTGATGATCGCCATGGCCCTGGCCAACGAGCCGGAACTGCTGATCGCCGACGAGCCGACCACCGCGCTGGACGTGACCGTTCAGCTGAAAATCCTCGAATTGCTCAAGGAATTGCAGGCCCGATTGGGCATGGCCCTGCTGCTGATCAGCCATGATTTGAACCTTGTGCGAAGAATTGCGCATCGCGTATGTGTCATGCAGCAAGGTTGCATCGTCGAACAGGCATCGTGCGAAGAACTGTTCCGCGCGCCGCAGCATCCGTACACTCGGGAACTGCTGGCAGCGGAGCCCGGCGGCAAGCCTGCAAGCAACGTGATCGGCCCGCCGTTGCTGGCGGTCGAGGACCTCAAAGTCTGGTTTCCGATCAAGAAAGGCCTGCTCAAGCGCACGGTGGATTACGTCAAGGCGGTCGACGGCATCAATTTCAGCCTGCCCCAGGGCCAGACCCTGGGGATAGTGGGAGAAAGCGGTTCCGGCAAATCGACCCTGGGCCTGGCAATTTTGCGGTTGATCGCCAGCAAGGGCGCCATCCGCTTTGAAGGCCAGCAGCTAGACTGCCTGACGCAGCAACAGGTCAGGCCGCTGCGACGGGAGATGCAAGTGGTGTTTCAGGACCCGTTCGGCAGCCTGAGCCCGCGGATGTGCGTGAGCCAGATCGTTGGCGAAGGCCTGCGGATCCACAAGATGGGCACTGAGGCGGAACAGGAACAAGCGATCATTGCAGCACTCAAGGAGGTAGGTCTGGATCCGGAAACCCGGCACCGCTACCCCCACGAATTTTCCGGCGGGCAACGGCAGAGAATCGCCATTGCCCGGGCATTGGTGTTAAAACCGGCGTTGATTTTGCTGGACGAGCCGACTTCGGCCCTCGACCGCACGGTACAACGCCAGGTAGTGGAGCTTTTGCGTTCACTGCAAACCAAGTACAACCTGACGTATCTGTTTATCAGCCATGACCTGGCTGTGGTGAAAGCGCTGAGCCACCAGTTGATGGTGGTCAAGCATGGCCAAGTGGTCGAACAGGGAGACGCGCAAAGCATTTTTGCCGCCCCCCAACATCCGTATACACAGCAGTTGCTGGAAGCCGCTTTTTTGGCTCCGGCCACTGCGCAATAACCTGAAAGAGGAGCAACACATGGGTTTTCTCGCCGGTAAGCGCGTACTGATCGTCGGTGTCGCCAGCAAGCTGTCCATCGCATCCGGCATCGCTGCCGCCATGCATCGCGAGGGCGCTGAGCTTGCCTTCACTTATCAGAACGACAAACTCAAGGGTCGTGTCGAAGAGTTCGCACAAGGCTGGGGTTCGAGCCCTGAGCTGTGCTTCCCGTGCGATGTGGCCAGCGATGAAGAAATCGCCAAGGTCTTCGAAGAGCTGAGCAAGAAGTGGGACGGCCTGGACTGCATCGTGCACTCCGTCGGCTTCGCCCCGGGCGACCAACTGGACGGCGACTTCACCGAAGCCACCACCCGCGAAGGTTTCCGCATCTCCCACGACATCAGCGCCTACAGCTTCGTGGCCCTGGCCAAGGCTGGCCGCGAAATGATGAAAGGCCGCAACGGCAGCCTGCTGACCCTGTCGTACCTGGGCGCCGAGCGCACCATGCCGAACTACAACGTCATGGGCATGGCCAAGGCTTCCCTGGAAGCTGGCGTACGTTACCTGGCCGGCTCCCTGGGCCCGGACGGTACTCGCGTCAACTGCGTATCGGCAGGTCCCATCCGCACCCTCGCCGCTTCCGGCATCAAGAACTTCCGCAAGATGCTGGCCGCCAACGAAGCGCAAACCCCGCTGCGCCGCAACGTCACCATCGAAGAAGTCGGCAACGCCGGCGCGTTCCTGTGCTCGGACCTGGCGTCCGGCATCAGCGGTGAAATCATGTACGTGGACGGTGGCTTCAACACCACGGCCATGGGCAGCATCGAAGAGTAATCTTCGCTCAGCCAAAAAAACCCGCCTCTTTGGCGGGTTTTTTATGCCTGCGATTTCCCGGACAAACACAGCCCCCCTGTGGGAGCGAGCTTGCTCGCGATTACGGCCTGTCAGTCGACATCAATGGTGAATGTCAGTCCGATATCGCGAGCAAGCTCGCTCCCACAGGGGATCATGTTCAGTCAGCTATCGGCGTCAGGCATTTGGCAAACAACTGCTGAATCGGCTGCATCCGCTGGCTATAGCGCTGCAACAGCACGATCTCCCGATGGAAGGTCAGTTCGCCCAGCGGGACGATCCGCACCCCGGCCCCATGCTCAAGCCATAACCCGGCCTCCGGCAACAACGAAACCCCCAACCCACACTCGACCATTTTGACAATGGCTTCCAGTTCATCCAGCTCCAGCGCCACGTGCACCTCGATCTGCCGTTCGCGCAGAAACCGCGTCACCAGCCGCCCGCCAAACGAATTGCGGTCGTAGCGCACATGAGGGTGCTCGGCGAGCAGTTGCAGCGGATCATCGCCGTCCAGGTCCGCCGGTACGATCAACACGAACGGTTCCCGGCGAATGACCTGCGCAGACAATTCCTTGGGCAACTCAAACGGCGGCTTGATCAGGATCGCCAGGTCCACTTCTCCTGTGTCGACCTGACTCAGCAGGTTCAGTGACACACCGGGCACCAGCTTGGGCTCCAGCAAGGGCGCCTGTTGGCGCAAGCGCACCAGCGCCTGGGGCAGCAGCCCGGTCTGAGCGGTCGCCACCGCGCCGATTCTCAGTTCGCCCCGGTACTCGCTGACATCGTCGCTGACGGCCATGCGGCTGAAGGTCTCGAGCATTTCCCTGGCCATCGGCAACGCACGCTGCCCCGCCGCGTTGAGCAGCGCCTGGCGGCCGGTGCGGTCGAACAGACGGATGCCAAGGGCTTGTTCCAGGTTGCGAATCTGCGCGCTGACCGCCGACTGCGTCAGGCCGATGTGCATGCCCGCTGCCGCGAACGTGCCGTAACGCGCCACCGCGATAAAGGTTTTCAGTTCGCGCAGCATGGCGGCCTCGATTGATCGAAATAATTTGAGCTCGATGCAAAAATTATCGTCTTTCAATCAAAAAGCACAGGGCTAAACTCGACACATTCCCACCCACACCGAGGTTCGCCTGATGCAACTGTCCCCTTTTCACTTGGCCATTCCGGTCTACGACTTGCCGGCTGCCCGACATTTCTATGGTTCAGTGTTTGGCCTGGAAGAAGGCCGCTCAAGCGATCAATGGGTGGATTTCAATTTTTTCGGCCATCAATTGGTGATTCACCTGGCACCGAAAAACCCCACGCAAGAAGCCGCGCACACCAATGCCGTGGATGGCCACGATGTGCCGGTGCCGCATTTTGGCGTGGTGCTCGGGATGGCCGAGTGGGAGGCGCTGGCCGAGCGGCTGAAGTCGCTGGAGACACGCTTCGTGATCGAACCAGGGATTCGTTTTCAGGGGCTGGTGGGTGAACAGGCGACGATGTTTCTGTTTGATCCTTGCGGGAATGCGCTGGAGTTCAAGGCGTTCAAGGATATTGGGCAGTTGTTTGCCAAGTAGGCGTTGCCTGTCGGGACGCCATCGCGAGCAAGCTCGCTCCCACAGGATTTATGAACGCCACAAATCCACTGTGGGAGCGAGCCTGCTCGCGAAGAGGCCCGCTAATGCAACACCGCCCTAACGGCTCATCACACGCTCGGCCTCCTCCAGCAGTTCCTCGATTGAGTCATGAACAGTGGGGTTATATTCGACCTGGGTAACGCTAAACCGAATGTCATAACTGCGATGCGCCGTGGCGTTGCGCTCATCGAGTATCTCATTGAGTCGCACCTTGATCGCCTCAATCTCAACGGCACTGGATCCGGTCAGCAGCGCCACGAACCGGTCGCCGTCGAGTCGGCCGACCACATCGTTTTCACGAAAGCCGATACGCTGGACATCGGCGAACGTCTTGAGCGCATCGTCACCTTTGGACCGGCCATACAGATAGCAGATGAGCTTGAATTCATCGAGGCTGAAGTACAGCAGTGTCGCCGGCGTCTCCAGTTGTCGGCAGGCGTCCAGCCCGAGTTGGGCCAATGCGGTGAAACCATGGCGATTGGACAGCAGCGTCAGCTCGTCCATGCTCGCCATCTGCACCCCTGCCAGTTCTTGTTCGGCTTGGCGAGCCAGTTCGCGCAACCGTTCACGTTCTTGCTGTGGCGTGAGCAACGGGTTGGCTGATTGGCCCGGTTTACCTGTTTTGCCTGAGATCAACATCGTTCACTCCCTTGGCGGGTATGTACGTTAGAGTCGCCCGTACCCACATTGACTCCCTGTAAGCGTGCCGCTGGTCAGCTACCTGCCACCGGGCACGGTCCTCCCGCATCGGCCCAGCGCTTGAACCGGGCGACGAAAATATCGTGGGGCACCGGCACCGGCGCGCGATTGCCGCCGGGGTTCCAGCCCCACAGCACCAGCTTGTCGTCGCTGACGTGCTTGATCAGCGCGGCAAAATCCCGATCGCCGTTGCTGGAGCGATCCTTGATCATCGCGCACAGCCGGTCGGCTGGCAGGTCGATCCAGGCCATGCGGTGCGCGGCCGGTGGCAAACTCCAGTGCGGCGCCCCGGGTGGTGCGTGGGGGCCGTAACTGGCCGGCGGATTGCTTTGTGCATGGCAGGTTGCACAGGGCAACCCGGCCGAACCCTTGCCGTCCATGCCACGCACGACATTCATGGCGTGGGGCACGCCGGCATCGAATTGCAGCGGCGAATCCCCAGGAATATGGCAGTTCTGGCAACGGGGGCTCTGGAAGACCTTCTGCACGGTGTCGAACGCCTGCAAGGCCTCGCGGTCATCGGCGAACACGTGCGATGCGTAGGCGATGAGACAGACCAGGATCACCGCCCCAAGCAACCAGTGATGTCGTTTCATCTCACACCCCCGCCAGCTGCAAGGGTAGCTCCCGCAGGCGCTGCCCGGTCAGGGCAAACACCGCGTTGGCCACCGCTGGCGCCATGGGTGGCACACCGGCTTCGCCGATACCACCGGGTTTGTCGCTGCTGGGCACGATATGCACTTCGACCACCGGCATTTCGTTGAGCCGCAGCACCCGATAGTCGTGATAGTTGGACTGCACCACCTGCCCGTCCTTGAGTGTCAGCTTGCTGTGCAAGGCGAAGCTGAGGCCAAAGGTAATGCACGACTCCATCTGCGCGGCGATGCTCTGCGGGTTGACCGCAATGCCGCAATCCACCGCGCACACCACCCGGTGCACGCGGATGGCGAGGTTGTCCTGGGACACCTCGGCCACCTGGGCCACGTAGCTGCCGAACGACTCATGCACCGCCACACCCAGGGCATGGCCGTCCGGCAGTGGCGCCGTCCAGTTGGCCTTCTCCACCGCGAGGTTCAGCACACCCAGATGGCGCGGATGGTCCTTGAGCAAGGTGCGCCGATATTCCACCGGATCCTTGCCGGCCGCCGTGGCCAGTTCATCGATCAGCGACTCCATGACAAACGCGGTGTGGGTGTGCCCCACCGAACGCAGCCACAACACGCTGATGCCGGTCTGCGGTGAATGCAGTTCAATCTGGTGATTGGCCAACCCTTCGAGGTAGGGGCTGTCCGCCACGCCTTCGACGGAGGTCTTGTCGATCCCGTCCTTGACCATGCTCGCTTCAAGCGAGGTCCCGGCCATGATCGACTGGCCGACCATCACATGCTTCCAGGCCAGTGGCAGGCCGTCAGCGCCGAGCCCGATACGCGCATGGTGCAGGAACGCCGAGCGGTAATAGCCGCCGCGGATGTCGTCCTCCCGCGCCCACACGGTTTTCACCGGTGCACCGGCAGCCTTGGCGACATACACCGCTTCGCTGACGAAATCCGACGTCGGATTGGCCCGGCGCCCGAAGCCGCCACCGAGAAACTCGGTATGGATCACCACCTGTTCGGGTTTGAGCCCGGTGATTTTCCCGGCGACCATTTGGTCCAGGGTCTGGAACTGGGTGCCGGTCCAGATTTCGCATTTGTCCTTGGTGATGCTCACCGTGCAGTTCAGTGGCTCCATCGGCGCGTGTGCCAGGTAAGGCACGCTGTATTCAACGTCGATTTTCTTGGCCGCTTTCGCCAGCGCAGCCTGGGTATCCCCCGCCTGGCCTGCGTTCAGGCCGGGGGTGGTGGCGAGTTTGCGGAAGTTCTCCAGCAACGCCTGGCTGTCGAGCCCGGCGTTGGGCCCCGGATTCCACTCGACTTTCAGCGCATCGCGCCCCAGCTTCGCCGCCCAAAAATGATCGGCAATCACCGCGATGCCGGTCGGCACTTGCACCACTTTGTGCACACCCGGAATCGCCAGCGCTTCGGCGCCTTCAAAGGATTTGACGCTGCCGCCGAAGGTGGGCGAACGGGCGACCATCGCAGTCATCAGCCCGTCAAACTGCACGTCCATGCCGAACTTCGCCCGGCCGGTGATTTTTTCCGGAGTGTCCAGACGCTGGGTGGGTTTGCCGATCAGCCTCCAGTCCTTTGCGTCCTTGAGTTTGATCGAGGCCGGGTCTGGCCGTGGCAATTGCCCGGCCTCATCGGCCAGTTCGCCGTAGGTGGCACGGTGCTCACCGGCCATGACCACCCCCGACTCGGTATGAATCTCGGACGGCGCGACGTTGAAACGCTTGGCCGCTGCGTCGATCAACATCAAGCGCGCCGCCGCGCCGGCCTGGCGATAGCGGTCGAACTCCATCCAGGTCGAGGTCGAGCCGCCGGTGATTTGCATCCCGCCAAAACCAGGCAGGCCGTAATCGGCGGCCGAAGCCGGTGCATGCTCGACGCGGATTTTCGTCCAGTCGGCGTCCAGTTCTTCGGCGATCAGCATGGTCAGGCCGGTCCAGATGCCCTGGCCCATTTCCGAGTGCCCCAGCAATACGGTGACACTGTTGTCGTTGCCAATACGCAGGAAGGCATTGGGCGCAAACACGTTGCCCTGGTTTTCCGCGCCCATGGCGAAACGGTGGGCACCGGGTATGGCAAACGCGACCACCAGCCCGCCGCCCAGCATGGCACTGCCCTTGAGAAAACCACGACGCGATAACGCGTTGATGCTGTTCATGGCGCAAGCTCCCTTCAACCCGGCCTCAACCCAGCTCGGCGGCGCGTTTGACCGCCGCGCGGATCCTCGGGTAAGTGCCGCAACGACAGATGTTCCCGGACAGCGCCTGATCGATGTCGCTGTCGGTCGGTTTCGGAATTTTCGCCAGCAATGCGGCCGCCGACATGATCTGCCCGGACTGACAGTAGCCACACTGGACCACGTCAAGTTCCGCCCAGGCCTGTTGGACCGGGTGCGAACCATCCGCGGAAAGGCCTTCGATGGTGAGAATCTTTTGCCCATGGGCCACGGCCGTGGCCGGTGTGATGCACGAGCGCAGCGGTGCGCCATCGACGTGCACGGTGCAGGCACCGCATTGGGCGATGCCGCAGCCGAATTTGGTGCCGGTGAGGTGGGCGACATCGCGCAAGACCCAGAGCAGCGGCATGTCGGCGGGGACATCCAGCTCCTGATCCTGGCCATTGATGTTCAGGGTCAGCATGGCGCGGTTCCTCAGACTCAGGGTGATCTGAAGGGGCGTCGCTGCGGCCTTGTAAAACCTGCGCGCGCCTCGGGTTACCCTTCAGCTAAGCGCAAATTTGCCGGCAGGCCGAGGCGCATCGACCACCGGTCACCTGTAGGAGCGAGCTTGCTCGCGAAAAACGTCAGTACAACGCGGTCATTCAGACAGGGCGCGTTATCGTTGACGTCCGTCGCGAGCAAGCTTCGCTCCTACACCCTCGGCCTGAACAAAATACCGGTGTAACGCGACAGAAACAGCCCGAATGCCATACACCAAAGCAGCGCCGACATTCCCAATCCCCACCCGGAAAATGGCACCAGCCACACCCGTGACACACCCGCCACCAGCACCAGGGCAAATCCCACAACGATCGCCTTTGACGGCTGCAACAAGCGCCCGGTGTGACCCAGACTGACCCGGGCAATCATTGCCAGAACCAACCCGCCGATGCCACCGACGGCCAGCGAATGGGTGGCCAGGCTTTGCTGCGGCATCCAGCCCAGGTGCCACAGCGCCATGGCCAGCGTCGCCACCGCGAGCCAGGTGTAAGCCAGGTACAGCGACCACAGCAGCGGCACGCGCCACAGACCGCGATCATGCCAGCGCCACAATCGCAGCAGATGCAAACCGCTGATCAACGCAAACAACAGCGCCAGCCACACGCGTGGGGCGTCATTCAAACCGGCGGCAAAAGACACCGCCGCCAGCATCGCGCTGATCAGCAACACCTTGCCCGGCAACGGATGAGCCGCAGGCGTTGCGGGACGGTTCAAGCCGCGCTGGATGAAGAACGGAATCACCCGCCCGCCGATCACGCTCATCAGCGCGCCCACCAGCCACAAAGCGGCCAGCACGCCATGCCGCTGCAGATTCACGTCTTCATTGAAAATACCCAGCAACGTCAGCGCCTGACAGCCTGCCAACAACGTGACCATCAGTAAAACCGGATAATTTTCCCGCTTGCCGGCGGCGATCAAATCCCGTCCAAGCACACACGCCAGCAGCGGCAGAAAGGGCACTTGCAAGGCCAGCAACAGGATGGCGGGTATCGGCATCAACCAGGCCAGCCGAGCGATCAGCCATACCAGCACCAGCCCGATCAGCGGCCACCCATTGAGCCCTGGCCGGCCGGTCCAGTTAGGTACCGCCGTCAACAGAAACCCGGCAATGATGGCCGCGGTAAAACCAAACGGCATTTCATGGCGATGCCAGGCGAGCATGCCACCCATTGGTTGTGCGCCGGGGAGTCGACCGTACAACCACAACGCCCAGACCGCCACCGCGATGGCCGCGAACCCGGCACCCGCCAGAAAAAACGGGCGAAAGCCGAGGGAGAAAACAGGTGCAGCAGCGATTCCACGCATCACGCCACCACCCTGGCCGGAGTTTGGCTCAGCCCGTACTGCGACAGCAGCCGCATGACATAGCCGATTTTCAGCAGGGTCGGGCCGAGGATGGTCATGGCGTGCATCGACACCAGGGCGACAATCGACAGGTGGCCTGCGTAGAGATAGGCGCCGTAGACTCCGGCGAGCAACATGACCAGGCCAACGCCGAGTACACGATTGGAGAGATGCAGAACGTTTTGAGGGTTGCTGAAGAAATGGGACATTTTCCGTACGCCTGTAGCCGCTCAGTTGTACGTTTGATGTTTCATGTTCCGTGCCAGCTCATGACCCCTTGTAAACCGGCGCCTCCAGATCAACGAAGTCAATTTGACTCAACCCCGACATTGTCCTTATGACAACATCAAGAGTCATTACGACAACAATGTCCTCCAGACACGATTCAAACAACCTAAAAGCAAACCAATATCATTTGCACAGGCGTGGACCATTTGCTTTAATCGCGATCAATTCTTATTTACACAAGGACGCGAACCGCCCATGGACATGCGCTCACGATGACGGTTGCCGATTCCTCCTGCGTCCAGACCCTCTACGCCACGCATCACCGCTGGTTGCACGCGCTGCTGCGCCGGCGTCTGAACAACGCGTTTGATGCTGCCGACCTGGCCCATGACACCTTCATCCGTGTGCTCAAGCGCCCTCAGGTGTTCGACGGCGAAACCCACGAACGTTCGTATCTGGCGACCATCGCCCGAGGCTTGTGTATCGATCACTGGCGTCGTCGGCAACTTGAACAGGCCTGGCTGGACACCCTCGCGGCGCAGCCCCAAGCCGTTCACCCTTCGCCAGAGCAGCGGGCGATCATCGTCGAAACCCTGTATGAAGTGGACGCCATGTTGCAACGCTTGCCCCAACGGGTACGTGATGCGTTCTTGTTGGCCCAGTTGCAGGGGTTGCCCTACCGCGCCATCGCCGAAGAAATCGGCGTGTGCGAGCGCATGGTGAAGAAGTACCTGGCCCAGGCATTGATGCATTGCGCCATGCTCGAAGCAGAACTCGATGGCCTGCTGATTCAATGACACAGACCGCATCGAACGCCATCAGCCATGCCAGTCTCGAACAAGCTGCGCAATGGTATGTCCAACTCAACGACCAACAGGCCGGGGAACAAGACCGCCAGCACTGGCAAGCCTGGCTGACGCAAAGTAGCGAGCATCAGGCTGCCTGGCATTATGTCGAGCGGGTTGGCCAGCGCTTTGCCGCCTTGCAGAACGATCATCCGCAAGCGGTCAGCCATGTACTGCGCAACACCGAACGTGCCGCCATCAGTCGCCGCCACACCGTGAAGGGTCTGCTGGTTCTGGTGTCGGGAGGTTTGCTTGGGTGGAGTGCCTGGGAGGAAACCGCCCTGGCGCCCACCCTGGTTCGCTGGCGCGCCGACCTCTCCACCGGCACCGGCGAAACCCGCGAAACCCGGCTCAGCGATGGCAGCCAGATCTGGCTCAATGCGTTGAGCGCGCTGAATGTTCGGTTCGACAGCACACAACGACTGCTGCTGTTGCGGCTTGGGGAGGTGTTGATCGATACCGCCAAAGACAGCCACCGCCCGCTGCTGGTGCACACCGCCCAGGGCCGGATGCGCGCGCTGGGCACGCACTTCAGTGTGCGCCAGGAGGATCGGCGGACATTGCTCAACGTCTACGAAGGCGCCGTCGAAGTCCGGACTGCCCAAGGCCAGGTTCAGGTGGTGGAAACGGGACGCCAAGTGGCATTCAGCGAAAACCACATTCCGACACCGACCGCCGCCACGGCGACTCGTGAAGCCTGGCGCCGTGGCCTGCTGCTGGCAGACAACCTGCCGTTGGGCCAATTGCTCCAGGAGTTGAGCCAATACCGTCACGGGCATCTGGGCTGCGACCCGGCGGTGGCCAGGCTGCCGGTCATGGGTTCGTTCCCGCTCAAGGACACCGATCAGGCCTTGCGCCTGCTGGAAGCGGCATTGCCGGTACGGGTGCAGAAGCCGCTGGACTGGTGGGTCAACGTCGGCCCAAAAGCCTGATGAAGGTTTTTTCTGTCGCGCCGGTTCCCTTTTGCCTTTTTCGTCCGGTTAACCCTTCAAGCACCTCGATTGCCGATTGATCCGACTCCCGGGAACCCCATGCCGCGCGCCACCGTTACCCGCACCCGCTTCGCCTTGCATCCGCTGATGCTGGCTCTGGCGGTTGTCTTGCCGGGCCTGGACGTGTCGCGAACTCAAGCCGCCCCCCTCGTCAACAGCGAACAACCCGGCAGCCAGGCACGCCATTACACCATCGCTGCCGGATCGCTGGTGAGCGTCCTCAACCGCTTTGCCGAACAGGCCGGGATTTTTCTCGCCGGACACAATGACCTCGCGGCCGGCAAACGCAGCCCTGGTCTTGACGGTGTCTACAGCCAGCAGCAAGCGTTGCAACGACTGCTGCAAGGCAGTGGCCTGCAAGCGCAACACCAGGGCACCGGCAGCTACGTGCTGCAGGCCACAGCCTTGACACAAGAGGCACTGGAACTGGGTGCGACGAACATTTCCGGGCAGGCACCCGGGACGATCAGCGAAGACTCCCGCGCCTACACCGTCGGCTCGACGTCTTCAGCCACTGGTCTGCCGCTGTCCCTGCGCGAAACGCCGCAATCGGTCACGGTCATCACCCGCCAACTCATGGACGACCAAGGGGCCACCAGCATCGTCGATGTCCTGCGCCGCACTCCTGGCATCAGCGTGCAAAACTACGACAGCGAACGCTGGGAATTTTCCAGTCGTGGCTTGCCGATCACCAATTTCCAGTACGACGGCGTCAATACCGACTACGACGGTGTCTACGACTACGGCACCTCGAGCACCGACATGGCACCCTACGACCGCGTTGAGATCATCAAAGGCGCGACCGGCCTGATGACCGGGGCGGGTGATCCCTCGGCAACCGTCAATCTGATTCGCAAGCGCCCGACCCCGACATTCAAAGCCTCGGTCACCGGCACCGTCGGCTCATGGGACAACTATCGCAGCGAAGGCGATATTTCCGGCCCGCTGAGCGCCAGCGCAAATGTCCGCGGGCGTCTGGTCGGGGTCCACCAGGACCGCAGCGCCTACACCGATCACTACCGCAGCACCAAGGACATCGCCTACGGCATTGTCGAAGCCGACTTGACCCCGGATACCCTTGTCACCGTCGGTATCGACCAGCAAGACACCCGTTCCCGGGGCGCCAGCTGGACCGGTTTCCCGATGTACTACAGCGACGGCTCGCGCACCGATTTCTCCCGTTCCTTCAACCCGGCCACCGACTGGAGCCGTCGCGACTTCACCAACCAGACGGTGTTCGCCTCCGTGCAGCAGCAACTGACCAACGATTGGGCACTCAAGGTCAGTTACGACCGCAAACACCGCCAGCACGATACCTTCCTCGCCTCCGCCAGTGGCGGCAACCCGGACCCGGTCAGCGGTAACGGCATGTTCATGTACATGGGCAAGTTCGAGGGCGACCAGGTTCAGGACAACATCGACGTCAACCTGACCGGTCCATTCACCCTATGGGGTGGCGATCACGAACTGATCGTCGGTTTCATGTCAATGAACACGCGTCAGGACATACCGGTGTACGGTTCGGTGTACCCGCCAGTGGACGGCAGCATCTTCGACTGGCGCGGCGAGTTTGCGAAACCCGGGATCCCACGGGTGGGCACCGACGACATTGTCCAGCGCCAGACCGGCGCCTACCTGGCCACCCGGCTCAAGCCCGTCGATGACCTGGCGCTGATCCTCGGTACGCGTGTCAGCGACTTCTCGGGGCACGACAACCTGGATTACAGCGACCCGCACACCGCCGACCTGCGCGACAGCTATCGTCAAAGCGGTGTCGTCACGCCTTACGCCGGACTGGTCTACGACCTCGACGACACTTACTCGGTGTACACCAGCTACACCAGCATCTATCAGCCGCAAATGAGCAAGGACGCCAACCGGCGACTGCTCGATCCGGTACAAGGCAAAAGTCTTGAGGCGGGCATCAAGGCTGAATACTTCGATGGACGCCTGAACGCCAGGTTCGCCCTGTACCGCATCGAACAGGACAACATCGCCGAGTATGTCAGCGGCGTTGATACCGAGTCGGTGTACCGTGCCGTCCAGGGCGCCACCACCAAAGGCTTCGAGATCGAACTGGCCGGCGAGTTGCGGGACGGCTGGAACCTGTCGGCCGGCTACACCTATAACCACACCCGCGATGCCAAGGGTGATTACGTCTACGGTTCGGTGCTGCAAACCACTGCACCGGAACAGGTGGTGCGAGTATTCAGCACCTACCGCCTGCCTGGACCCTGGGACAGGCTCACCGTCGGTGCAGGCGTGAACTGGCAAAGCGAATTCTTTGGCAATGTGTTCCGTCCCGACCCCGCCGATACGGTGAACTTCGGTCAGTACACGACGATCACCCAGCCCGGTTACGCCCTGGTGGACGCGATGGCGCGCTATCGCTTCAACGAGCACCTGAGCACCACACTGAACGTGAAGAACCTGTTCGATAAAACCTACTACACCGGGCTTGGCAACTTTGGCACCGGGTTTTATGGCGAACCGCGCGCCGTACAACTGACCACCCGATGGGCGTTCTGATCGTGGCCTGAAACGGGTGTTTGGCGATCTACGGTACTGCCGAACGAACTCAGGCTGGCTACGCTGTAATCCAGCATGCATAACCTGCCGAGGAGTGCCCGCCATGCAACGTGTTCAAAAACTCACGCCCTGCCTGTGGTTCGACAATCAGGCCGAAGAGGCGGCAAAGTTCTATTGCTCGATCTTCGACCATTCGAAAATCACCGCCATCACCCATTACGGCCACGCCGGATTCGAATTCCACGGCCGGCCCGAAGGTTCGGTCATGACCGTCAGCTTCGAACTCGACGGGCAGAGCTTCACCGGTCTCAACGGCGGGCCGATGTTCACGTTCAGTGAAGCGGTTTCGTTTCAGGTCAATTGCCAGACCCAGGAAGAAGTCGACCATTACTGGGGCCGCCTGTCGGCCGGCGGCGCGCCCGAGGCCCAGCAATGCGGCTGGCTCAAGGACAAGTTCGGGCTGTCATGGCAGATCGTCCCCGTTGCGATGATGGACATGATCAAAGACCCGGACACGAAAAAATCCCAACGAGCCATGCAGGCGATGATGCAGATGAAAAAACTCGATATCGCCGAACTGCAACGAGCCTTTGACGGCGAGAGCTAATACACTCGGGCACTGACCTGCCGAGGAGCGAGCATGAAGCACGCCGTTGCCAAGAACGCCGACAGGGCCCCGCGCTTCTGGCGCGATGATGCCCTGCCTTTCATCGAAGCCCGCTCCATCGCCGACGGGCGCGAAGCCTGCTACACACGGCATGCCCACGAGCACTTTTCCATCGGAGCGATCACCGCCGGGCGCAGCACCTATCTCCATGAGCAGTCGGCGTTCGAAGTCAGCGTCGGCACTGTCGTGCTGATGAACCCCGGTGACGTCCACGCCTGCAACCCGATCGAAGACCAACCCTGGTCGTACCTGATGCTGTACGTCGATACGCCGTGGCTGACCGATTTGCAGCATCAGCTCGGGTTCAGCGATGACGCGGCGTTTCGCCGCTTTTCAGTGACCCATACCCGGGACGCCAACCTGTTTGCCGGCCTCGCGGGCTTGTATGAGGTACTGGTCGATCCACAGCAAGACGTGCTGCGCAAACACAGCGTGGCCGTGGAGTTCTTTACCGAGGTTCAGCTCCGGTTCAACCCGGTCGATCAGCCGCTGCGCGAACCCAATTTCAAGCTGGAGCGTGCTGCCGATTACATCCGCGACCACTGCACGCAAATCCTCAAGCTCGAAGACATATGCGAGGCGGCGCAACTGTCACCGTCCTACCTGATCCGCGCCTTCAAACAGCATTACGGCATGACGCCCCACGCGTTCCTGGTGAACCGGCGCATCCAGTTCGCCCAAGATCAATTGCGCAGCGGCAAACTGATTGCAGACGTGGCACTGGAAGCGGGGTTCGCCGATCAGGCGCATTTTCAACGGGCATTCAAACAGCACCTGGCGGCGACACCGGGGCAGTATCGGGGCTGAGGCAACACAAAGATGCTCTTGAGCCTGACTCTCCCCTGTGGCGAGGGGGCTTGCCCCCGTTGGGCTGCGAAGCGGCCCCCGACGTTCTTTCAGACATACATTGCATGCAGGATTTACGACGGCTGCGCCGCCGAACGGGGGCAAGCCCCCTCGCCACAAAGTGCTCTCTCGCCACAAAACCTGCAGTGACTGCCGTTACGGCAGCAACAGGTACACCGCGCTCACCACCAGCAGCAGCGCCATGGTGCGATTGAACAGGCGCATTCCGGCCGGGTTGTTCAGGAAGCCGCGCAGAAATGTCCCGGCATACGCCCAGCAGCCGACCGACGCATAGCAGATCACCAGGTAAATCGCGGCGAATTGCCAAACCAGTCGTGCCTCGCCATCGGCGACAAACGCGCCCATGCCGGCCACGCAGGCCAGCCAGGCTTTCGGGTTGAGCCATTGCATGATGGCGCCATACAGCATCGACGGCGCCTGCGCCGATTCACTGGCTTGCACCTGCCCATTGTCGGCCGCCAGCTTGAAGGCCATGTACAACAGAAACGCCACGCCTGCCCATTGCACCCCCTGCGTCAGTGCCGGCCATCGTTGCAACAACTCATGCAGCCCCAACCCCATCAGCACCAACAGCAAAACAAACCCCAGGGTGGCCCCGGCCACGTGACGCTGGCTGGCCCGGAAGCCAAACCGCGCGCCGGAACTCAACGCCACAATGTTGACCGGCCCCGGCGTGATGGACGCGACCAGCGCAAACGCTGCCATGGACATCATCAGACTCATTGCACACCTTCTTCCATCGAGTTGAACAAGGCCCTCAAGGTAAAGACCCCACCGGTTCGCGTATTGAAGAAAACTACCCTTCCCGGCCTCGCTACGAGTAATAGCTGACGATGTTTTTCACTTTGCTCAAGGCAGTGCGCAACGAGTCCATGTCCACCGAACCCAACGCCAGGCGTATCGCGTGCGGCACGTGGGCCGAAATCGCAAAAGGCTCGGCCGGCGACACCGACACCTGCTCGCGCATCAGTGCCATGGCGATCTGGTCGGCCCGGGCGTCCTCCGCCAACGGCAGCCAGATGAAGTAGGAATTGGGATGACTGATGGTCCTGAGCCCTGCCAGCATCTCGCGGGCCAGGGCTTGCCGGGCCCGGGCGTCTGCACGCTTTTGCGATTCCAGTTGGCTGACGGTGCCATCGTCGAGCCAGGCCGTGGCGATGGCGGTCACAACGCCGGGAGTGTTCCAGGTGGTCGCCATGATCGTGCGCTCGAACGCTGCGACCCATTGCGCCGGTGCGGCGATGAAACCGACGCGCAGCCCGGTGGCGACATTCTTCGACAGACCGGACACGTACACCGTCCTCTCCGGCGCCAGCTCGGCCAACGGTGGCGGTACGTTTTCAGCCAGGAACGCGTAGGCGGCGTCCTCGATGATCGTCAGGTCATGTCGGCGCGCAATCGCCACCAACTGCTCGCGCAGATCCAGGTCCATCACCCAGCCCAAAGGGTTGTGCAAAGTCGGCATCGAGTACACGGCCCGTACCGACCGGCTGCGGCAGAGTTTTTCCAGTGCGGGCAGATCAGGCCCGGTATCCGTGACCGGAATGGGCAAGACTTCCAGATGCAGGGTTTCGGCCAGCGTCTTGAAACCGGGATAGGTCAGCGCATCGGCGGCGATCACATCACCAGGCTTGAGCAGCGACATCATCGCCACCGCCAGGCCATGCTGGGCGCCGCTGACGATCAACACCTGTTCAGCCGGCACGCTCAGCCCCCGATCAAGCAGATGGCGCGCGACGGAGGCCCGTTCGTGCAGGCGTCCCGCGTGAGGCTGATAGCGCAGGAGGGATTCAAGGTCCCCGGACAACGCCAGTTGACGCAAGGCAGTGCGCAACAGGTCGGCCTGACCGGGCAATGACGGGTAGTTGAAATTCAGGTCGATCATCCCCGCTGCCACCACGTGCTGCGAGATGCCCTGCCCCGGCGGCAGCGAGGTCTCCCTGACAAAGGTCCCGCGTCCGGTTTCGCCGCTGACCAGGCCCATACCCTCCAGCTCGGCATACACCCGGCTGGCGGTGACCAGTGCCAGACCGTGCTCGGTTGCCAGTTGCCGGTGAGTCGGCAGGCGCGTACCGGGCGGCAGATGCCCGGAGCGGATGTCGGCGGCAAAGGCATCTACCAGGGTCTTGTAGCGGGATCGAGGCATGTCGAGATGTATCCATGACAATTTTTTGATTGTATCGATAGTCGCTCATAGGATGAGTTTCGTGCAATCAACAATGAGCGTGAGCCAAATGGAACGGACCTCGAACCTGCAACCCCGGACGCTGGAAAACAGCACCAGCGGCTGGATCAACGGCCTGATCGGCGTGGTGATCTTCAGCGGCTCGCTGCCGGCGACACGGGTGGCGGTGCTGGAGTTTGACCCCGTGTTCCTGACGGTTGCGCGCGCGACCATCGCGGCGGTCCTGGCGCTGTGCCTGCTGTGGTTATTCAAGGAAAAACGCCCGGCGCGCCAGCAACTGATTCCGTTGATGATCGTCGCCCTGGGCGTGGTCATCGGCTTTCCCCTGTTGACCGCGCTGGCGCTGCAATACGTGACTTCCGCGCACTCCATTGTCTTCGTCGGCCTGTTGCCCCTGGCAACAGCGGTGTTTGGCGTTCTGCGCGGCGGCGAGCGGCCAAGGGCGGCGTTCTGGATTTTCTCGGTGCTGGGCAGCCTGCTGGTGGTCGGGTTTGCCCTGTCCCAAGGGCTGACCGCCTCCCCCCAAGGGCTGACCGCCTCCCCCCAAGGCGACATCCTGATGCTGCTGGCCATCCTCGCCTGCGGCCTGGGTTATGCCGAAGGCGCGAAACTGTCGCGCACCCTCGGTGGCTGGCAGGTGATTAGCTGGGCGCTGGTGCTGTCGCTGCCGGTCGTGGCCGTGCTCAGCTGGATGCGCATGCCGGCTTCGTTCACCGGCATCAGCACGCCGGCCTGGTTCAGCCTGGCTTACGTCTCGCTGTTCAGCATGCTGATCGGTTTCGTGTTCTGGTATCGCGGCCTGGCCCAAGGGGGCATCGCCGCCGTCGGGCAATTGCAGCTGCTTCAGCCGTTTTTCGGGCTGACCCTGGCCGCCACCCTGCTGCATGAGCATGTCAGCCTCGGCATGCTGGGTGTCACCGTCGCCGTGATCCTCTGCGTCGCCGGGGCGAAAAAGTTCGCGAAATAACCCCGTGTACGGTGGTTTGCGCCCATGACTGTATGGGTCTGGCCAAGGGTGAGCCGTGATAAAAATAGCGCTCTTGCTACAGGAGCCCACCATGGACCTCGCCACCCTCACCCTGTTTCTGCCGGCCTGTTTTGCCCTCAACATGGCGCCAGGCCCCAACAACCTGTTGTCGGTCAGCAATTCGACCCGCTATGGCTACCGCACCGCGTGCGTGGCCGGTATCGGCCGGTTGTTGGCGTTCGCCGGGATGATTGCCCTGGCCTCGGCGGGGCTGGCGGTGGTGTTGCAAACCTCCGTGCTGCTGTTCTACGCCATCAAGATCCTCGGCGCGGCTTACCTGTTCTACCTCGCCTGGCAATTGTGGCGCGCAGATCCGGGTGTGGAAAACGTGGTCACCTCCGCGCCCGTGGGCACGCTGGCGCTGGCCCGACAGGAATTCCTGGTCGCGGCCGGCAACCCCAAGGCCATCCTGATTTTCACCGCGTTCCTGCCGCAATTCGTCGACTCGACCCACGCCATTGCGCCGCAGTTCGTGGTGCTGGGCGCGCTGTTTCTGGTGCTGGAATGGGTCGCCATCGGCGCTTACGCCTACATGGGCCTGCACATGCGCCGCTGGTTCGCCAGGCCATCGGGCAAGCGGATGTTCAACCGCTGCTGCGCCGGGTTGTTGTCGGCGGCGGCTTCGGTACTTCTGATGGCCAGACGCGCCTGAAGTAGATATTTTTCCCATGTGGGAGCGGGCTTGCTCGCGATTGCTGTCTCACATTCAACATTGATGCTGCCTGATATACCGCCATCGCGAGCAAGCTCGCTCCCACATTGACTCGCAGTGTTCAAAGGAGCGAAAATCGCTGTCGATTTTCCGGTGGAGGTCGCCCATGACGCGATCTATGCTGCGCTCATGAACCTACAAAAAACGCTTCTACCGCCCCGTGCCGAGATGGTTCGCGCCATGCTCGAACGAGACACCTCCTACGAGGGGGTGTTTTTCACGGCGGTCAAGACCACAGGCATCTTCTGCCGTCCCGGTTGCACCGCCCGCAGCCCGAAGCCTGAGAACGTCGAGTTCTTTGCCAGCGCCGAACAATGCCTGGCGGCGGGCTATCGCGCCTGCAAGCGCTGCAAACCGCTGGACACCGCCGCCAGCGCGCCGGACTGGGTGCAGAAACTGTTCAAGTCGGTAGACGCCGACCCGGAACAGCGCTGGACCGACGCCCGGCTACTGGCTGAAGGCATCGAACCACTGAAACTGCGTCGCTGGTTCAAGCAGCACTTCGGCATGACCTTCCACGCCTGGCTGCGCACCCGGCGCCTGGGCATGGCGCTGGGCGGGATCAAACAGGGCGACTCCATCGATGAAGTCGCCTTCGATTCCGGCTACGAGTCCCTGAGCGGTTTTCGCGATGCCTTTCAAAAATCCTTTCACATCACCCCGGGCCGGGCGGCCAACAGCGAGCCGCTGCTGTTCACGCGCCTGACCACCCCCCTGGGGCCGATGATCGCCATGGCCGAACGGCGTGGGCTGGTGCTGCTGGAGTTTCTCGATCAGGCCTCGCTGAACCCTTCGGTCCAGGCGCTGCAAAACCGTTTCGGTTATGCCGTGGCACCGGGGCACAACGCGCATTTGCAGCAGATCGAAGAGCAGTTGTCCGCGTATTTCGCCGGTACGCTCACTGAGTTCAGCGTGGCCTTGCACATGCCCGGTAGCGAGTTTTCCCGCCGGGTCTGGGCTGAACTGGCGAAGATCCCTTACGGCCGGACCACCACCTACGGCGCCATTGCAGCGATTCTGGGCAAGCCCGGTGCCAGTCGGGCGGTGGGCCTGGCCAACGGGCATAACCGCTTATCGATTGTCGTGCCCTGCCACCGGGTGATCGGCGCCGACGGCTCGTTGACCGGCTACGCTGGAGGCCAGCCGCGCAAGGCGTTTCTGCTCAGGCTGGAAAACGCAGCGGTGCAGCTCACGGAGCAGCTGGCGTTCTGATCCCCCCACAGTTTTTTCATAAGGAAGGAAACTCGATGGACAGGCTCGACAATCAACTGCACCAACTGCATCACGAGGGTTTGCTGATCCTCACCAACGTCGCCGATGCCGCCGGTGCGCGGCTGGTGGAGCAACTGGGCAACAAGGCCGTCGCCACCAGCAGTGCGGCGGTGGCCTGGGTACATGGCTATCCGGACGGCAACACCCTGCCCCTTGAGCGTCTGGTCTCGACGGTCGAGTCGATTGCCCGGGTCATTTCGGTGCCACTGACCGTGGACATCGAAGCCGGTTATTCCGATGACCTGGAACGGGTGGCAACAGTGGTTGACGCCGTGATCGCCGCCGGCGCTGTCGGAATCAATATCGAGGACGGCTCCTCGCCGCCGGAATTACTGGTACGCAAGATTGAAACCGCGCGCCAGGTGGCCGATCGACGTAACGTGAACCTGTTCATCAATGCGCGCACCGATGTTTATCTTCGGGGTCTGGTGCCTGCCGAAGATCGCGTCGCCGAAACCCTCGAGCGCGCCAAGCTGTATCAGGCGGCCGGTGCCAATGGCCTGTTTGCGGCGGGCGTTACCGCGGAGTACGAGATCAAGGCGCTGTGCCACGGCACCTCGCTGCCGCTGAATGTGCTTGGCTTCCCGGGCCTGCCGTCGCCCGAAGTGCTCACAGAACTTGGTGTGCGCCGCCTGTCCGCAGGTTCAGGCATCGCCGAATTCCTCTACGGTGCCATGGCCGGCATTGCCAAAAGCTTTCTGCAAACCGGCAAGTTCGATACCCACGACCTGAAGGCCCTTACCTATGGCGAAGTGAACGCCCTCTTGAAACCGTCCGGGAAAGCCTGAGCCCATGGCCGACGGCTATCAGGCGGCCAGTGAGTTCCTGGCGGCCATCGATGACGACTGGCGCCGCCACATCGACGCCGTCGGCCCGTGCCTGCACCAGCCGCATGCGGCCCGTGATCCCTATGAGTCGCTGGTGCGGGCGATTGCCTATCAGCAACTGCACGCCAAGGCCGGCGATGCGATTGTCGGCCGGCTGCTGGCACTGTTCGGTTCGGGTGCGTTTCCCAAGCCTGAACAGATCGTCGCGACCGATTTCGACCGACTGCGCAGTTGCGGATTTTCCGCGAGCAAGATCGCGACCATTCAGGGTATCGCCCAGGCGTCGCTGGACGGCGTGGTGCCCGATTACGCCACGGCGCTGGCCATGGACGATGAAGCACTGATCGAGCGCCTGATCACGTTGCGCGGCGTGGGCCGCTGGACCGTGGAGATGCTGCTGATCTACAGCCTGGAGCGGCCGGATATCCTGCCGGCCGATGACTTTGGCGTGCGTGAGGGCTATAGGCGACTCAAGGGCCTGGAGGTGCAGCCGACACGCAAGCAGATGATCGAGATCGGGTTGGGGTGGAGTCCGTACCGGACGGTGGCCTCCTGGTATTTGTGGCGGGTGCCCGGGCGGTAGACCGCGTTATCGTTCATCGCGAGCAAGCTCGCTCCCACTTGGACTCTGTGTACATAAAATCTTTGGCAGACACAAAACCTGTGGGAGCGAGCTTGCTCCGGGCGGCGATCCGACGATGGCGTCAGTAGCGACACCACATCATCCAAAACCAGTCACAACCCCGACTTCAACCGGCTGAACGCCCTGATCAACGCCCGGTTGAACGCCTTGCCATTGTCATTCTTGCTGTACAGCGAAGCCCGGACCGCGGCCGGCGGATACGTCCCCGGATCGTTGCGAATCGCCGGGTCGATCAAGCCGTCCGCCGCCGTAATCGCATTGGCGTAGTGGATGGTGTCGGTGATCGGCGCGATCACTTGCGGGGTCATCAGGTAATCCATCAACGCCAGGCCGGCCTGCGGATGCGTCGCGTCCTTGGGAATGACCATGGCATCGAACCAGATCAACGTGCCCTCCTTCGGAATCCGGTACTTCAGCGAATACGGCTTGCCCGCCGCCTCGGCCTGGCCCGCCGCGATGGCCACGTTGCCGTTCCACGACATCGCCACGCAGGTGTTGCCGTTGGCCAGGTCGCTGATGTTCAGGTCGTTGTCGAAGTAGCGGATGTACGGACGAATCTTCGCCAGTTGCTGCTCGGCCAACTTCAGGTCATCGAGGTTCTGGCGGTTGATGTCCAGGCCCATGTACTTCATGACCGCCGCAAACACTTCGTTGGGATCGTTGAGCAAGCTGACCCCGCAATCGGCGAATTTCGAGACCACGGCCGGATCGAACAGCATCGCCCAACTGTCGGTCGGCGCGTCGGGCAGGCGCTGTTTGACAGCCTGTTCCTGATACCCCACACCCGTGGTGCCCCAGGCGTAGATCCCGGCATAGCGGTTGCCCGGGTCGAACACCGCCATGTGCTGGCGGAACTCCTCGCCGACGCCGGCAAAGTGCGGCAGTTGCTGCTTGTCGACCGTCTGCACCGCGCCACTCTCGATGGCCCGGGACAGATGCTGCCCCGCCGTCAGCACCAGATCGTAGCCACTGCGGCCGGTGAGCAGCTTGGTCTCGACGGTTTCCAGTGAGTCGAAGTGGTCGACCACCACATGGATGCCGGTTTTCGCTTCAAAATTCTTCAAGGTGTCCGGGGCCAGGTACTCGCCCCAGATGTACAGGTTGACCACCGGTTTGGCGGTGTCGGCAGCCTGCACACACAGGGGTGCAAGCACCAGCAGTATTGCTTGAGTCAGTTTGTGCAGGCCCACGATCACGCTCCCTTTTTGCTGGAGGTCGTGGCGGCGTACTGCGGCATGGTGATGCACGCGACGTTGCCGCCACCGAGGAGGATTTCCCGGGAGTTTTCGATGCCGACGATGCTGTGTTGCGGGAACAGCTCGGCCAGGGTCGCCAGCGCCACTTTGTCGTTGCGATCACCAAACAGCGGCACCACGATGGAGCTGTTACCGGCGTAGTAGTTGATGTACGACGCGCAGATTTTCGTCCCGGCCTGGCGGGTATGGGTGCTGTCCTGCCGGTCCAGGCCTTCGGCTTCTTCGGCGGTCCACTCCAGCACATCCGGCTGCGGCAGCTTGTGCACGATCAACTCGCGGCCACGACTGTCGCGGGTGCTGCGCAGGATGTCGTAGGCCTCCTGATAGATTTCCCATTGCGGGTCGTCGCGGTTGTCGGTCCATTGCAACACCACTTCACCGGGGCGCACGAAGCACGCGAGGTCGTCGACGTGGCCGTCGGTTTCATCGAACTTGCAGCCCCGCGGCAGCCAGATCACCTGCTCGGCGCCGAGGTAATCGGTCAGGCGGCGGGTGACTTCGTCCTTGCCCAGGTGCTGGTTGCGATTGCGGTTCAGCAGGCATTGCTCAGTGGTCAGGATGCTGCCCTGGCCGTCGCTCTGGATGCCGCCCAGTTCGGCGATCAACGGTGCGCGATAGCGGTCGAAGCGTTCGATTTCGAGGATCTTGCCGGCGATCTGGTCGTCCTTGTCCCACGGATAGTACAAGCCGCCGTCGAGGCCGCCGTAGGCGTTGAATTCGAAGTCGACGCCGCGCACTTCGCCACGCTGGTCATTGACCACAAAACACGGGCCGCTGTCGCGGAACCAGGTGTCGTTGCAGGTCATTTCGACCACGCGTACTTGCGGCGGCAACTGGCGGCGCGCGGTGGCGAACTGTGCCGCCGAGGCGCACACGGTGACCGGTTCGCTCATGGAAATGGCGGTGACGATCTGCACCCAGACTTTCTGCGCCGGCTTGGCACCGTTGCGCCAGACGTCGGTACGCTCCGGCCAGCCGAGCCAGCAACCGGACTTGGCTTCGAATTCGCCGGGCAGACGGAAACCGTCCTGTTTGGGAGTGGTGTCGAGCAAACGGGCCATGGTCAAACCTCTTCAGCGGGGATTGGAATGATCACAGGCTAAGGGCGACAGCGACTGGCTCGCCAACGATGATTATTTCGGAATACTTGAATTCAACTCATCAATCGAGCAACTGATCGTTGAACCATTCCAGCATTTGCGCCACCGCCGGACGCTCCAGCCGCAGCCGCTCGCACACCAGCGCATATTGGCCCAGCGCGGTCATGCTCGAGGTGAACGGCCGTACCAGCCGCCCGCTGAGCAAATCTTCCTGGGCCGTCAAGTTGTCGCCCATGGCCACGCCCTGCCCTTGGGCCGCGGCCTCCAGTGCCAGCCCGGCGTGGGCGAAATACAATTGACGATCAGGGCGCTGGTCACCGGCATGGCTGGTAAGCCACGCGGTCCAGGTCTTGCCGTCCTGGTCGTCGTGCAGCAGACAGTGGCGGGCCAGGTCCTTCGGGGTTTTCAGTGTGCCCTGGTTGAACAGGCCGGGGCTGCACACCGGGAAGAACTGCAACGCAGGCAGCGGCCGGACGAAATACGCGGTGCTGTCCACCGGGCCGGTGCCGTAGGTGATCGCCAGGTCGATGTCTTCCCCGGGCGCCGTGGCGTCGATCGGCTGTTCGTACAGATGCAAGGTGATGTGCGGGTAACGCGCGTAGAAATCCGTGAGACGGCTCATCAGCCACTTTTGCGCCAGCTCGGCGGTGACCGCCAGACGCAATACCGCCAGGGATGAAGGGTCGCGCAGTTCATCGCAGGCATCACCGATCAGTTCGAAAGCCTGCTGCAAACTTTGCATCAGGCGCCCGGCGGCCAGGGTCGGGCGAATCTGCCGGCCCTCGCGCACGAACAGCGGCACACCGAGTTGTTCTTCGAGTTGGCGAATCTGGTGGCTGACCGCGCTGTCGGTGACACACAACTCGGCCGCCGCCCGACCGAAATGGGCGTGACGGGCGGCGCATTCGAAGGTTCGCAGGGCTGCCAGGGAGGGTAAGCGTCGCATGGGGGTCATGTCCCGGTTTCGAGGGGGACATGCTGACTTGGCCTTGAGTGGGCGTCCAGTGGGACCGCGTTATCGTTCATCGCGAGCAAGCCCGCTCCCACAGGGGATTGCATTCCAAATGTGGGAGCGAGCTTGCTCGCGATGGGGCCAGTATATTCACCATAAATCCACCGCCCTATCACGCCGACTGATCAACGATGACACTCCCCCGAACCCGGCGCATGTTGAACCCTCAACCGGAGGGATTCGCCATGCTCAACACACTCAAACAGATCAACTCAACCTCGGCCTTCAACCGCTGGGCCGGCTTTGAAGTCACCCGCGCTGAAACTGGTGGCGACCGGCGACGCGATTCTGGTGCCGGTCGAGTAGCCCTTACGGTCTAGGCTGTTCAGGGTACGCTCAAGTCAGCCGGAGGCTCCCATGCATCTCGAAGGTTCCTGCCATTGCGGCGCGGTGTCGTTCAGTTTGACCAGCGCCCACCCCTACCCTTACCAGCGTTGCTACTGCTCGATCTGCCGCAAGACACAGGGCGGAGGCGGCTATGCGATCAACCTCGGGGGCGATGCCGCCAGCCTCAAGGTTCGCGGGCGCAAGTACATCGCGATCTACCATGCGCGACTCAAGGAGGACGGTGACAAGCGCGCCCACAGCAGCACGGCCGAGCGGCATTTCTGCTCGGTCTGCGCAACGGCTCTGTGGCTATTCAGCCCGGAGTGGCCTGAGTTGATTCACCCCTTCGCCTCGGCCATCGACACGCCGCTGCCGGTGCCGCCGGAGCACACGCACCTGATGCTCGGTTCAAAAGCGCCGTGGGTGGAGGTGCAGGCGCAGCCCGGGGATCAACAGTTCGATCTGTACCCCGTGGAGTCCATCGCCCAGTGGCATGAGCGTCTCGGCCTGGTCTGCCGAGAATAATTATCAGTTTTTTTCATACGGCAGTTCCCCTTTGCGTTTTTCGTTCGGTCAACCCCTCAGAAGCACTTCAACTACCGATCGATTCGATGCAAAGGGATCCCCATGTCGCACCCGTTTGTCGCCCATTTCCGTTTTGCCTTGTGCCCTCTGGCGCTGGCCCTGCCTGCCGCCCTGCTGAGCCTTGTACCCGTTGTCCACGCCGCTGAAACCGATGCCGAAAAGAACTCGGCCCGAGACGACGGCGTACTGCAACTGGGCGCAACGACCATTTCCGGCCAGGCGCTGGGCGCTACCACCGAAGGCACCCACTCCTACACCACCGGTTCAACATCCACGGCCACCGGCCTGCCCCTGTCGATCCGCGAAACGCCGCAATCGGTGACCGTCATTACCCGTCAGCAGATGGACGACCGCGGTGTGCAGAGCATCGGCGACGCGCTACGCAACACCCCCGGCATTTCGACGCAGAAGTACGACAGTGACCGCACCGAGTTTTCCGCCCGAGGCTTTGCCATCACCAACTTCCAGTACGACGGCGTGAACATTCCGTATGACGGTGTCTACGGTGAAAACCCTAACAACGGCGACGACGCGTCCAGCCTGGACCGCATCGAAATCGTCAAGGGTGCGACCGGCCTGATGACCGGTTCGGGCGACCCGTCCGCCACCGTCAACCTGATCCGCAAGAAGCCGACCAAGGAATTCAAGGCGTCGATCAGCGGCACCGTCGGTTACTGGGACGCGTATCGCAGCGTCGGCGATATTTCCGGTTCGCTGAACGACTCCGGCAGTGTGCGTGGCCGCTTTGTCGGCGCTTATTCCGACAAGAACTCCTACCAGGATCATTACAGCCAGAAGAAAGACCTGTTCTACGGCATCCTCGAAGCCGATCTGACACCCGACACCCTGCTGACCTTCGGCGTCGACAAGTCAAGCACCACCCCGCGAGGCTCGTCCTGGACCGGCAACCCGGTGTACTTCTCGGACGGAGGCCGTACCGACTTCCCCCGTCACTTCAACCCGGGCGCCGACTGGAGTCGTCGCGACTTCGACGACATCACTTACTTCGCCTCCCTGGAACAGGCTCTGGCCAACGACTGGAAGTTCAAGGCCAGCATCGACCAGAAAACCACCGACCACGACACTCGCCTGGCCTCGGCCAGCGGCGGCAACCCGGACCGCGCCACTGGTGAAGGCATGTTCCTGTACTGGGGTCGCTGGGAAGGTCATCGCGTGCAAAACACCGCTGACGTGAACGTCACCGGCCCCTTCACCCTGGGAGGCCGCGAGCATGAACTGGTGGCTGGCTTCATGGCTTCCCACTCGCGCCAGACCGGCGCGACCTACGACACCAGCGCCTTCGAATTGGTCCCGGGCAGCATCTACGACTGGAACGGCAATCTGCCGGAACAGAATTTCCCGAAAAACGGCAAGTACGAACGCACCCAAAGCCAGAATGGCCTGTACCTGGCCACGCGCCTGCACGCGACCGACGATCTGTCGATCATCCTCGGCAGCCGCCTGAGCACCTTCAAGTACAACGAGGATTATTCGTACTATCCGGGTGCGGGACTCGATGACACCCATGCCAGCTACAAGGAACATGGCGTGGTCACGCCCTATGCCGGTGTGGTTTATGACCTGGACGACACCTATTCTGCATACGCCAGCTACACCAGCATCTACCAGCCACAAACCTACAAGGACGCCAACGGTTCGACCCTGGCACCGGTCGAGGGCGCCAGTTACGAAGCCGGCCTGAAAGCCGCTTACTTCGACGGGCGACTGAACGCCAGCCTGGCCTTCTTCCGCATCGAGCAAGACAACCTCGCCGAATCGATCGGAACCAACCCGGTCACCAACGAAGGCATCTACAAAGCCATCGACGGCGCAACCACCAAGGGTGTGGAACTGGAACTGGCCGGTGAAGCGGCCGAAGGTTGGAACCTGTCGGCCGGCTATACCTACGCCCGCACCCGTGACGCTGATGAACAGCGCATCTTTGGCTTCCCGCTGGCGACCTCCAAACCGGAACATGTCGTGCGTACGTTCACCACCTACCGCCTGCCCGGCGCACTGGACCAGGTGACCATCGGTGGTGGAATCAGCTGGCAGAGCGCGTTCTACGGCAAGATCTACAGCCCGACAACGGGCGGCGACACCCGCATCAAGCAAGGTGGCTACACCCTCGTCGACCTGATGAGCCGCTACCAGTTCAACGAAAACCTGAGCTTCACCGTCAACGCCAACAACGTCTTCGACAAACGCTACCTGACGGGCCTGGGTAACTTCGACACCACGTACTACGGCGAACCACGCAACGTGATGTTGACCACCAAGTGGGATTTCTAAGCTGAGCGCCTGCCAGAAAACTGATACCTGTCAGTTAACACCGGAACCTGTGGGAGCGGTGTTTATGCCGCAGCCGGTATGCCGCTATGGAAGCGAAATTCCACATCCGGGGATTCGATCAGTTCCTGCTCGGCGGCACGGACCCTGTCGATCACCTGGGCGATGTCCTTGGCGTCCCCATATTGGTAGGCCAGCTTCAGGTAACCCTGGAAATGCCTGGCCTCGCTCTTGAGCAGACCGAAATAGAACTTGCCCAGTTCTTCGTCCAGGTGCGGCACCAGCGCTTCGAAACGCTCGCAACTGCGGGCTTCGATGAAGGCGCCGACCACCAGGGTGTCCACCAGTTTCACCGGCTCGTGACTGCGCACCACCTTGCGCAGCCCCGACGCATAGCGCCCGGCGGACAGCTGGCGCAGTTCGATCTTGCGCCGTTTCATCAGGCGCATGACCTGTTCGTGGTGCACCAGTTCTTCCCGGGCCAGGCGCGACATCATGTTGATCAGATCGACGTGGGAGTGATACTTGGCGATCAGGCTCAACGCGGTGCTGGCGGCCTTGAATTCGCAGTTCTTGTGGTCGATCAGCAGGGTTTCCTGATCGGCCAGCGCGGCCTGGATCCAGCCGTCGGGGGTGCGGCAGCCAAGGAACTCGTGAATTTCGGGAAGGATCATGGGGCTCACGGAAAAATAGGTTCAAAACGAAGGGCGCCGATTATACCGGCCTGCCCGCAGACCACCAGTCGCCGACCGTTGATATGCATCAAGTCCCCGAATCGCCGACAGCAACTATAGTTGTGCAACGCCGTGCTTTTTCATTTTCAGGAGATCCCGCTCATGCAAGCCATTCGCAGCATTCTGGTGGTCATCGAACCCGAGCACTCGGAAAGCCTGGCGCTCAAACGGGCGAAGTTGATCGCCGGTGTGACCCAGGCGCAGTTGCATCTGCTGGTGTGCGACCCCAAGCATGATCACAGTGGCATGTTGGGTGTGCTCAAGGCCGCTTTGACGGAGGACGGCTACAGCGTCACCACCGAGCAGGCCTGGAACGACAGCCAACACCAAACCATCGTCGATGTGCAGCAAGCCGAAGGTTGCGGCCTGGTAGTCAAGCAGCACTTCCCCGACAGCCCATTGAAAAAAGCCCTGCTGACCCCGCAGGACTGGAAGCTGTTGCGGTCCTGCCCGACTCCGGTGCTGCTGGTGAAAACCGCCGATTCATGGAAAGACAAAGTGATCCTGGCAGCCATCGACGTCGGTAACACCGACCAGGAACATCGCCACCTGCACAACACCATCATCGATCATGGCTATGACATCGCAACCCTGGCCAAGGCCCGCCTGCACGTGATCAGCGCCCACCCGTCGCCGATGCTGTCGGCGGCCGACCCGACGTTTCAACTGAGCGAAACCATCCAGGCGCGCTATCGCGAACAGTGCAAGGCGTTCCAGGCGGAATTCGACATCGACGATGACCACCTGCACATCGAGGAAGGCCCGGCGGATGTGCTGATTCCGTTCATGGTGCACAAACTGCAGGCAGCGGTGACAGTGATCGGCACCGTAGCGCGCAGCGGGTTGTCAGGGGCGTTGATCGGCAATACGGCGGAAGTGGTGCTCGATGCGGTCGAGAGCGATGTGCTGGTGCTCAAGCCGATGGAAGTGGCGGATCATCTCGAGGAGATTGCGGACAAGCATTGAGATTTTTGCTGTTTGGCCGGACGCCATCGCGAGCAAGCTCGCTCCCACAGGGGATTTGTGAACGACTCTGATCAATGTGGGAGCGAGCCTGCTCGCGATGCTCTTAGCCGCCAAAGGCGTCTTGCAGGAACCCCGGCGCAATATAGCGCTGGTAATGGGCTTCGGAGAGCAGGAAAAATTCCCGATCAATGGCGTCGCGCAATTCCGGCAGGTTCCACTCGCGAAACTCCGGCAGCAGCACCATCCCGTAGGCTTCCAGGTTGTTGATCACCCGCGCACCGCGCGCGATCAACTGGTAGGCCCAGCAATATTCCGACTGATGGGGCACGAAGCGGATCTTGCGCTGCTCCAGCTGCATTCGGAGCAGTGCCGGATCGAAAATTTCCACCTTGGCGGCCATCACCTGTGACAGCAACTGCTCAAGACGCAGCCATACCGCGCGCTTTTCTTCCTCGTTGTAACCGTTCCAGTGGATCACTTCGTGGTGGAAACGCTTGCAGCCACGGCACACCAGATCACCGTAAACAGTGGAGCAGAGGCCGACGCAGGGAGTCTTGATGGTCTGATTGGGCATAGATAGGCAAAACGCGAAAAAGCAGAACAGGCCGGCATGTTAGCCCTTTGTCGGCCATTGATCACCCCTCAAAGTTCAGGGCCTGTGGAGAATCGGGCTCTGGTGACCGCCACCACCAAAGTCCAATAAACACTGACTTACCTTTAATTTTTTTTTGCCGTAGAATCAGCCTGCCTTTTTAGGCGCCAATGTCCGTTAGAAGCTGTTTTCAAAGCGTCACGAGCACAGTCGTTCCTTCAGAGCGGTGTTGGCGAGGGGTTTTTCCAGCGGGGAAAAGCCCAACGCCAACCCTCATCAGCTCCCGTTCTGCAGGCGTAAAACTTTGAAAGCAGCTTCTGTAAGGAATTGTCGGTAATTCTGGCTAAGTGGCTCACAACGCCATGCAGCGCATGAGTACGGCAATTTCGGGATGAGCGTCCCGGACACCCATTTGGGACCACTGATGAGGGTAATAACTGTGCTTGAAGCCTACCGCAAACATATCGAAGAGCGCGCAGCACTGGGTATCGTTCCCCAGCCGCTAAACGCCGAACAAACTGCAGGCCTGGTCGAGCTGCTGAAAAATCCCCCGGCTGGCGAAGAAGCATTCCTCGTTGACCTGATCACCAATCGCGTTCCGCCTGGAGTGGACGAAGCAGCCTATGTAAAGGCCGGCTTCCTGTCCGCCATCGCCAAAGGCGAAGCCAAATCCCCCCTGATCGACAAGAAGCGCGCTGTTGAACTGCTCGGCACCATGCAGGGCGGCTACAACATCGTGACTCTGGTTAACCTGCTGGACGACGCCGAACTGGCTCCAGTAGCGGCCGAAGAACTCAAGCACACCCTGCTGATGTTCGACGCCTTCCACGACGTCGCTGAAAAAGCCAAGAACGGTAACGTTCACGCCCAAGGCGTGCTGCAATCCTGGGCTGACGGCGAGTGGTTCGTGAAGCGCCCGACCCTGGCCGACAAGATCAGCCTGCGCGTGTTCAAGGTCACCGGGGAAACCAACACCGACGACCTGTCCCCTGCTCCTGATGCCTGGTCCCGTCCAGACATCCCGCTGCACGCCCTGGCTATGCTGAAAATGGCTCGCGACGGCATCGTGCCTGACGCACAAGGCGTCACCGGTCCGATGAAGCAGATCGAAGAAATGCGCAACGCCGGTTTCCCTATCGCCTACGTCGGTGACGTGGTCGGTACCGGATCTTCGCGTAAATCGGCCACCAACTCCGTACTGTGGTTCTTCGGCGACGACGTTCCTTATGTACCGAACAAGCGTGCCGGCGGTTTCTGCTTCGGCAGCAAAATCGCTCCGATCTTCTACAACACCATGGAAGATGCCGGCGCACTGCCAATCGAATTCGACGTTTCCAACATGCACATGGGCGACGTGATCGACCTGTACCCGCATGCTGGCAAAGTCTGCAAGCACGGCACCGACGAAGTCCTGACCACCTTCGAAATGAAGACTCCGGTGCTGTTGGACGAAGTTCGTGCTGGCGGCCGTATCCCGCTGATCATCGGCCGTGGCCTGACCGAGAAGGCTCGCACCGAGCTGGGTCTGCCACCTTCGAACCTGTTCAAGAAGCCTGAAGCTCCGGCTGAAAGCACCAAGGGTTTCACCCTGGCGCAGAAAATGGTCGGCAAGGCTTGCGGCGTGACCGGCGTTCGTCCGGGCACCTACTGCGAACCGAAGATGACCACCGTGGGTTCCCAGGACACCACCGGTCCAATGACCCGTGACGAACTCAAAGACCTGGCGTGCCTGGGCTTCTCGACCGACCTGGTGATGCAGTCCTTCTGCCACACCGCGGCTTACCCTAAGCCGATCGACGTGACCACACACCACACCCTGCCTGACTTCATCATGACCCGCGGCGGCGTTTCCCTGCGTCCGGGCGACGGCATCATCCACTCGTGGCTGAACCGCATGCTGCTGCCAGACACCGTCGGTACCGGTGGTGACTCCCACACCCGTTTCCCGATCGGCATCTCGTTCCCGGCCGGTTCCGGCCTGGTTGCGTTCGCCGCAGCCACTGGCGTCATGCCGCTGGACATGCCTGAGTCGATCCTGGTTCGCTTCAAAGGCGAACTGCAGCCAGGCGTCACCCTGCGTGACCTGGTTCACGCCATTCCTTACTACGCGATCCAGGCTGGCCTGCTGACCGTAGAGAAGAAAGGCAAGAAGAACGCCTTCTCCGGTCGCATCCTGGAGATCGAAGGTCTGCCTAAACTGACCGTAGAGCAAGCGTTCGAACTGTCTGACGCCTCGGCTGAACGCTCGGCTGCCGGTTGCACCATCCAGCTGTCCAAAGAGTCGATTGCCGAATACCTGCAGTCCAACATCACCCTGCTGCGCTGGATGATCGGCGAAGGCTACGGCGATGCACGTACTCTGGAACGTCGCGCCCAAGCAATGGAAGCCTGGCTGGCCAACCCTGAGCTGCTGGAAGCGGACAAAGACGCCGAATACGCTGAAGTCATCGAGATCGACCTGGCCGACATCAAGGAGCCTGTACTGTGCGCTCCGAACGACCCGGACGACGCTCGCCTGCTCTCCAGCGTTGCTGGCGAGAAGATCGACGAAGTGTTCATCGGCTCGTGCATGACCAACATCGGTCACTTCCGCGCCGCCGGCAAGTTGCTGGAACAGGTCAAGGGTCAGCTGCCAACCCGTCTGTGGCTGTCGCCGCCGACCAAGATGGACGCTCACCAGCTGACCGAAGAAGGCTACTACGGCATCTACGGCAAGGCCGGCGCTCGCATGGAAATGCCAGGCTGCTCGCTGTGCATGGGTAACCAGGCACGTGTAGAGCCGAACTCGACTGTAGTGTCGACTTCGACCCGTAACTTCCCGAACCGTCTGGGTGACGGCGCGAACGTCTACCTGGCTTCGGCCGAGCTGGCGTCCGTGGCTTCCATCCTGGGTCGCCTGCCGACCGTCGAGGAGTACATGGAATACGCTGGCAAGATCGACAGCATGGCGGCCGATGTCTACCGCTACCTGTCCTTCGACCAGATCGCCGAGTTCCGTGAAGCTGCTGCGAACGCCAACATCCCGGTCGTTCAAGCCTAACGTTGCAACGCAATGAAAAACGCCGCCCATCGTGAGATGAGCGGCGTTTTTTTATGGCTGTTTTTTGTGTACATATCCGTTTCTGGAGTAATGGCTGCTATCTGTTCCGCGAGCCGACCTGGCTCTGACTGAGGTCCCCGAACCTCTGTAGGAGCGAGCCTGCTCGCGATGGTCGTCAACGATAACGCAGGCTGTCTGAATCCCCGCGGTGTCCCGGCGTTTTTCGCGAGCAGGCTCGCTCCTACAGCCGACCGCGGCAGACCGAATACCCCCGAGCCCCTCCAAAAAAAAACGGCCAACCCGAAAACCGGATCAGCCGTCATTCACTCAGCAAATCAAACAGCAATCACGCACTCAGCGAATAGACCAACGCCGAAATCGCCACCAGGCCCACCGCCGTCACGAAGACATTGGACGCCTGACCGCGATAGCGTGCCATCGCCGGCACCTTGCGGATGGCGTACATCGGCATCAGGAACAGGATCGCCGCGATCACCGGGCCACCGAGGGTTTCGATCATGCCGAGGATGCTCGGGTTCAGCGTGGCGACGATCCAGCACACCACCAGCATGAACGCGGCGGTCATACGGTCCAGGGCCTTGGCGGACGGACGCTTGCCGCTCTTGACGATCAGGCCCTTGAGGCCTTCGCTGGCGCCGATGTAGTGCCCCAGGAACGACTTGGAAATGGCCACGAAGGCAATCAACGGCGCCGCGAAGGCAATGGTCGGATTGCTGAAGTGGTTGGCCAGGTACGACAGGATCGACAGGTTCTGCGCCTTGGCTTCAGCCAGTTGCGCTGGCGACAGGGTCAGCACGCAACTGAAGACGAAGAACAGCACCATCACTACCATCAACAGATGGGCACGGGACAGGATCTGCGAGCTGCGTTCCTCGGCGTGTTCGCCATAACGACGCTTCTGGTCGACCGCAAACGCCGAGATGATCGGCGAGTGGTTGAACGAGAACACCATCACCGGAATCGCCAGCCACAAGGTGTGCAGCAGCGCCGACGGCGCAGGCACTTGGCTCGCGGTGGCGAGAATGCCGCCGTTCCAGTGAGGAATCAGGTACACCGCCAGAAACAGCAGCGCCACGATGAACGGGTAAACCATCAGGCTCATGGCCTTGACGATCATTTGCTCGCCGCAGCGCACCACGGCCAGCAGGCCAAGGATCAGCACCAGCGACAACACGGCGCGCGGTGGCGGCGTGATGTGCAATTGATGCTCAAGGAAACTGCCCACGGTGTTGGTCAGCGCCACGCTGTAGATCAGCAGGATCGGGAAGATCGCGAAGAAGTACAACAGCGTGATCAGCGCGCCGGCCTTGATGCCGAAATGTTCTTCCACCACTTCAGTGATGTCGGCGCCTTCGCGACCGGACAACACGAAACGGGTCAGTCCGCGGTGTGCGTAGAACGTCATCGGAAACGCCAGCAACGCCAGGATCAGCAGCGGCCAGAAACCGCCCAGGCCTGCGTTGATCGGCAAAAACAGGGTTCCGGCACCAATCGCCGTGCCAAACAGCCCCAGCATCCAGGTGGTGTCTTGGCGATTCCAGCTCGTAAGCGTCGCGGGTGTCGCGTCTACATAGCGTTCGTTAACGCTATTGGCCTGATCATTCATCCGGTGGGATCTCCACATTCCGGTCACTTGCCACCCGGCCAGGACGCGTCGGAATACCCGACAGGCGGCGCCCGGCCGAAACAGGGGCGCGATTCTGGAGGATTAGTGAGCAGAAGCAAAGACTTAGGTGAGGAACGGTGGTACCAGATAGACGAAAGTCCCCTGTGGGAGCGAGCTTGCTCGCGATAGCTGCGGCACATCCAACATCTACTTGCCAGACACACCGCTATCGCGAGCAAGCTCGCTCCCACAAGGAATTGCAGTGTTTTCGAGGCTACGTTTCATCGCCAGACAGCATCCACCGCTTGATAAAGGTCTACCATCATGTATTTTTAACCGACCTGCATTCCTTCTGGAGTCTGCCCATGCCACTGGTTCGCGTCGACATCCAAAAACACCGGGACCCCACCCACGCCAGACGCATCGGGCAACTGATCTATGCCGCCATGCGCCAGACCATTGGCGTACCTGAACACGACAACTTCCAGATCCTGGCCGAACACGACGAGCAGCATTTCATCTTTGATCCCGAGTATCTGGGCATCAACCGCACCGATAACCTGGTCGTCATCCAGATCACCCTCAACGAAGGGCGAACCCTGGAGCAGAAAAAAAACCTCTACAAAACCATCGCCGAAAGCCTTAATGCAGAGCTGGCGGTGCGCCTGGAAGACGTTTTCATCAATCTGGTGGAAGTGAAAAAAGAGAACTGGTCGTTCGGCAACGGGATTGCCCAATACGCCCTCTGATAGTCCACCTGCAAACCGAGAATGACCCATGCCCCGAGTTTCCCGCAAACAAGCCGACCTCAACCGCGAGACTATCGTCGATGCCGCCACCCGGCTGTTTCGTGAACGCGGCTTGCACGGGATCAGTGTGGTCGATGTGATGGCCGCCGCGGGCCTGACCCACGGTGGCTTCTACGGGCACTTCGAATCCAGGGAAGCCCTGGCGCAAGAGGCCAGCGGCCGGGCTTTCGAGCAGGCCGCGCAACGCTGGTCAGGACGGGTGGCCGAGCATGACGGCAAGGACGCCGCCCGCCGTGCCGTGGTCGAAACCTACCTGTCCAACGAAAGCCGGGACAATCCGGGCGACAGCTGCCCGGTGGTGGCCTTTGCCGGGGACATGTGCCATGAAGCCGCCGAGAGCGGACTGCGCCAAACCTATCTGCAGGGCCTGAACAACCTGCTCGATTCCCTTGGCTCGCTGCTGGACGCAGAGGACGAAGCCGGCAAACGGCAGCAGGCGCTGGTGCAGTATTCGCTGATGTTCGGTGCGCTGATGCTGTCCCGGGCCACCCGAGGCGACCCGCTATCGGATGAAATTCTCGAAGCTGCCCGGGCCGCCCTCACGCCGTCGAAGTAAATCGCCCGCCCCCACGCAATAAAAAGATCGCAGGCATTACCAGCTCCTACACTCAGCGCAGTGTCCACAATGGCGCAGGAGCTGCCACGGACTGCGATCGCTGGTGGTTGCCAAGCCGCCCTGAAATCAGCAATCTCAAGTGACGTTCGAGCCGATTTTTCGATGCCCACAGGGAGCCAAGCATGCCTGTAACCGTTCTGGTACTGGTTGAAACCATCAATGAGTACCTGCCTATCCTCGAACATCAGGGCTTTCACCTGATCCTGGCCCCGACGCCCGCCGAGCGCGCCGAAGCCATTGCCCGCCACGCCGGGCAGATCGACGCCGTCCTCACCCGTGGCCCGTTGGGGCTGTATGCCGATGAAATCGCCGCCCTGCCCAACCTCAAGATCATCTGCGTGATTGGCGCCGGCTATGAACACGTCGACCTGCAGGCCGCAGCGAACCGGGGCATCACCGTCACCAATGGCGCCGGGGTCAACGCCTCGTCCGTCGCCGACCATGCGATGGCGCTGTTGCTGGCGCTGGTGCGCGACATACCCCGCTGTGATGCCTCGGTACGGTGCGGCGAGTGGCCGAAGATCATGCGTCCTTCCCTCGCTGGCAAACGCCTGGGCATCCTCGGCCTCGGCGCCGTCGGCATGGCCATCGCCAAACGCGCGGCCAATGGCTTCGACATGGCGGTGAGTTACCACAATCGCCAGCATCGCAGCGATGTGCCCTACACCTTCTGCTCCACCCCCACTGAACTGGCCCGTGCTTCAGACTTTTTGATCGTCGCGACCCCCGGTGGTCTCGGGACCAGACACCTGATCAACAAAGCGGTCCTTGATGCCCTGGGTCCCAACGGGTTCATCGTCAACATCGCCCGCGCCAGCGTGATCGTCACCACCGACCTGATCAGCGCCCTTGAACAACGCCGGATCGCTGGCGCCGCACTCGACGTGTTCGACGCCGAACCGAAGGTGCCGGATGCACTCAAGACCCTGAGCAACGTGATCCTCACCCCCCATGTCGCCGGGCTATCCCCGGAAGCCACCCAGGGCACCGTCGAAATGGTGGGCAAGAACCTCGTGGCGTTTTTCTCCGGCCAACCGGTGCTCACGCCGATCGAACTGCCGTCGGCCGAGAGCCGGCTCGCCCATTGATGGCGATTCAAACAGCTGTATCAAAAACAATGATTGGCCGGCAACACGCTCACCTATAAGAGCCGTTCGCGGTTGTAGGTGTGCAGTGTGCGCATTAGATTAGCCAATAGTTTCAGGCCTCCAGAATAAGCAGAAGGGATAAGCATGGCGCTTACTGACCAGTCCACCCGTACCCGCACCGGCGAAGAGCTCGATGCCGGCCTGATCGATCCGTACCTCAAGGCCCATATTCCGGGGCTCAGCGGCTTGCCACGGATCAGCCAGTTTCCGGGCGGCGCTTCAAACCTCACTTACTTGCTGGAATACCCCGAACAGGAATTCGTCCTGCGCCGCCCGCCCTTCGGCCACAAGGCCAAGTCGGCCCACGACATGGGCCGTGAATTCCGCATCCTCAATCAACTGCGCGACGGTTTTCCGTACTGCCCGAAAGCCTACGTGCACTGCACCGACGAATCGGTGATCGGTGCCGAGTTCTATGTCATGGAACGGGTCAACGGCATCATCCTGCGCTCGGACCTGCCGCCGGAGCTGGGCCTGGATTCGGCGAAAACCGAAGCCCTGTGCAAGAGTTTCATCGACAAGTTCGTGGAACTGCATCGCGTCGACTACAACGCCTACGGCCTGGGTGACCTGGGTAAACCCGAAGGCTACGTGGCACGACAAATCAAAGGCTGGAGCGATCGCTACGAAAAGGCCCTGACCCCCGATGCGCCACAATGGGAAGCGGTCAAGGCCTGGCTCAACGACAAGATGCCGGCCGACCATCCGACCTCCAGCATCGTGCACAACGACTACCGCTTCGACAACGTGATCCTCGACCCGAACAACCCGATGCAGATCATCGGCGTGCTCGACTGGGAACTGACCACCCTGGGCGATCCGCTGATGGACCTGGGCAACACCCTCGCCTACTGGATCGAAGCCGATGATCCGGCGCCGGTGCAGATGATGCGCCGCCAGCCGAGCCACGCGCCGGGCATGCTCACCCGCCGCGAGTTCGTCGATTACTACGCCGAACGCTCGGGCATACGCATCGACAATTTCGACTTCTACTACACCTACGGCCTGTTCCGCCTGGCCGGCATCGTGCAGCAGATCTACTACCGCTTCTACCATGGCCAGACCCAGGACAAACGCTTCGCGCAGTTCATTCACATGAACAAGCTGCTGGAGCAGATGAGCTTGCAGGTCATTTCGAAATCCAGCCTCTGACCGTATGTGATCCCTGTAGGAGCGAGCCCGCTCGCGAAGATCGTGAACGATAACGCGCACTGACCGGCCTCAACTGAACAGCGTTAGCCGCGACACGGCATTTGACTCGATAACAAGACTTTTCATAAGGGAATCCCATGTCCAAGACTCAGTTGTTCGACCTCGACGGCAAGATCGCTTTCGTCTCCGGCGCCAGCCGTGGCATCGGTGAAGCCATCGCCAAACTACTGGCCCAGCAAGGCGCCCACGTGATCGTGTCGAGCCGCAAGCTTGAAGGCTGCCAGCACGTCGCCGACGCGATCATCGCCGCCGGCGGCAAGGCCACCGCCATTGCCTGCCACATCGGCGAGATGGAACAGATCAGCCAGGTCTTCGCCGGCATCAAGGAACAGTTCGGGCGCCTGGACATCCTGGTCAACAACGCCGCGACCAACCCGCAGTTCTGCAACGTGCTGGACACCGACCTCAGCGCCTTCCAGAAAACCGTCGACGTGAACATCCGCGGCTACTTCTTCATGTCGGTCGAAGCCGGCAAGCTGATGCGCGAAAACGGCGGCGGCAGCATCATCAACGTGGCGTCGATCAACGGTGTTTCACCGGGCATCTTCCAGGGCATCTACTCGGTGACCAAGGCGGCCGTGATCAACATGACCAAAGTCTTTGCCAAGGAATGTGCGCAATTCGGGATTCGCTGCAATGCCTTGCTGCCGGGTCTGACCGACACCAAGTTCGCCTCGGCACTGGTGAAAAACGAAGCCATCCTGAACACCGCTTTGCAACAGATCCCGCTCAAGCGCGTGGCTGACCCAAGCGAAATGGCCGGCGCAGTGTTGTACCTGGCCAGCGATGCTTCCAGCTACACCACCGGCGTTTCGCTGAATGTGGATGGCGGCTTCCTGTCCTGATCGTCTGAACAGCACAAATCCCTGTGGGAGCGAGCTTGCTCGCGATGGCGGTATCAGATTCAACATCGATGTCGACTGATACGCCGCTATCGCGAGCAAGCTCGCTCCCACAGTCGGGGTTGTTGCACATCGCAGCGTCCGGGCTTACTGCGTGACGCAACGAGTCGTGGTGGTGACTCGGGTCACCTGCCCGTCTTCAGCCCGTACATCGCCCAGGACATCGGTTTTATCCATGGCCTGGCAGGTGGTTTCAGGAGGGGGTGGAGTCACCGCTGGAGGGGGTGGCGGACTGGCACAGCCGCCGAGGATCGCCACGCAGAATGCCAGCGACAAGGGTGAGATAACGCGTTTCCCAAGAGTTTTCATAGGTTGACCCGCGATAAGTGATAGACACATTTTTGTGACAACAAAACCGGCGCGCAAAATCCATGCACCTGTCAAAAAAATAAATATCTGCGAATCATTTATAGCCCAATCCGTGACCAGTACCCGTAAAAGCTGACAGTTCTTACATCACCGAATCAGGGCGCTGCAAGGAATTGCTGTCCAGTTCGTAACGCAGTTCTTCGATCAATGCGGTGACCGATAGTGCGTTTGTAGGTTAACCCTGCCCCTTCGACCGGGATTCACCAGAGAACAGTCCCCCGCTCCCGCGCCCAGACAATCGCCTCGCTGCGGCTGTGCACATTGAGCTTGGAGTACACCGTCGCCACATGGTTGCGCACTGTGTTCGGTGCCAGTTTCAGGCGCGCGGCGATGTCCTTGTCGGCCAGGCCTTCGCAGATCAGACCCAGTACATCGCGCTCACGGGCGGTTAGTTGCCCAGTGCTGGCCCGGTCGGTGACATCGTCCATGATCAAGACCAGCGACTCCGGTTTGCCACGGCCGTCAACCAATACCAGGCTGCGCACGCGATGGACCCAGGTGTACGCTTCGTTCCCCGCCGATGTCACCTCCACCAGCACATCGCTGAACGTCTCGCCACGGGCCACCCGACTGATCGGGTAGCTGTCGGCCGGCACGAGGTGATTGTTGCGATAACGCAGGGCGAAGCGTTTGACATAGGCCTTGGCGTTGCTGCCCAGGTCGCTGATCTGCGAGGCACCGTGCATGGCCAGCGCAGCCTCGTTGGCCCACAGGATGCTCTGGTCGGGATCGAGCAGAATCACCCCGTCGGACAAGCCGGCGATGATTTGCTGCAACTGGTGACGATTGGCCTCAGAGGTCAGGACGTGCTGGCTCATTTCGACTCCACAAGTATGGTGCCCCTGTGAAGAATACGACCGCCGGAGTTTTGGTTAGTGCAACGAACCTTGGGGGAGCGGGCTTGCTCGCGAAAGCGGTGGAGTTGGTCAGCGAAAAGCCTGGAGGGCCGGTGGTCCTTTGACTATTGCACGTTAAAGGACGCGTCAAGCCCCGCCAACTTGTCCGGATTACGCATGATGAAAACCCGATTCACCCGCCCGGTTTCATCGAAAGCAAACGTCATCGACGCGGTGATAACACCGTCGGCCTTGATGATGACGCCTTGTGCACCATTGATTTCAACGGGCAGCCATTCACAGGTTTGCCAATAGGCGTGCAACGACTGACCAATGAAATCCAGCACGCTTTCGATGCCAAACAGCGTTTCACGGATCGCCGAAGCCTTGCCGCCGCTGTCGGCGCAGAGTTCGACGTCTTCGCTTAGCATCACGCTCAAGTTCGCCGTGGAACCACTGGTGATGGCGTTGTGGAAGGCACTGAGCAACTGGTTTTGGCGCACAGGTTCCGGTTGATAGCGGGCCTGGGCACTGCCAAGACTCGCCTTGGCCCGAGACACCAGTTTGCGGCAAGCGGCTTCCTGCACCCCGACCGCATCGGCAACCTGCGGGTAATCCATGTCGAAGATTTCGTACAGCAGGTACGCGGCACGCTCCTTGGGTGTCAGCCGCTCCAGCAGCAACACGAACGCGGTGGACAGCGACGAAGCCAGTTCATGCATGTGCTCGGGTGAGTCCTGATGCGCCGTGTGGATCGGCTCCGGCAGCCAGGTACCGATGTAATCTACCCGGGACTTGTGCGCCGACCGTAGCAGGTCAATGCAATGGCGGGTGCAGGCGGTGGTAAGCCAGGCGGCCGGCGTGGCGATGGAGGCCCGGTCGGCCTCCAGCCACTTGATGAACAACTCTTGCACCGCATCCTCGGCTTCGACGCGCGAACCGAGAATGCGATAGGCCAGACCAAGCAAAAAGGGCCGCCGCTGTTCGAACACAGTGGCGGCGTTTTCAGCGCAGTTCATCAATCAGTGCCTCGACACCTGCAAGCGGTTCCACAGGTTGATCATGCCGATCTCGGCCGTCAAGGCGCCGATCTGTTCGTCATTGAAGTACGCCCTCAGTTCACCGCGCAGGCTGGCGTAATCGGTTTTTTCATCCAGTATCGTCAAGGCTTCGGTCCACGCCAGCGCGGCGCGCTCCGCAGCGCTGAAATCACTGACGTGACGCCAGACGATCAGGCGATCCAGACGCTCGTTGGTTTCATTGGCTTCCCGGGCTTCGCGGGTGTGCATTTTCACGCAAAAACCGCATTGGTTGATCTGCGAGGCGCGCAAGTGGATCAAATGCTTGAGGGTGGGGTTGAGGTCATGATGATCGAGAACGACATGAACCTGGGTCAGGCTTTCGAAAACCTGTGGAATCGATTGCAGCAGGTTGACCGCTTGGGTGTTGGACGACATCGTGTTGCTCCACTGATTGAGGGATTCAACAGGATGACGATTGAGGGTTGGGGTTTGTGACGTGCGCTGATTCATTCAGCGCACGTCACTCGGTTCAAGCAGCCAACTCTCCCTTCGCAATCGCCGCCGAAGCCGCCAGCATTGCCCGCAACAGCACCGCACACCCGGCCGCCAGGTCATCCGGCGCGGCGTTTTCGATTTCGTTGTGGCTGATGCCGCCTTCGCAGGGCACGAAGATCATCCCGGCCGGGCCGAGTTCGGCGAGGAAAATCGCGTCGTGGCCCGCGCCGCTGACAATGTCCATATGCGACAGGCCCAGGCTTTGGGCGGCGCCGCGTACCGCTTCGACGCAGCCCTTGTCGAAGTACAGCGGTGGGAAGTCGGCCGTTGGCGTGAGTTCGAAGGTCAGGCCATGTTCGTCGCAGGTGGTTTCGATGACTTCACGCACTTCGGCAATCATCGAGTCCAGGCGCGCCGGTTCCAGGTGCCGGAAGTCCAGGGTCATGCGCACTTCGCCGGGGATGACGTTGCGCGAGCCGGGATAGGCTTGCAGGCAACCGACGGTGCCGCAGGCATGGGGTTGATGGCTGAGGGCGGCGCGGTTGAGCGCACCGACGATCACCGCGGCGCCGACCAGAGCGTCCTTGCGCAGGTGCATCGGGGTCGGGCCGGCGTGGGCTTCGACGCCGCGCAGTTTGAGGTCAAACCATTTCTGCCCGAGGGCGCCCATGACCACGCCTATGGTCTTGCGTTCGTCTTCCAGTATCGGGCCTTGCTCGATGTGGGCTTCAAAGTAGGCACCGACTTTGTGGCCGCTGACTTTGCGCGGCCCGGCGTAACCAATGGCATTCAGTGCCTGCCCCACCGTCACGCCCTCGGCATCGACCTTGGCCAGGGTTTCCTCGAGGGTGAATTTTTCCGCGAACACGCCGGAACCCATCATGCACGGGGCGAAGCGCGAGCCTTCTTCGTTGGTCCAGACCACCACTTCCAGCGGCGCTTCGGTTTCGATGTTGAGGTCGTTGAGGGTACGCAGCACTTCGACGCCGGCCAGCACACCGAAGCAGCCATCGAACTTGCCGCCGGTGGGCTGGGTGTCGATGTGGCTGCCGGTCATCACTGGTGGCAGGTCGGGATTGCGCCCGGGGCGACGGGCGAAGATGTTGCCGACGGCGTCGATGCTGACGGTGCAGCCGGCATCGATACACCATTTGACGAAGATGTCCCGGGCCTGGCGATCCAGATCGGTCAGGGCCAGGCGACACACGCCGCCCTTGACCGTGGCGCCGAGCCTGGCCAGTTCCATGAGCGATTGCCACAGGCGGTCGCGGTTGATGTGCTGATGGCTGGACTGCAGAACGTCTACGGCCGCGTTCATGATGATTTCCTCAGGCTGTTCTTGTGTGTTTCTTCAGGCAATTCGTTGGTGAACTTGAGGCCGCCATCGCGGGCAAGCCCGCGATGAGGCCCCTCCCTTACACCGCAGTTTTAGCTATTGATGGGCTGGGCCGCATCACACTCAACCCGTAATAAATAATCCCACCCAGCGCCGAGCCGGTGAACCAGCCATAGCTGTAGAACCAGCTGAACGCGTCGCTGCCCAGGGACAGCAGCGTCAGCACCACCGGCACACCAAACGCGATGAACCCGCTCCAGTTCCACGCCGGATACACGTCATCGCGGTACAGGCCGGCGAGGTCCAGTTGCTGCTTCTTGATCAGGAAATAGTCAACCACCATGATCCCGGCGATCGGCCCCAGCAGGCTGGAATAGCCGAGCAGCCAGTTGGAATAGACCGTTTCCAGGCTGAGATCGGAAACGATCAGGCCGAGCTTTTTCAGCAGTTCATGGGCCATCAGCGCCAGTCCGACCAGCCCGGTGAGGATTACCGCTTTGGTCCGGTTGATCGCCTTGGGTGCGATGTTCTGGAAATCGTTGGTGGGCGACACGATGTTGGCCGCGGTGTTGGTCGACAGCGTGGCGATGATGATCAGCGCCATGGCCAGCGCCACCCAGACCGGACTCTGGATATGGCCGATCAGGGTCACCGGGTCGGACACCGTCACCCCCACCAGCTTCACCGAGGCGGCGGTCATCACCACGCCCAGGGAGGCAAACAGGAACATGGTCAGTGGCAAGCCGATGATCTGCCCGACGATCTGGTCCTTCTGGCTTTTCGCATAGCGGCTGAAGTCGGGGATGTTCAGCGACAGCGTGGCCCAGAACCCGACCATCGCGGTCAGCCCGGCCGCGAAGTAACTGGCCACGCCCGCGCCTTCGGGGCGCTTGGCCGGGATCGCCAGCAACTCGGTCATCGACACGTTGGGCATGGCCCACACCAACAACCCAACCCCCACCAGCACTAACAGCGGTGCCGAGAGCGTTTCCAGCCATTTAATCGACTCGGCACCGCGAATCACCACCCACAGGTTCAGCGCCCAGAACACCATGAAGCCGATGACCTCACCGGTGCCGCCCAGGGACTTCCAGCCCTCGAACACCGAGCCGAGGAACAGGTGAATCGCCAGCCCGCCGAACATGGTCTGGATGCCGAACCAGCCACACGCCACCAGGGCGCGGATCAGGCACGGAATGTTGGAGCCGAGCACGCCGAAGGACGAGCGCAGCAACACCGGAAAGGGAATACCGTATTTGGTGCCGGGAAAGGCGTTAAGCGTCAGGGGAATCAGCACGATGATGTTGGCAAACAGAATCGCCAGCAGCGCTTCACCGACGGTCAGGCCGAAGTACGCGGTCAGCACACCACCAAGGGTGTAGGTCGGAACGCAGATCGCCATGCCTACCCACAGCGCGGTGATGTGCCATTTGTTCCAGGTGCGTTCACGCACCTTGGTCGGTGCAATGTCGTGGTTGTAACGGGGACTGTCGAGGACATCGCTGCCGGCTTCAAGCTCGAACAAGCCGTCGCGCTCGGTCACTTGCGATCTGATCTGTTGCATGGCCGCTCCACTGTTCTTTGAATTATTTTTTGCTCATCGGGGGCTGGCGGCATCAATAAACGTGCCGGGTGCCCCGATTACGCATCGGGCAGTTCCATAAACACTCTGTAAGCAACTGATGTTTATCAGTTTTATGCAGTCAACGATGCAGTCCTCAGTTGCATGTCATGCCACTCAGGCCGAATGCCAGACAAGTTGTCCTGACAGTCAGGACTCAATCTGGTGCGTTGATCTTTTTTTCGATGGCTGCGCATCAACCATAGACCATACTCAAACAGCTGATTTCACATAAGAAATCTTGACTATTTTTCGATCCTGTCAAGTGCGTCAAAATGGTGAACGGCCTCACCATTTTGGTGATTCTTGCAATTAATCTTTAATTATCAATTAGTTAATTACTGCATAAGCTTATAAAAAATATTCTTGCCGATTCGGATAACTGCAGCTAGCGTTTAATCCTGACAGCACTGACAGGAATAAATCTGACCGGGCTGTTTGTATATAGAACATCTAGAACCGGCATAAACCGGTCATTGCCTGCGAGGAACTCGGAATGTCTCTGTTGATCCGTGGCGCCACCCTTGTTACCCATGATGAAAGTTATCGCGCCGATGTGTATTGCGCAGACGGCGTGATCAAGGCCATCGGCGAAAATCTCGATGTACCTGCAGGCGCCGAAGTGCTCGACGGCAGCGGCCAATACCTGATGCCCGGCGGCATCGACCCGCACACCCACATGCAACTGCCCTTCATGGGCACCGTGGCCAGCGAAGACTTCTACAGCGGCACGGCGGCCGGACTGGCCGGCGGCACCACGTCGATCATCGACTTCGTGATTCCCAACCCGCAGCAATCCTTGCTCGAAGCCTTCCATCAGTGGCGCGGTTGGGCCGAGAAGTCGGCGTCGGACTATGGCTTTCACGTCGCCATCACCTGGTGGAGCGAACAGGTCCGCGAGGAAATGGCCGAACTGGTCAGCCAGCACGGCGTCAACAGCTTCAAGCATTTCATGGCCTACAAGAACGCGATCATGGCCGCCGATGACACCCTGGTGGCGAGTTTCGAACGCTGCCTGGAACTGGGCGCGGTGCCGACCGTTCACGCGGAAAACGGTGAACTGGTGTATCACCTGCAACGCAAGCTGATGGCCCAGGGCATCACCGGACCGGAAGCGCATCCGCTGTCGCGGCCTTCACAGGTTGAGGGTGAGGCCGCGAGCCGGGCGATCCGCATCGCCGAAACCCTAGGCACGCCACTGTACCTGGTTCACGTCTCGACCAAGGAAGCCCTGGACGAAATCACCTACGCCCGGGGCAAGGGCCAGCCGGTCTACGGCGAAGTACTGGCCGGGCACCTGCTGCTGGACGACAGCGTCTACCGCGATCCGGACTGGCAAACCGCCGCCGGTTACGTGATGAGCCCGCCGTTCCGCCCCCGCGGCCATCAGGAAGCGCTCTGGCATGGCCTGCAATCGGGCAACCTGCACACCACCGCCACCGACCACTGCTGCTTCTGCGCCGAGCAAAAAGCCGCTGGCCGCGACGACTTCAGCAAGATCCCCAACGGCACCGCCGGCATCGAAGACCGCATGGCGGTGTTGTGGGATGAAGGCGTGAACAGCGGACGCTTTTCGATGCAGCAATTCGTCGCGCTGACGTCCACCAACACGGCGAAGATCTTCAACCTCTACCCACGCAAAGGCGCGATTCGTGTGGGTGCCGATGCCGACCTGGTGCTGTGGGACCCGCAAGGCACGCGCACCATTTCCGCCAAGACCCACCACCAGCAGGTGGACTTCAACATCTTCGAAGGCAAGACCGTGCGCGGCGTGCCCAGCCACACCATCAGCCAGGGCCGCGTGGTCTGGGCCGACGGCGACCTGCGGGCCGAACGCGGGGCCGGGCGCTACATCGAACGACCGGCGTATCCGGCGGTGTTTGATTTGCTGAGCAAGCGGGCTGAGTTGAATCAGCCGGTTGCCGTGAAACGCTGAGAGCGGCCTTCGGCCTATCGCGAGCAAGCTCGCTCCCACAGGTTTTGTGAACACCCGAGATCCCTGTGGGAGCGAGCTTGCTCGCGATGAGGCCCGCACAGACAACACAAAAAACAATGCCCATTCAGAGGCAGCACCTCAAATAACCGTGAGGCCAAAACCGTGATCAAGACCCTGGACCACCTCCCGCATCCCGTTGAGAATGCGGCCGCCCTCGCCGGCCACTTCACCGATCTGGCGCCGCCGCTCAACGAGCGCCAGGCGCACCTGGAAGCCTCGCGCTGCCTGTATTGCTACGACGCGCCCTGCGTGAATGCCTGTCCGAGCGAGATCGACATTCCCTCGTTCATCCGCAACATTGCGCAGGACAACGTGCAAGGCGCCGCGCAGAAAATCCTCTCGGCCAACATCCTCGGCGGCAGTTGCGCCCGGGTGTGCCCGACGGAGATTCTTTGCCAGCAAGCCTGCGTGCGCAACAACACTCACGAATGCGCGCCGGTCATGATCGGCCTGTTGCAACGTTACGCCGTGGACAACGCCCATTTCAGCACGCACCCCTTCCAGCGTGCTGCCGCCACCGGCAAACGCATCGCCGTGGTGGGTGCCGGTCCGGCCGGTTTGTCTTGCGCCCACCGCAGTGCCATGCACGGGCATGACGTGGTGATTTTCGAGGCGCGGGAAAAGGCTGGCGGCCTCAACGAGTACGGAATCGCCAAATACAAACTGGTGGATGACTACGCGCAAAAGGAGCTTGAGTTCCTGTTGGAGATTGGCGGCATCGAAATCCGCCACGGGCAGAAACTCGGAGAGAACCTGACCCTCAGTGAACTGCATCAACAGTTCGATGCGGTGTTCCTCGGCCTCGGGCTCAATGCCAGCAAACAGCTAGGGCTGGCCCACGAAGACGCGCCCGGCCTGCTCGCCGCCACCGACTACATCCGTGAACTGCGCCAGGCCGATGACCTGAGCCAACTGCCCCTGGCCGACCACTGCATTGTCCTCGGCGCAGGCAACACCGCCATCGACATGGCGGTGCAAATGGCCCGCCTCGGCGCCCACGATGTGAATCTGGTGTACCGCCGTGGCATCGAGGACATGGGGGCCACCCATCACGAACAGGAGATTGCCAAGGCCAATCAGGTGCGGCTGATGACCTGGGCTCAACCCGAAGAAGTGCTGCTCGATGACCATGGCCGCGTGCGCGGCATGCGTTTCGCCCGCACCCGTCTGGTGAAAGACCGCCTGCAAACCACCGGTGAAACCTTCGAACTGGCCGCCGACGCGATCTTCAAGGCCATCGGCCAGACCTTCGACGGCAGCGCCCTCAGCGATCCGCTGGCCCGAGAACTCAAGCGTCAGGGCGAACGCATCGAAGTCGATGAGCAACTGCGCACCAGCATCCCCGGCGTGTATGCCGGCGGCGACTGCACCAGCCTCGATCAGGACCTTACCGTGCAAGCCGTGCAGCATGGCAAGCGCGCCGCCGAGGCGATCAACGCTCAACTGATGCTCAACGTGGAGGCTGCGTAAATGGCCGATCTGTCGATTGTCTTCGCCGGCATCAAAGCACCCAATCCATTCTGGCTGGCCTCCGCGCCGCCGACCGACAAGGCCTACAACGTGGTCCGCGCCTTCGAGGCCGGCTGGGGCGGCGTAGTCTGGAAAACCCTGGGTGAAGACCCGGCGGCGGTGAACGTGTCTTCGCGCTACTCGGCACACTTCGGGGCTAACCGGGAGGTGCTGGGCTTTAACAACATCGAGCTGATCACTGACCGCTCGCTGGAGATCAACCTGCGGGAAATCACCCAGGTCAAAAAGGACTGGCCGGACCGTGCGCTGATCGTGTCCTTGATGGTGCCCTGCATCGAAGAATCCTGGAAACACATCCTGCCGCTGGTGGAAGCCACTGGCGCCGACGGCATCGAGCTGAACTTCGGTTGCCCCCACGGCATGCCGGAACGCGGCATGGGCGCGGCGGTCGGCCAGGTGCCGGAATACGTGGAACAGGTCACCCGCTGGTGCAAGACCTATTGCTCGCTGCCGGTGATCGTCAAGCTCACGCCGAACATCACCGACATCCGTGTCGCCGCCCGCGCGGCCCACCGTGGTGGTGCCGATGCGGTGTCGTTGATCAACACCATCAACTCGATCACCAGCGTTAACCTCGAACGCATGGTCGCCAATCCCATGGTCGGCAGCCAAAGCACCCACGGCGGTTACTGCGGCTCGGCCGTCAAGCCGATTGCCTTGAACATGGTCGCCGAAATCGCCCGCGACCCGCAGACCCAGGGCCTGCCGATCAGCGGGATCGGCGGCATTGGCAACTGGCGCGATGCGGCGGAATTCATCGCGCTCGGCAGTGGCTCGGTGCAGGTCTGCACGGCGGCGATGCTGCATGGCTTCCGGATTGTCGAAGACATGAAGGACGGCTTGTCACGCTGGATGGACAGTCAGGGCTATGCCAGCATTTCGGAGTTTTCCGGCCGCGCGGTGGGCAACACCACGGACTGGAAGTACCTGGACATCAACTACCAGGTGATCGCGAAAATCGATCAGGAGGCTTGTATCGGTTGCGGTCGCTGCCATATCGCTTGTGAGGACACCTCGCACCAGGCCGTGGCCAGCCTCAAGCAAGCGGATGGCACTCACAAGTATCAAGTGATCGATGAGGAGTGTGTGGGCTGCAACCTGTGCCAGATCACCTGCCCGGTGCAGGACTGCATCGAGATGGTGCCGGTGGAGACTGGCAAGCCGTTCCTGGACTGGAATCATGATCCGAGGAATCCGTATCACGTCGGTCCTTGAAATCTGCGGCGTCTGAACCGGCGCCATCGCGAGCAAGCTCGCTCCCACAGTGGATTTGTGTCGTACATCAAACCTGAGTACACCAATGATCCCTGTGGGAGCGAGCTTGCTCGCGATGAGGCCGGCCACTGCAGCACAAATCTCAAGGCTCCAACCCGATCCCCCGCAAAATCACACTGGTCACCGTCTGCACCGCTTTCTCGAACTGCATGTCCGACAGCGGCTGATGGTCGTTGAGAATATTCACCTGGTGATCGAAGTCGGCGTAGTGCTGGGTCGAGGCCCAGATCATGTACAGCAGGCTCGAGGGCTCCACCGGCAGGATGCGTTTGTCGTCCACCCACTGGCGGATTTTCGCTTCCTTCATCTTGGCCCAGTCGTACAGGCTCGCATCCAGCGCTTCGCCGAGGGTCGGCGCGCCATGGATGATTTCGTTGGCCCAGACTTTCGAGCCATAGGGCCGGCTGCGGGAATGGTTCATCTTGGCGCGGATGTAGCTGCTGAGCACCACACGCGGGTCATCGAACATCTCGAAGCACAGCGCATCCTGCTTCCAGACTTCCAGCAAGTCGAACAGCACGGCGCTGTACAACTCGGTCTTGGTGCTGAAGTAGTAGTGCAGGTTGGAGCGCGGCAGTTGTACTTCAGCGGCGATGTCGGCCATGGCGGTGCTGCCAAAGCCCTTTTCAGCGAAGACTTTTTCCGCCCCCAGCAGGATTTTTTCGACGTTACTGCGACGAATCTCGATCTTGTGATTGCCCATGCGGATCCCCGACAACAACGTTGAGCAAGACTAGCATCCGCTCTGGATCGCGGCGACAGGGGAAAACGAAACTTCGTACTGCCGCTGTCGTATAGCTAAACTCTGCGCACTTGGAAACTGCCTGAGGTACCCACGATGTTGCTCAAGAAAACCCTGACCGTCGCGGCCCTGCTCGGCACGCTGCCGCCGATGATTTCCAGCTGACAATCCAATCCCTTGTGGGAGCGAGCTTTTGTGGCGAGGGGGCTTGCCCCCCGTTAGGCTGCGCAGCAGACGCAAATATAAACGCCTCGATATGCCTGAAAGTCGTAGGGGCCGCTTCGCGACCCAACGGGGGCAAGCCCCCTCGCCACAGGGAACGGTGCAAGCCTTGAAAATCACACAGCAGGTCAACATGTCGCTAACACTGATCGAACTCGAAGACGAATTCACCCGCCTCATCCTCGCGCCCGAGCTTGGCGCCAGCATCGTCAACTGGACGGTGCGCAGCACCGGACAGCCCTTGTTGCGCCACAGTGATGCCCATGCCCTGAACACCGGCCTGCCCGGCAAACTCGGCTGCTTTCCCTTGATCCCCTGGTCCAACCGCATCGCCGATGGCGGTTTCGATTGCCCCGATGGCTGGCTGGCACTGGCGCCCAACAGCCTCACCGATCCCCTGCCGATTCACGGCAGCGCCTGGCAGCAGGCGTGGGACATGGTTTCCCGGTCGGAAAATGAAGTGGTCCTGCAGCTCGACGGCACAACCCCCTTCGCTTATCGCGCCCGGCAACGTTTCCATTTGAGCGCGGGCAAGCTGAGCATCGAACTGCACGTCACCCACCTGGCCGAGCACGCTGCGTGGCATGGCCTGGGATTGCATCCGTATCTGCCGCGCACCGAGAACACCCGACTACAGGCGCCCGCCCGGCATGTGTGGTTGTGCGACAGGGCAAAACTGCCGACAGAACTCAGCGCATTGCCGCTCGAGTGGGATTTCCAGCATCTGAAGGCATTGCCCGAATTGCTGGTGGACAACGGCTTCTGCGAATGGAACGGTCACTGCCTGATCGAGCAAGCGGATCTTGGTTACACGCTCGACTGCCAGGCCACCGGCAGCGATTACTACCTGCTGTACTGCCCCGTGGGCCTGGAGTTTTTCTGCATCGAACCGGTGAGCCATCCGGTCAACGCGCACCACCTGCCCGGTCGGCCGGGGTTGCGTTTGCTGGAACAGGGCCAATCCACCGAACTGGGTTTCACCCTGCAGTATCGACCGCTTCAGGCAGATGCTCCCAACAGTTGACTCAATACCGCTCGCAACTTGCCAGGCTTCACCGGTTTGTTCAGCAAGGGTGCGTTGAGCCGCTGCAACGCACGCCGACATTGGTCGGTGCGGTCGGCGGTAATGATCACCGCGGGAATGTCCTGGTGGAAATGCTCGCGTAAATGTCGCACAACATCACAGCCGACCACCCCGTGATCGAGGTGATAGTCCGCGAGAATCAGCTCCGGCGCCTGTCCGCTTAGCGCCGCCAGCGCAGCCGCTTCATCGGTGGCGACCAGAACGTCGCAGCCCCACTGCCCGAGCAACGCGCCCATGCTTTCGAGAATGCTCACTTCGTTGTCGATCACCAGTAAACGGCGGCCCGGCAACGGATTGCCGGTACCCGGTTGTGGTACCGCCTGGCTCACGGGCAACGGAACCTCGTCGGATATCGGCACCTCGATGCTGAACATCGAACCCCGCCCCGGCAACGAGTACACGCCGATCCTATAGCCAAGGATCTTGGCGATGCGCTCGACAATCGCCAGCCCCAGGCCCACGCCCTTGCGGTCGGCGGCGCGACCGACGTCCAGTTGGTTGAACTCGAGGAAGATCGAATCGAGCCGGTCGGCGGCGATGCCACGCCCGGTGTCCCAGACCTCCAGGCGCAGCATCTCGCCCCGACGCCTTACCGCCAGCAGGATGCTGCCTTCATCGGTGTAGCGACAGGCATTGCTGAGAAAGTTGCGCAGGATCCGCGTCATCAGGCGCAAGTCGGTGCTGATGGCGTAATCGGCCATGCGCACCCGCAGGTTCAAGCCGGCCGCCTGGGCGACGGACTGGAACTCCGACACCAGCGGCCCAAGCAGTTCGTCGAGGCGGTACGACGCGATGTCCGGCTTGACCGCGGCCTGATCGAGCCGGGAAATGTCGAGCAGATCCGTCAGCAGGTCTTCGGCCCCTTCCAGGGCCTGGTGAGTGCGCTCCACCAGCACCTGTTCGGCTTCCGGCAATTGGCGTTCGCGCAAGGTCGAAACCAGCAACCGCGCGGCGTTCAGCGGTTGCAGCAGGTCGTGGCTGGCGGCGGCGAGGTATTTGTCCTTGCTGTGATTGGCGGCCTCGGCGGCATCGCGGGCATCGCGCAAGGCCTTGGCGATCTGTTTACGCTGGGTGATCTGCTGCTGAAGGTTACGGTTGGCTTCGAGCAGTTCATTGGTGCGCGCGACGACGCGCAGCTCCAGTTCGTCATTGAGTTGCTGCAGGCGTTGCTGGGCCTGTTTGCGCTCGGTGATATCGGAAACGAACCCCTCCACCAGCCCTTCCTGGCCAGGTTTGAGCAGCAGGTTCATCAACACATCGAGATGGCTGCCGTCCTTGCGGCGCAAGCGGGTTTCATAGCCGTGCAGGCTGCGCTGGTGCCTGAGGATCTCGCCGATGTTTTCCAGCTCCTGCGCGCCGTCGACAAACAGGGCGCCGGCCAGGTCGGTCAGGGAGAACAGCACCTCCTGCGGGTCCTGATAGCCAAGCATGCGTGCCAGCGCCGGGTTGGCGGCACGCATGCCATCGTGCAGGCTGGCCTGGAAGATACCGTGCACCGCGTTTTCGAACAGCCACTTGTAGCGGTTACGCTCGGCTTCCAGATCATCCAGGCGCGCGGCCAGTTCCGGGTAATGACTCTTGCGCGCCGAATGGCTGCCCAGCCCCAGCAGCCCGGCCAGGGCGCGTTGTTGCTCGTCAGAGGGCTTCGCCATAGACGACCTCGACATCACGCTGGCTGGATTCGCGCGGGTTGGTCAGGATGCACGGATCGTGCATCGCATGCTGCGACAGGAACGGAATATCCGAGGTCCTGACGCCATGCAAACCGAGGGTTTCGTGAAAGCCGATGGCGTGCTTGAGGGCGATCAGGTGTTCGACCAGGCGCCCACAGATCTGCCGGTGATTCAGGCCTCGGCAGTCGATGCCGAAGGTCTCGGCGATCACCTTGAAGCGCTCCGGTGCCGAGTTGTAATTGAAGGCCACCACATGCTCGACGAGCACCGCGTTGCACAGGCCGTGGGGCAGGTCCAGAAAGCCGCCGAGGCTGTGGGACATGGCATGCACGGCGCCCAGGATGGCGTTGGAAAACGCCAGCCCGGCCTGCATGCTGCCGAGCATGATCTTCTCGCGCAGGGCGATGTCGGTCGGGTTGGCGATCATTTGCACCAGATTGCCATTGATCAGGCGCATCGCCTCCAGCGCATGGGGGTCGGTCAACGGCCCGTGGCCGGTGGACACGAAGGCTTCGATGGCATGCACCAGCGCGTCGATGCCGGTACAGGCCGACAGGAACGGGTCCATGCTCAGGGTGGTTTCCGGGTCGATCAGCGAAACGTCCGGCACCACGGCCTTGCTGACGATGGAGAACTTCATGCGCTCCTGCTGATTGGAAATGATCACGAATTGCGAGACATCGGCCGAGGTGCCGGCGGTGGTCGGAATCAGGATCAGCGGCGGGCTGGGCACGCGGATGGTGTCCACGCCCTCGAAATCGAGAATGCTGCGACCATGGGCGACGACGATGCCGATGCCTTTGCCGCAGTCCATCGGGCTGCCACCACCGACGGCGACGATCACGTCGCAGTGGTTTTCCCGGTACATCTCGGCACCGAGCATCACCTCTTCGACCCGTGGGTTGGGCGAGACATCGCTGTACAGGCAGTATTCGATGCCCAGCGCTTGCAGGCTGGCCTCGACATCGGCGACCCAGCCGGCGGCGATCACGCCGGGATCGCTGACCACCAGCACCTTGCGTGCGCCAAAGGTCTTGGCGTAATTGCCGACACTGTGCCGGCTACCGGCACCGAAGATGATTTCAGGGGAAACGAACTTGCGCAGCTGGTTGAGACTCTGGCTCATTGGAAAGCCTGTTTTTATTGTTTTGGAAGGTAGAAACCACACTAAACCATCCAGCTGCGAATGCAATCAGACCAAGGTCATCCGCCCTATTCTGCGAACGCCGCAGCCCCCTGTGGGAGCGAGCTTGAACTGGTCAAGTAATCCCGGACACCGGTTACGGTGTTTATGCCGCTTTTTGCTCCATGGCTATTGGCGACAGATA